>JARGNK010000021.1:13189-62210 GCA_029213145.1 Rubripirellula sp. | reverse complement strand
CCCCCCCGCTTCGTGAATTCAAACGATTAAGAACTGGGTCTACTGATTCAACTGCTCTTCAACAGTCTCTTTGCCAGCCTTGCTCCCAAGAGCTCCCCATAAGCCGTAAGGGCTCTTGCTGCCGGGAGCTGAAGGACCAGTTCCGCCTCTGTGAACGGCTGGGATCGTTGGATCACCCGCTTCAATCGAATCAGTCACAAAGATCACTGCTCCGTCCGCCATCAGTACGTGAGCACCACCTTGGTGCTGACTACTAGGTGGCAAGCAACCTTCTCCGTACCAAGCCACCCAAGCGCACAACTCGCTGTTCGGTGGAAGGATGGTGTTCATGTTTGTTGAACAGGTCAGGCTTTGTGCCCAAGCAAACCCTCGTCCGTCATCACCCAGGTAAGTGAGCGTGCCCGGCGCGATTTGGTTTTCAGGAATGTCATCCTGCCAACGGGTTGGGCTCTCTGGATTTCGGTAGGGTCGGCAAAACAAGTTGTCGAATACCAGTCCGCCACCAGATACCTGGGTCAAGGACCCATTCATGGCTGCCGTACGAATATCTCGCTCACCTAAATCGGTCGCGATTTCACCCGCTGCGATCGTGTTGGACAAGCCATCAAGGATGTCGCGGAAACGAGTCGTCGAACGAGTCACGAACACGCCACGACCGGATGCTCGAAGCTGTTGCGACAAAAAGTTCTCTGCCGAGTTAGGCTCGTTGAGATAGTAATAAGGGATGCCGGTGTGATTCCAGCTACTCGCATCGCCAAGGCATGCTGCATAGTTGGTTCGACCACCTGCAGGCAATCCGTTACCCGGATCGCTTGGACAGCGGAACGTAGGAATCTCGGTTCGCCATGGAATGTATTGGGTTCCAGCACCCCAGTTGTGAGGTGTTGGCCCCATCGCTGGCCATGGGTTATTCACCGAGCCAACACCAGCGTTCGTGTTTCCATCGACACGTTCCGCGTTGGGGTTGCTAATCTGCTCCCACAAGGCTTGCTGCTCGACGAACGGCAGCAAACCAACCAAGTAACTTAATGATTGGTTGTTAGCGGTTGCGTTCGGATAACCGAAGAAATTGACGTTCTTGCCAGTACCCGCACCTTGGCGTGGCAGCTGTTTGTACGTCGAGTGATAATTGTGCATTCCCAAGCCAATTTGCTTGAAATTGTTGCTGCAGCTCATACGGCGAGCCGCTTCGCGGGCCGCTTGAACGGCTGGCAAAAGCAAGCCGACAAGCACGCCAATGATGGCGATAACCACCAGCAGTTCAACTAATGTGAACGCTGTTCGAGAGTTTTTCATAAAACGACCTCTTGAAAAAGAACAAAAAAAAACAGACTAATTTCCAGGTGTGAAATCTGGCTTGAAATCACCCTTTGACTCTTCCATACGGGCGTCTCTGTTCGCCTGAACGTCTGCCGCTACTTCACCCTGAACCACTGTGTTTTCTTCCTTGGCGCAACCGCTGAAAGCGATCGGCATTGCGAACAGAAACGTACCGAGCAGTAAATTTCGAGCATTATTCATGAAGATTTATTCCTAGTGAAAACGGAAAAACCCTAGGATCAGAGGAAAATCACAAAGCGTCAACTCCCGAGCGCTCAATCCGAGGGAAAATAAGAAAAATTTATGTTCCTCAATTCCCGCACATCAAGAGCTTTACATCCGAGCCTATCCGTCTAATGCACAACATTTTACGTACCGAATCGAATGATAATCGGATATTTCTGGAATTCACGCGAGGAATAGGCGATTTAGAGGAGTTATGCCTCGCTACCGGGGGGTAGGATTCGATGCCACGCGGACTCGGCGGCCAGCTCAAGTCGGTGAGCTGCTCAATAATTGTGCATTCGGTTGAAATTGTGCATTCGATTCGCAAACTGTCGCGTCTGTCCACCAAAAGCTTCATACGAGACTCTCGTTGTCTATCGGGCTGCGAATCTGATCGGATTGCCCAACCTAAGTCCGTCTTTGTGAACTTGGTTGGTAGGAGTCATTTGATCGTTGTTGTTAGCCGCAGCAACGGTTGCCCGGAAAAGTCCAGGTTTCGCTATTGAATCTGGCGATACGCGGGTGCCGAATTCTCAGGCTGTGACGGTTCAGACCGGCCTGATAGAGGAGCGATTTTTTGCACAATGCTCGATACCTTGTGGCAACAGACTTTCAGCCCATCGAACAATTCGATAAATTACCCCTCGTGATTAGGTGACACGGTGGCTGTAGCTCAGTTGGTTAGAGCATCGGATTGTGGTTCCGAGGGTCGGGGGTTCGAATCCCCTCAGCCACCCTTCTCTTAGATTGGCCGGGTTTTCGCACATCTCAGCTAACGTTTGCCCGGTCAAAATTAGCTCCCTGCGTCAACCAGTTACTGGCCCATTGGGGCGTCCGCAGGCTTTCTCGCCAGTTGGTCTTGTCTCTCCTGGTATATCCGATTGACGGATCAAAGTTTCTAGAAGCGATGGCGGGTGTCGGAGTGCATACTCTCGGCGAATCCTACGGAAGTTCAAGTGCTAGGGAAGTTCTAGTTCGACACCACAAAGGACAAACGTTCGGTCGGGTTCAGTGGTTCCATCTCGTTGCCGTTTTTGACGAACGCGTTCGATTTCGGCGTAAGCTTTGGCTGCTTGGGCAGCATCGATGTGCCCGCCCGATTGCTCGAAGCTGACCCGCATCGCTCTCCAGGCAAGTGCCTCGAGCGGACGTTGTAATTGTTCAAGTAAGCCAGCGAGCTTTCGCATTTCATCTGCGGTAACTGATCCGTCGGCAAGTTTTTTTCCAATCGTCTGTGTCTGACCGATTAGTTCAGCTCGTGCTGCGATTCGGTCTGCATCGTTTGACCGGTTGAGCGCTACCAAGGATTTCGCGAGCCATTGGTAAGCGTCTTGGTCGGTTGGGTCAGCGATGATGACCGAGGCAAGTGCTTTTGCCGCTTGATTGGCGTCCTCGATTTGTAATTGATAGACGCCCCAGGCAAAGCTTGCCTCCGGATTGGCGGGCGTATTGGGGTATTCACGCAGGGCCCACTGCTTCAGCTTTTCTTGCTCTTGTTGCAGGGCGTAAACTCGACCACGCATCGCAACGACTTCATCTGTTTGCTCGCTGAGATCAAGATCTCGTTGTGCCTTGTTCCATTCGCCCCGCCCTATCGCCGCTTGGGCACGTCCCAATGGAGTGATGGGGTCCACGTTCTCGGGCAAATTCATTCGATCGGAGAGTGGAATTGAAATCCTCAGCAACATCATCAGCTCAGGCAAGTTAATGTCGCCGGAGGCGCAAAGCGTCTGAAAGATTTTTGCCGCGTCCACGCGTCGACCTTGACGCAAAAACATCAATGCGAGTTGGCGGTCGATAAACGACTGCGAGGCGTCGTCCACCTCACGGCGGAGCGCTCGATATCTTTTTTCAGCCTCTTCTGTTTCGCCCATTTCAACCAGCCACTCTGCGGTTTGCCCGATGGCTGGAAGCCAAGTTTCCGGGTGGGCTGCGGCCAAGCGGTCAAGCGTTCGAACCGCTTCGTGAAAACGCCTTCGAGCCGCGAGTCCGCGAGCGACCGTGAACAGCACGTTGGGATCGTTGGGCGCGAGTTCTCTCGCTTGGAATGCCACTTTCAATGCAGACTCACTTTCCCCGATTTCCAGTAGCTCAATGGCTTTTTCCACCAAGCTCTCAGCCGGGGCCAAGCTCTCAGCAGGGGCCAAACGCTCAGCAGGGGCCAAACGCTCAGCAGGGGCCAAACGCTCAGCAGGGGCGAGGCTTTCAACAGAGAGTGGTTCTCTGGCGGTTATTGGTGGAGTTGGTGCAGTGGTGGCGATTCGCGGTGAAACGTCCGTCGATTCAGCCTCGATTGTTTTCTCTGCTGTCGGGGCGATCGGTTCAAAAGGTTCCGGGGCAAACTGCTGATCAGCCTCGCTCCCGCAGCCGGCTATCGTCAGACCAAGCAGGCAGGCCGTGAACATGACTGCGAATTTTCTAGCCTGATCAAACCCAATGCCCAGTCTTGGGAGGCCGTGATCGTTCCAATCGGAGGGCTTTCGAAAGGCGTTTTGCATCATGGTTCAGGATGGATACGGATCCAGTGGTCGTGGAATTCGGTTCCGTAATCGTCAATCGTTGTGGAAGGCATGTGGCACTCAATGCAATTCGTGGTCGCCGAGACTGGGCAGACCGTGTGAGGCTTGGCTGGCGATGTTGTGGTTGTTATCGGTTCTGTCACAAGCTCTGACGCTGTCGCCTCGGAGTGATGGCACTCGATGCACTTATCGACGTAAACCTTCAGCTCGATCGCTGTAATTGTGGTGTGGGGGTCGTGACAGGTCGTGCATTTCAGCTGTCCCTCCGATTCGAGGTAGCACTCGCTTCTCAGCAATCCGATCGGCTGGAAACGTGTTAATGGTTTGGGGTACTCGCGAAGCTCTGTTTGTGAGATTGCGGCGGGCATCCGGTGGCAGTCGCCGCAAAGTTGAATTTCGGCTTCCGCATTCCAGTCTTGTTTGCCCACCGAAAATGGTGGAGGTGGATTCATGCTGCGGGCTTGTTGGACATGCACGCTGCCGGGGCCATGGCACTTTTCGCAATTCACGTTGGGGGTCAGGTTGACGATCCCTTGGTTCTCAATCGTTCCCGTCGTTACATGGCAATCGACGCATTTCCGCATTACTTCGCCAACGTGCTTTTGGCCGAAAAGTTCGCTCAGTGTCTCTGGTTGGGTGTGCAGTTGGCCGGGGGTGGCTCCCAGTTGATCGCCATTGCGATACCACGACGCACGGTGCTCGATTCCCACAGTTCCTTCCTTTGGGTCGGGTACGAGCGACAAAAGTGTCATTCCATGATGGCCGGAACCGATCGCGTACTGTAGTTGAAAAGGTTGATCGCCAAACTTCGCTGGAATCTTGGCGAGCAATCCGTCTTTGCCAGATTCGTAGGTGTACGTTCCATAGCCTTCCGGCGTGGTGTAGGTGCGTCCTGAGAATTTCTCGACAACCTCGGGATCGTCTGCTGCGCGGAATGTGTGCGCGTGGCCGTGTGCGGCGTGCAGGCGATGGTTCTCAGCGTGGCATTCCCTGCAAACCTGTTTGCCCACGTAGGTTGCACTTTGGTTAATCGGTGTTTGCGCGGTGGTGGCGGCGATGCGATTGAGCTGATTGCCACTAACCGGTTCGACTGCCAGAGGCGAGTTCGTCTGCGGGGGTTCAGCACCGACCGGCGGCTGAGCTCCAGCTGGCAATTCCCGCCAAAGACTGATGTAAAAGACCGCTAAGGTGCTCAAAGCGATCAGCGCGAGTGAGGTTGAACGGCTCGGTTTCAAGGCTTTATTCGCTGTAGCGAGATCGACGGGAAACACACACCTTCAATATACCGGCTCGACGGGATCTTCCCCATCAAACGATCAGGGATTTCCGCCCGAAGGGTATCCCGGTTGGTTCTCCAGCCAACAAAAAAACCTCGCCCACAAAGGAGCGAGGTTTCTGAATGATCGGCAAATGATCTTTAGGACTACTGATTAAGTTGCTCTTCGATCGTTTCGCGGCCATTTCGGCTACCGAGTGCACCCCACAAGCCGTAGGGGCTCTTGGCACCGGCGTTCCATGGGCGATTGCTTCCCCAAGGGTGCCCAATGGTTCGAGCGTTCTGATCACCAGCTTCAATCGAGTCGGTGATGAAGACAACAGCACCGTCGGCCATCAGGATGTGAACACCACCTTGGTGACGGCTACTTGGCGGTGACGTACCAACATTGTCGTACCAGTGCGCGGTGCAAACTTCCGAGTTTGGCGGGCGGATGGTGTGAACTGCGGTCATGGACATGGTTGCCCATGCCCAGTTCATTCCACGGCCATTGTCTCCGTCCATTAGGCGTCCGGGCTGGTTGCAATTTTGGCCAGTTGGACCACACCAGAAATTCGGACGCTCTGGATCGATCCATTGACGCTCGACACAGAGCATAGGATTGTCATCGACAACCCAACTTTGCGCGGGTGCAGCGAGTGCACTTCGCTTATCGAGGTCGCCAAGGTCAGTGATGATTTCGCCACCAGCAACCGTGTTGGACAAGCCATCTAAGATGTCGCGGAATTTCGTGTCTTTCCGCTTCGAGAAGACTCCACGGTCGGCAGCGGTGAAATATTTCGCACGCCAGTTGTCACCCATTGTCAGGTTGTGATTCTTAGGACCGTGATCCCAAGTTTGGGTCCAGGAGTCACCCAGGCAAACACCGTAGTTGGTTCGACCGCCGGCCGGCAAGCCTTCGCCTGGATCGCTGGGGCAGCGCAGGGTCGGGATCTCTGTAACCCACGGGACAAACCGGCGTGATTCTTGACCGTTTCGATCGAGGCGCGGATTCGGCCCCATCGGTGGCCAGTAGCCGAGTTGTCCGGCTGCACGTGGTAGTGGGTACGGATTGCCGTTTGGATCGAGCGCTGTTTCCGATCCACCGGAAGCGATCTTTTCCCAGAGAGCTTGTTGCTCCAGGAAAGGAGTCAGGCCAACTAGGGCGCTGAGCTCTTCGTTGTTCGTCGTGCTCGAGCCTTCCCACCAGGCATTGTTGCCATCGAGAATGCCGAGTCCCGTGCCTCCGTAGTGGCGAGGCAATTGCTTGTATGCGGAGTGGTAGTTGTGCATTGCCAAGCCAACTTGCTTGAAATTGTTGCTACAACTCATCCGACGGGCTGCCTCGCGAGCGGCTTGTACAGCCGGCAGCAGAAGCCCTACAAGTACGCCAATAATGGCGATTACGACCAGCAGTTCCACTAGTGTGAAACCACTTGACGTCTTCCTGCGTAAAGACATCTAGTTCCTCCGAGAAATGAAAATAAAAAAGAGACAAGAAAGTTGACTGCGGCCCCAGGATTTGGTGCTTGACAACTTCATACTCTCTTAATCTAACCCCAATCCCACCTGAAGGGCCACGGTGTTAAGGGAATTTTATCGGCTTTTATGTCGAGGATATGTGGTTAATCGCGACCGAAGGGCTCTTTTGTGGTCACTCGTTGGGGTTTCGCTGGAGGAAGGGGGTCTGAACGCCCCCTTATCGCGGAAGCTCGATAATCACGGAAAGTCGGGCCTCTGTCTCTCCTTCCTCACGTTTTTGGTCCTGGTTTCGCTTGGATGTAACCGGGCAGCATCCGACCGATCCGGTGAAATCGAACCGAAGGGAAAGGAGCTTGTCGCGGAGAGCTCGATGGAGCCTGATCCGGCCGTTGCGATGCGGGCCGCCGTGGCAGCCCGCGATTGGCCGACAGCCGCCAAATATTCAAAGTTGGCTTTGATCGAGAGCCCCGACGACCCCGACCTGATCGCGATGGCGGCCGCGATCACCGCATTCCAAGGCAGCAAGCGGGAAGCTGCCGGGATGTTGGCAGAAGCTGCACGCATCGCTGATTATCAGCCAATTTCCCGAGTCGAGATGGCTGTTAGCGGCTTGACGGGGGTCGGGGAGATCTATCCCGCGATTGAGCTGCTTGAAGCGTCTTTGCAAAAGCATCCGAACCGAAACGAGCATCGGCAGATGCTGGTCAGCTTTTGGAATGAGATGCAGCGAACCGATAAGATTCCGCCACATCTGCAAAAACTGATTCAGCAGCGAAGTTTTTCCTTGGCGTTATTGGTGACAACGACGGAGACTGGGTCGCGGCGTTTATCCGAAAAAACCTCCGAACGTTTGGAGGAGCGGAACCCGGATGATTTGCGCAGTCGGCTCGCCGATGCTTTCGTCTTGCTATATCGGCGGAATGCGGCAGAAGCCGTTGAGGTACTGCAGGAGATGCTGGAGCGTCATCCCGACTTCGCGCCCGCGCATGCGATGTATGGGCAAGCCTTAGTAGCATCTTTGCGATGGTCGGATATCCCTGCCTGGGTAGAGCAATCGGTTCCCGGCAGTCGCGACTTTGCCGATCACTGGCTGACTTTGGGCGACTTTGCGATGGAGCAACAACAGCCAGCGCAAGCGGTGCGAGCTTATTGGGAAGCAACCCGCCGAGATCCAAACCAAAGCATTGCTTGGGATCGTCTTCGCCTTGCAATTCAGCGGTTACGAGCATCCGATTCGCCGCAAGCAACCGAAGTCACCGAACAGCAAGTCGCAGTGATCGCAGAGCACGCCAATAATTTGCTTGCCGCTCGCGAGGCCTTCAACGATTTCACCGGCAGCATGGAGAGCCAAACCGGGGCAATGCAGTTAGCCGAAGCACTTGCGAAGGTCGGTCGGACCTGGGAGGCAGAAGCGTGGTCAGCGCTAGCTACGACGATGACGAAGCAGCCAAGTAACCGACTGGAAGCGGTTCGCAGCGCGATCGTTGCGAAGCTACAGCGTGATCAAAGTTGGTTCGCGAAGGAAACGCCAGCACATCGGCTGGACTTTTCGACACTCCCCCTGCCTGTCATCAATGCCGGCCGGGGTGAACCAACCAATAATTTGATCGTGCCACGGGTTGTGATGCATGATCACATTCTGATGAAGGACGTGACCAATCAGGTTGGTTTGAGCGGTGTGGGTGATGGGAACGACCCTTCGGACCCTCGCTTGGCGGCATTGATCCGATCGACAGGTACCGGTGGTGGATCGCTTGATTACGACCTGGATGGGTGGCCCGATTTGCTGGTGATGAATGCGGGTGGATCGATGTTGGAGATGGATTCCTTGCCGAACCAGTTGATGCGAAATCTGGAAGGCAGGTTTGTCTCGGTTGGAAAGATCGCGGGCATTGATGACACGCATTATGGCCAGGGGTTGGCGGTCGGCGATTTCAACGAGGATGGGTTTGCAGATTTGTTTTTTGCCAACTTGGGTGAAAACCTTTTGTTGCGAAACAATGGGGATGGAACATTTACCGATTGCACCGAGAATCTTGCTGGTAATCGAATCCGGTCCTGGTCGACCTCCGGGGCGTTCGTTGACATGAATGGGGATGCGGTCGCGGATTTAATCACGACTCAGTACTGCCTCCCCGTTGCAAAATTGCCAGATCCTTGTGCCAAAGAAAACGGTGACTTAGGGCCATGTCATCCGCTGACGTTCCCGGCTGACACCGATCAGTTCTTTGCTGGTTCCCCAGGCGGTGAATTCGCGGAGGTTACCAAGCAATGGGTTGGCGATCCTGTGCCGGGACGGGGGCTAGGAGTCCTTGCGGGCGCGTTGGATGGGCGGTCGCTGGGGATTTTTGTCGCCAATGATATGTCCCGGAATTCTTTTTATGCTCAGGCAGGTTTCAGTGACAGCAGTTCGAGCAATATAAAGCTTGTGGATAGCGGTTCCGCCCGCGGTGTTGCGGTAGATGGCAGGTCACTCGCTCAAGCTTCAATGGGAATTGCCGCCAGTGATCTAGACCACGATGGGGATTTGGATCTCTACGTCACTGGGTTCGGCCGCGAATACAACATCTACTACGAACAGATCGCGCCAGGGCTGTGGAAAGATGAGACGGCCAAGCTGAATTTGATCGAACCGACGCTCTCGCTGGTTGGCTTTGGTACGCAGGCGATCGATCTCGATAATGATGGCATCGACGAGTTGGTGATCACCAACGGTAATATTGGTGAGTTTATGGACCCGGATCGTCCCTATGCGCAACCGATTCAGTTTTTTCGTCGCGATCGTGATGGGAGGTTCGCCGAACTCGACGACGATGCATGGGGTGATTATTTTCGGAACAGTCACGTCGGTCGCGCGTTATGGATAAGCGATGTGAATCGCGACGGAAGCAATGATTTGGTTGTGACCCACACTCGCGAACAGATCAGCTTATTGATGAACGAGTCGGCTGATCAGAATAATCGGATCGCGTTTAAGTTGACTGCGACGCGAAACAGTCGCGATGCCGTAGGTGCGGTGATTCGTTTTACAGTTGACGACAAGCGGCGGGTGGTGTGGATGCTCTCGGGAGACGGCTACTTTTGCAGCAACGAAAAGACGTTGATCGCGGGTATCGGAGAAGCGAACGAGGTGACCGATGTCTCTGTGACTTGGCAGGATGGCTCGGTCGATGAAATCGGTACGCTACCGGCGAATGCTCAGCAGTTGATTGTTCAGGGGTCCGGAGAAGCATTTACGCTTTTGCGTTACCCGGATGCCAAGTGACATGGGCGCCAAGTGACATGGGCGCCAAGTGACATGCGGTAGGTAGATGTGATCTGCTTGAAGCCGAGCCAACTTGGTCGCGTTCTGTGTGTGAAGTGCCTGTCTCGTTTGGTGGCACCTCTGATCGGTGTCAGCGCATGAAAAAAGGAGCTGTACGTTCAATCCGTTACCGCGGTGACGGATCGTATGTCTCAGCTCCCCTGGGAACCACCAACGAGGTGATTAATTGCCTTCTGCAGGACCTGACCCGGCACCCGCTGCGCCTGATCCCGATCCGCCGCCATTGCCGGCTTGCATCATTTGCTCGTACTCATCCTGCTGGGATGTTGTCATCGACTCTTCGGCTTGACCCGTCGTGACAGTCGTTTCGGTGCTCGAGCCGCATCCTATCAATCCAAGACTCAGTGTGAGGGTGAATAACATCAGTAGCTTTTTCATCAAATCATCCAAGCTTAACGGGAATGTGAGCCCCGACGGCAGCCATCAAGGCAGTCAGTACGGCTTCCATAATACTGGAAAATTTTCCGCTCAACAGGGTACCAGGCTTGCCGCATCGAATGGATTAACGTGAGGCCAGGTCTGGCTGGCCTTCCACGACAAGGTATCGTCCGGCGGGCGTTGCCCCGGCAAATTCCTGTCGTTTGCCAGATGGCCAATACACCACCAATCGTGTCACTTCCGCCTCGAGTCCCAGCCCGAATTCAACGAACGCCTCATCACTGCAGAGGTAGCCATCACCCGCGGTGACCCAAGCCGTTCGCCTTTGGCCGGCTACGGCAATTTCGACTCGAGTACCGATGGCATCTCGTTCGCTGGTTGTGCCGACGAGTTCTAACTGCAATTCGCGCCCCTTCGTGTTGGTCTTGTTCCGCAAGAGTGCAACCGGTTTGTCGAGGTGATTGATCATCAAGTCCGATGCTCCGTCACGGTCAAAGTCCAGCATCGCCATCGATCGGCCAAGGTAGTTTTGTTCCCAGTAGCCGGAGTCATCGTCAACCGCGACCGGCTCGAAAAACTCGCCGCGGTTCATCAGCAGTTGCGGCGGCAGCTGAAACCCCTCGCCGTAATCACTCATGTCGAAAATGTGCCCATTGGTGATTGCCAGGTCGAGCCAGCCATTGCGGTCAATGTCGATCGCCTTCGTTCCAAAGCCAACATAGGGAAGACTCCACTCATCAAGACGATAACGCACGGCATAGTCGGTGAATCCGCCTGTGCTCGCTTGCAAGTAAAGATTTGCCGATTCTTGATTGAAATTGGTGATGTGTAGGTCGAGGGTGCCATCGTGATTGAAGTCGGCTGCCGCGATTCCCATGCAACCGTTGGCAGTTCCGCTGAATCCGTTGGCAACACCTTGCACATCGGCAGCATTCAGAAGCGTATTCTCATCCGCTTGAAGGAGGAAATGGTTTGGTCGCACATCGTTCCCGACAAACACCTCATTGCCGCTTTGGTTGTCAAAGTCGGCCACCACTACACCGAGTGATGTCCCAGGGCGAGCCGTGTCGCGAGTGATTTCGTGAACTGCAAAGTTACCATTGCCCAGATTTTCGAACCAACGATCGGATTGGGCAAAGTGTTCGAGTGGTGAGGGTTGGATCTCGCGGCCATCTTTGTCGACCTTGGGCAGAACGAACGCACCGTCCATTTCGATGTAGACCGCTTCATAAAGGTCGGGGAGAGCGTCTCCGTTGATATCGGCGATCGCCAACGAAGTACTAAACCGATCAGCCACCTCACCCAATCGTTCGGTGGCGTCCTGAAAGGTCCCGTCACCGTTGTTAATCAAGAGTCGATTGTGTCCCAGGCTGCCGACGAATAAATCGGGGAAGCCGTCTTGATTGACATCACCCGCTGCCAAACCAGATCCGTAGTTCAGGTCGGTGCCACCCGCTGGAAGTGTGACGGCAACAAACTTGCCATCGTTATTCCGCATCAGTTGATTCGATCTCGTGCAGGCGTCTGACGGAGGTTCCCCCGAGCCTTGCGCGAAGTAGACGTCGGGCCAGCCATCAAGGTCGTAGTCCAACACAGCGATGCCGCCGCCGATCGATTCATGAATCGGAATCGAGGCAAGATTGATTTCGAGATCTTGATACCACTGGAAGTCGAGCCCCACATTGGATGCGACATTGACTAAACGTGGTGCAGCGAGTGCCGTAACCAGTTTCGATTCAGGGGGCGATGAAGTCGTTTCCCGGGCAGCAAGTAATGTCTCAAACGCAGCCCCAAGGCTAAAGTCATTCGGGTCAACACCGAGCAGAGAGGCCTCTCTGGACATTACGAGCGCTTCATTGGAATTCAGCAGTTCGCCGCGCTTTTGTTCTATTTCCCGACGTTTTTGAATGTCGCGACTCGGATGGGCGCGGATTGCCCAGGCAAGGATTTCAAAGGGGCGTTCGAGTTCGAGCATATGTTGCATGAGTTTTGACGAGCCTCTTTGATGCTCGCTGCGGTTGCTCACGGGGATCGCTTGCAACGCTTCGGATGAACGTTCGCATTGAGCTAACTCGACGCCCCGTCTGCGGAATTGTTCAGCCTGTTCCGGTTGTCCCATAGCATCAAAGACTTTGGCCAGTCGCTGGATGCTCACTCGATCGGTCGGGTTGTGCAGTACGGCTTCCAGCAGGGCCTTGGCTGATGCTTCATATTCGCGACTATCGAAAAAGTGTGTGCCCAACGCAGCCCAGTAATCACCCAGTTCTTCTAGCTCGGACAAGTCACAGGCAGCGTGCCACCTTGGAAACTGCTCTGCGGCCTGTGTCTCGGCAAGGAGTCGGCCGTACAGGGCACTCGCTGCGGCGGTTTTAAATCCTGATTCGTATTCTGGAGTAAGCTCTTCAATGGCTTTTCGATAATCGAGCTGACTGAAATGCCAGCGAGCCATGCCTAAGCCGGGCTCAAAATATTTACTCGGGTCAGCGTCTGGTTCCAGAGTGATCGGAAAAGCGTCTGTACGGCGGATGAGGGAATGCAACTCCATTTCGTCGGCTTGTCCGATTCGGCAAAGTAATTCCGCTTGTCGGCAGGCATCCTCGCGACGGCCGACCTGATTGAGTAATCGCCAGGCTCGGTGTCGAAGAGCTGATTGTCGTGGCTTCTTTTCGAGTTCGGCCAGAAAGACATCCGCTGCTTCAGAAGTGCGTTTCAATTCAAAAAGAGAACGGGCGTGCAGAAAGACCGCCCGTTCCCCGAGACGCCAATCGGTATCGATCGAGCTTGCTAATGCCAGCGACTTGTCGAACTTGCCTCGTTCTGCTTCGGCTTCTCCTGCCAAAAGCATCGCTTCGTAATTCGTTGGGTCCTCGAGGAGAGCCTTGTAAGCGGCATCGGCGGAGGATTCCCAGTAGTTCAAGGATGCCATACGGCGGGCGACCGCCAAGTGGTCGACGTTCGCAGGTTCGGGTGTGGCTTTGCCTTCTGCCGTGGTCTCGCTTGCATCGATTGTCGCAATGGGCGGATCTGCCGCCGGTTTTGATTCTGAGTTGCAGCCAACGTGTAGCAGCGTGCCCAGCCACAGCAACGTGCAAAGCGTTTGAGTCCGATTCGTCATGTCCATAATTCTCGTACGAGACTGCGTTCAAGCCGGTTCGGTCCCAGCAATTGGGGAACGCATCCCCGGTAGTCTAACGAAAAACATCGGTTTTAGATGGTCCACGTTAGATACCCGCCGTTGAGGTGACCCATCAATCACCACCCAACACGGCCCGGCGCTAGCCGCCGGTGTAAGTGCCCCTGGATGCGTTTTCAGACCTCTGGCTAATCTCTGTGCCCGCTGCGGGGAACACGGCAGGTTCGAGGTGTGGTGAGACCGGTGGCTAGCGCCATGCCGCTCAGTCTCTTCGGTCCATACGATCCTGTGCCTCTTGGATGTAGATGATTACTCGTTCCAAGCTTTCCTCGTCTCGGATTGCTTCAACGTCACCACGGCGTGTCCATACCTTCTTGTTTTGTATTGGGTCTGGTAACTCACGCAACGCTCGCGTGGCATTTGCCTTGAGCTGATCACGGACTTTCTGCGGACTTGCGTTGGTAGTGATTGCGACGTGGACGTGGTTCGATCTAACGCAGATTGCATGCAATCCCCAGGCTCTAACGTTCGCGTGCATTTTGCAAACCGATTCGACCGCGTGCCGCTGACGTGAGTTTAGCAAAACCGCTGGTTCATTCATCTCTTTGCGGCACCACGCTTCCAGTCGCGGTTGGGGTGGCTGATTACCTAGGTGGCCCTTTCGCCAGCCACGTTGGTCACCAGGAACCCATGTGCCATACGTCGTCCATGTAATCAAATACGTATTGAACCCAATCATCATTTGCCCCGTTGATTGGTGAGTCGTAATTTCCGACCTCGATGTTAGCAAAACGACAAGCGATTCATAAGAAGTCGAGTACGAGTGATCCGCTCTTCCCATTTCGACCTACCGGTATCGTGCTCCATCCATCGCCATCCTGAGCGGCCCGGCGCTAGCCGCCGGTCGTCCCGTAACCCATCAATCACCGCCCAACACGGCTCGGCGCTAGCCGCCGGTAAGGTGCTCCATCAATCACCACCCAACACGGCTCGGCGCTAGCCGCAGGTATTGCTGGGTGAGCGTGACTTGCTGAGGCCAGTCGTCGCCTTGGTTCGGGGGGCGGTTAACGACTAACTGGTTTGCGATCCGTTTCTTCGTTCAGCGAAAACGGTGCACTCTGGTTTTCAATGACCAGCAACCGCTGATTGGTTTGCAAATCTTGGATCGACTGTGTTTTTCCACTTGGCCAATGAATGGTCATTTCTTCCACCGTTTCAATTTCACCCAAGCCAAACGAAATCATCGGTTCGTTACGACAAAAGAAACCATCGCCCGCTGTCACCCACGCGGTAAACTTTCGATTGCCGGCGCGGAGTTCGACGCGTGCTCCCACTGCATCTCGCTCACTTTCGACGCCTCGCAAGACAAATTGAACCCAGTGATTCGAATTCGGGCTTTGGTTCACGAGCAACGCTGAAGACTCTCCAAGGTGCGTGACGACAAAATCAGGAAGCCCATCACGATTCCAATCCAATCTCGCCAAGCCCCGTCCAAGGTGATTGCGGTTCCAGTAACCCGAATCATCAGTCACTTCGGCTAACTCGAAACGGTCTCCCAGGTTGCGGAATAACTGGACCGGTTGCTCGAACGGGGCCCCGCTGTTGACGGAATTTTCAATGTGACCGTTTGCGACGACCAGATCAAGATCTCCATCGTTTTCGTAATCGAGTGCTTGGGTTCCAAAGCCTAAAACCGATTGGCTTGGCACTGCGAATCCGAATTGAATGTTCCGATCCTGATACATGCCCTGCTCATTCAAGTAGTGGCTGACGCTTTCGCCTTGGAAATTGGTGATGTGAAAATCGAGCCACCCATTCCGATCAAAATCACCGGCGGCGATTCCCATTGATGCAGTTTTTGCTCCGTTGAATCCATAGGCACAACCGATCAGCATCGCGACATCGGTCCAGTCACCCGATTCTGCGTCCCTTTGCCAGAGTTGATTTGCGTAGACGTCATTGCCCACGAAAACCTCGTTCCCTGGTTGGTGGTCAAGATTTCCCACGACAACGCCCAGTCCGGCACGAGCGGCGGTCTCCGGTTTCCCCATTGGTAAAAAAGTGGGATCCCCTTGAGCGTTGCCGATGATCAGGCGGTCGAGTCCCGGTTGAAATTCCTTGGGCATCAGCGTTTCGACCACTTGCCCCTGCGGATTGCGACGCGGGCGTTTGCTGATCTGTGAATCATGAATGTAATTCACTTCAAAAATGTCGGGAAGTTGATCACCTGTAAGATCACCCATTGCCAGTGAAGTGGTCATTAACGTCGTGTCGTCACGGTCGTCCAGTGGTTGTCGGCGAAAGGTTCCGTCACCGTTGTTGATTAGTAATGTGTTCGCACCGATGTTTGCCACGACGAGATCTGGGAATCCGTCCTGGTTCCAATCGCCGGCAGTCACACCTAAGGAGTAGCGGTAGTCCGCGGCGCCAGCAAGTTCCGTAATATCGCGGACTTTTACACCTTCACCGCGGTAAAGTTGATTGCTGCTATCGCCCTGAAAGGTAGGAGGATCACCGCCGCCTTGAGAAAAATACAAATCGATTTGGCCATCGCAGTCGTAATCCAAAACCGCCACGGCACCACCAACGGACTGGTAAACCGAGAATCCGTTGGTTTGCAATTCGCTGGCGACTTGGAAAGCGTGTTGAAGACCGATTTCGTCTGCCCTGTTTGCAAAGTTAGCAGGCAGATGGTTCGCGTTCTGTGGACCAAGACTAGCGGGCGTTACTGTGTTGGACTTGATCAGCGAGGCGAGGTCTGGGAGCGGAAATTGTTCTCGATCAATTTGGCAAATTCGCGAACGGATGTGCGAGGCACTATCGCGATTGCTGGCTGCACTCGTCAACTTAGAGTAAAGCGGTTGCAGTTGTTCTGCGGAGAGTGTCTGATGGAATCCTGCTAACAAACGCCAGACGGTCGACTCAAGTTGACGATCCATTGAATCAAGTAACTTGGCGAGATTCTCCATCGCCTCCACATTCGGGGTGGCGGAGTCGACGATGCGATTGTTTTCTCTGGCGATTGCTTCGAGGGTTTGGACACGTTCTTCCAAGCGAATCGCCTCTTCTGGCTGGCCGAGCGATTCCAGGATGGATCGCAGTCGACTGATCGAGCGAAAATCAGTCGGGTCACGAACCAGCGCCTCGATCAAGGCTCGCCCCGCCTCGGGAAGGCGGTTTTCTGACAAGAGGACTAATCCGAGGGCGGCCCAGTAATCGGCATGTTCTTGTGTTTGTTGATCGACTTGAGTTAGCCACCAATCAATGCTCGGTTCGTCTTGCGCTTCCGCTGCGGCACGCCCGAACAACGCTAGCACCGATGGCGGCTGCTTTCCTTTCGTCACCGCAGTACGCAGTGCCTCAACGGTTTCTTGATACTTGTCTTCCATGAACAGTCGCCGCGCTTCGGCCGCTGGCCCAATCGGCCAGTAAGGTCTTTCGGCAGGATCACCTGGGGCCTGCCCCTGCGGCGTATACATCGCATCACTCAGTTGGATCAACGCGTGTAGTTCATCCTGCTGGACATCACCCTGGCGACACAATTGATAAAGATGCGTGGCGGCTTCATGGCGACGACCTTGGCGGTTGTAAAGGTACGCCAAATTGCGATGTGCTTGGCTCGCCAGCGGAACGACTTCCAAGATCTTCAGGTAGCGTTCTTCGGCTTCCTGGTACCGTTCCAAGAAAAAACACCAATCGGCTGATTGGCCTAGTGCGGGTAGTCCTGCATCCGGATGGTCGGGTGGAATTGCATCAAGCAGTTCGATCGCTTGCGCGAGATCGTTTCGATTGGCAACGAGCATCGCCAAACGAAAAATCACTTCTGCATCAGTTGGGTCTCGAACGAGCAATGACTTCAGCTTTGCCTCGGCCGAAGTGACGTCGCCGCTGGCAAACAGTTGGCCGATCGATTCGAGCTCGGCATCGCGATTGACGATCTTGTTGGGTGGCTGGGCGTTTGCGTTGGGCCGCGATTGTGAGGTGTCGGTTACTGCTGACGGGGTTCCTGTTTCGGCTGATGGGGTGTTGCTGGAGGGTTTTGATCCATTGAATGATTCTGATTCCTCGGGACTAGTCGTCGACGGTTCGGATTTCGCTGGTGCGGGTGCGATCGGAGTTTCGTCCGTCTCGCAGCCTGCCTGGGGTAGTATCCCGAAGCTCAACGTGAGTGTCAGAATCAGTGGCTTAATGATGGTCGAGATTGCTCGCGAGCGTCTTGGGAGCACTAGTGTCTTCATGATTGCAGCCTCACCGTTCTAGCTCAAACCAACTGTCATCTGTTTCGACCACCAAAATCCGATGATCGATACCGACATTGTTTAGGATCTGGTTCGCTCCACTCGGCCATTGGATCTGCACGCGATCGATTTTCGTCGCCGTGCCCAGGCCAAAGGAGACGACTGCTTCGTTGCGGCAGAGATAGCCATCGCCGCCGACCGCCCACTCGGTCCAGCGACGGTCCTCCGATTCGACAGTGACCTTGGCACCTACCGCGTCTCGTTCACTTTCGACTCCGACCAGTCGCAGTTGCAGCCAATGCCCCGGTGTTTTTGATTCATTCATCAGTAGTGCCGAGGGTTCATTTAAGTGCGTGACGACTAAGTCGTTTTTGCCATCTCGATTGAAGTCGATTCTCGCCATCGCTCTTCCAAGATGAGGCTGGGACCAATAGCCGGACGGATCCGAGACGGTGACTTCCTGAAACTGCTTTCCCAGATTGGCGAACAGCTGTGATTTTTGTCGGAATGGTCCACTCATTTTCGCATAGTCGTCGATGTGTCCGTTTGTCACAGCGAGATCGAGCAGTCCGTTGTTGTCGTAGTCAAGTGATTGTGACCCAAAGCCGAGTACTCGGTAACTTGGGACACCAAGGCGAAACTGGGCTGCGCGATCTTGGAAGTAGCCATTCTTGGCAAGATACAAACAAACATTTTCGTTCTGGAAATTTGTGACGTGTAGGTCAAGAGTCCCAGAGTGGTCAAAGTCACCAGCGGCAATTCCCATGCTGGCCGTCCCACCGCCATCAAACGAATAGGCGGCACCGGTAATCATCGCAACATCTGTCCACTGCTGGGAATCTTGATTAAGTACCCACAGTTGGTTGGGCGATTTATCGTTCCCGATAAAAATATCGTTGCCCGGTTGCTGATCGAAGTCAGCAATCACGACGCCAAGTCCGCGAAACGCCTCGGATGATTCCGCACCGGCTGAGTCAAAGCGAATTGCTCCGCTGCCGTCGTTTATGCCGATTCGGTCTTGAACAGGCGTGAAGTCAGCCGGTCCGACAGCTTCGATTACACGTCCCGAATCCTCGCGTTCGGGAAGCATCGCGATTTCCGAATCTTGGATGTAATTTACCTCTACCAAATCGGGCAGATTGTCTCCGTTTAAATCACCAATTGCGACCGATGCCGGCATGCGTTCAAGGCTTTCGGTGCCAGGTAGCGGGCGAGCAGTGAAGGTGCCATCGCCGTTGTTGATCAAGAGTTGGTTCGGGCCGATGTTGGCTGTCACCAAATCAGGGAAGCCATCCTGGTTCCAATCGCCTGCGGTACAGCCGATGGTGTAGCGTCGATCCGTTGCGCCGGAGAGATTTGTGACATCAATGACTTTCCCGCTCAGGTTTCGCCATAAGCCATTCGATTGTTCAGCGATGAAATCTGGCGGGGCAGCAGCACCTTGGGCAAAGTAAAGATCCGGATTGCCATCTTGGTCATAGTCAATGACTGCGACACCTCCGCCGGTTTGGTGGTACATCGAAAAACCGGATTCCAGCGGCTGCGGTGCGAGTTCATACCGATGGGTCAAACCGACGTCTGCCGCGGCATTTCGGAACTGAGCCGGATTCGGTTGCGAAATGGATGTGATGCGATCGCCCGATCGATCGATCGATGCGTCACGCATGTCCTTCATGTTGGGCATCGTAAAGGCCGTGAGTTGCATGTCGCAGATCCGCTTGTCGCGTTTGGGGAAATCGGTTCCCGCCGCGACTAGTTTTTGGCGTTCGCGATTCCAATGCTCCAATGCATCTCTTGGTAGCTTTTGATGGTAGGCCTCGAGTGACTTCCAGAGTACGGCTTCCAGGTTTCGTCCCAGCCCCGACAGTTGAGAAGCAATTTCATCCATTGCTTCGACGTTTGGCGTTTGACTATCTGAGATATCATTGTTTGCCAGCAGTACTTTACGATTTGAATTCCAGCGTTTCTCCCATTGATCTGCATCGGTTGATTTTCCGAGCAAAGTCAGCATCTGGTAGAGACGGTTCATCGAGCGGAAGTCGGTCGGGTCTCGGTCAAGCGCTTCGAGAAACGCCCTCGCCGCCGCTTCGTGTTGCTGACGCCCCGCCAGATGGGTTGCGATTGCTGACCAGTATTCCGAGAACTGACTGATCGTTTCGAGGTCAGTGAGTCCGTTTAGCCAAGTCTGAAATGCTTCGTCGTCTTGGGCCTCCGCGAGAACTCGACCATAAAATGCGTTGATCGCAGGTGGTGCATCTCCAGTCGCGATTGCGTTTCGTAACATTTCAGCCGCTTCGGCATATCGGCGTTCGGTAAAAAGAACCCGTGCTTTTCCTGATGGTCCGATGGGAGTGTAGTCCGTCGTGGCATCCGCTTGTGCACTCGGTTCACTCGACATGGCGTCGCTCAGAATGACTAACGCATGCAATTCGTCCTGGCGAAAGTCTCCTAGTTTGCAGAGCTCCCGGATGTGGACCGCCGCCTCATGCCGCCGACCCTGACGGTTGAAGAGTTGACCCAGTCGACGGTGAGCCATCGCTGCATCGGGAGCAAGCTGCAGAATTGCTTTATAACGCCGCTCCGCTTCATCAAAATTCCCGAGTTGAGCAGACCAGTCAGCTGATTGACCAAGGGCGGGAAGTCCAGCTTCGAAGTTATCTGCGGGAATTAGATCGAGGTACTCGACGCCAGCTTTCAAGTCGCCAGAGACTGCGCTGATGTTGGCCAGCCGAAATAACACGTCTACATCTTCTGGATCGACCAGCAATTGCTCCCGCAGCAACTTGGTGGCTTCAACTAGCTTTCCGCCTTGCAGCATTTGGTCAATCCGCCCGAGTTGTTGTTCGCGGCTGAGTGGCGGAGCAACGGTACTCGCATCGCGGTTGCCACCTGTGGCCGTTCCAGCCTCGGGAGTCGATTGGCCCTTCACCCGTTCGAGATTCGCAGACTCATTCGTCGGTGTTGGGGTGGTCGAGTCAGAGCAGCCAACGAGTAGAAGTGCAGCGAATGCCAACAGCAGATGAACACGAACCTGGAACTGGCAACCATTCAATGGCACCCGATAACCACAGTGGGGTTTAGCCTTGCGAGTCGCCGAGGAAGGTGACGCCATCGGTCTCGATCGCCAAAATTCGAACTTTTGCATTGCCATCAACGCCGCCCTGGGAGGCATTTACCTTGGTTTCTCGGATACTCGCTGCATTGTACCCAATCAGATAGATTCGTCGTGACCGGCAGCGGAGTGGTATGTTGGGTGGTTGGCTACCCGGCTGAGCAGCGTTTCCCTGATCACGGGTGTTTTCCTGATCACGGGTGTTTTCCTGATCACGGTTGCTTGTGCTGATGACCGTTGGCTTGTGCTGGCCAAGGTTGGATCTTACTGATCAGGTTTGGCTCCTACTGATCGGGTTTGGCTCCTACTGATCAGGGTTGGCTCCTACTGATCGGGGTTGGCTCCTACTGGTTGGGGTTGGATCGATCCGAGGCAATAGGGCCAATCCATGTTGGGCGAGTGCAGATTGAATTACCTTCTGCCGCTACAGCCTTTTGTCGCTGCCGACACTGCTGGTTTAGCAAACTGTGATTTGGGGGCAGCTAACTGTGGTTTAGGGCATCTGACTGGTTTTGCTTTTCAATTGGCTTTGCTTTTCAATCGCCCTCGATTCCACGTTTTGTCCGGGCAGACTAAGATTCGGGTAGTCTGCCACGGATGTTTCCGTCACCTCGACGAATAGGGGGCTCAGGCCTTCTTTCCTATGCCGCTGATTGAATTAGATGATGTCCGACGAGTGTATGACTTGGGTGAAGTCCAAGTGCATGCTCTGCGAAGTGTCACGCTCGATATTGAGTTGGGCGAATATGTCGCGTTGGTTGGCCCGTCCGGATCAGGGAAATCGACTCTGATGAATACGCTTGGATGCCTCGATCGGCCGACGCACGGAAGTTACCTGTTGGACAGCCAGGAGATCGTTACGATGAATCGAGACGAGCGAGCTCGGATTCGTAACAAACAGCTGGGATTCGTATTTCAGAACTTCAACCTGCTCAACCGAACGTCCGCGCTTGAGAATGTTGAACTACCGTTGATGTACGCGTCCGGTATTTCTGCGCGGGAGCGAAATGAGCGAGCGAGGGAATTGCTTGAACGGGTTGGCCTGTACGATCGTCTTGACCATCATCCAGCCCAACTGTCTGGAGGCCAGCAACAGCGTGTGGCAATCGCGCGAGCCTTGGTAAACCGGCCGTCGATCTTGATGGGAGATGAACCGACGGGGAATTTGGACTCGAAAACGAGCACGGAGGTGATCGAGTTGTTCCAAAAGCTAAATCAAGATGAAAAAATCACTGTGATCCTGGTCACGCACGACCAGAATGTCGCTCGCAATGCTCGCCGCACCATTGTCCTTCACGATGGGGAAGTTGCTGCCGATACAACGGATTTTGAGCAAGTCGTCGAAATTCTGAATCAAGGCTGACCAGTGATCAGTCTCTCGATTGCTTTTGTTGCAGCTGCTTTTGAGCCGGTTGCTTTTGAGCCGGTTGCGAGGGCTCGAAATGGACCAAGTGGGAATGCTTGGCAAAACACCGGAAAAACTTGAGCGTTAGACACCGAGATCGGGTCACTCGCGTGTCTCAACTGGTAGCTAGTAACTCCGTTGCCTCGGATTACCCTAGGTCGCATGTCTCGCACCAAGACCCAAAAACCCGATCCTGATCCAGAGCCTTCCATGCCCAAGGTGGGTGTTCGGACCTGTTTGTCTATTTGGGTGTCTTTGCATCTGGTTGCGATCGCGATCTCTTACACTAGTGTTGTCGAGCCATCGTCAGTGCATGCGAGATTGACGCGGTTGCTGCATCCCTATCTGCGATCCCCGCATTTCGGTGCCGATGACCGGCCCGTTTATTTGACTCACGGTGAATCATCGGAGCAGCCTCACCAATTGCAGATCTCCTCCGCTGGCGGGAACCCCGACCAGATTCGGGAAAGCGAATGGCAGACGGTCGATTCGCTAGGGGGCAACGGCCTGCCTGGTTTGGCGGCATCGGATCGAATGGCGCGTTATCTTTCGACGGTAACTTTGCTGAGTGAGAACGAGCAACCAAGTTTAGTGGCAGAGTTGCTGTTACCGATCGCGTTGCAAGATAGCTCGATCACTGCGATTCGGGTGATCCGTTTTCCGACCGATCTGACCGACGTGAATACGGGAATCACAACCCTCTATCAGGCAAGCGTGATCCGCACTGCTGATTCGGTGGCCTTGATTCAATTGCGAGAGCAGCGGTTGAGTGCAGAGGCTGTGCTGGGCACTGCAGGGGCAGTGCCGAGTAACGAGGTCGTTGTGCCGGGCAAAGCTGGTGTGGTTCCTGAGGAGGATTCTGATGAGTGAATCTTCGCAGCAAGAGGTGCCGGGACGCTGGGACCGTTTTTGGTTTACACCTGACAGCATTGGGCGGATGGCCTTTGTGCGTGGGTTACTTTCCATCATCGCGGCATTCTATTTTGTTAGCTGCTGGGGGGATGTCGGTTTTTGGTATGCAGATCAGGGGCCGTTGTCTTCAGAACGCGTCGCGTCTTTCCTGCAGACCAGTGGTTTGACCGCACCTGCGCGGTGGATCGTTTCTCCTCTTTTTTTAAGTAGTTCAGTCCTCGTCTATCGAGCTTATTTGATTGCTGGAATCTGTTTGTCCGTCTTGTCGCTCACCGGGCGTGGAGGTCGAGCCATTCCGTGGTTGTTATGGATCTTTGTAGTCGGTTGGGCCAACCGCGCGATGCTGCTTTCAAGCTTGACCGAATCCGCGCTCAGCTTGGGATTGTTTGCGACTGCAATTGCGCCACCCGGGCCAATCACTGCGAAGAGTCTTGCTGCGGATCGCAAGCATTGGACTGCCGGCTTTGCCAGTCGAGTCATGGGGGCTCAGGTCACGTTGCTTGCCGGAGCGACCTGCGTGACGATGCTGGCAGGACGCGTGTGGTTCAACGGGATGGGGGCCTACGCCTTAGCGGCACCAACTCAAAATCGCACCATTGACTGGACTCGCTTTGCCGCTTTCCGAAACCCGCTGGTCTATGAGTCAATCACCCACCTGTTGATTTTCATGCTGCCGTTGGGGCTCATGTTGGCTTGGCTGCCGAAGACGAATCGTACTGGACAAATAATTTTGGTGCTGTGGTTTGCGGCCATCGGTGCACTCGGCTCGCATTGGCTCTACGCCGCCACAATGGCAACGATGGTCTTGTCGATTCGCCCACACGCGGCCGCTCTGCCCAGTAGTCGCTCTGCCCAGTAGTCGCTCTGCTCAGTAGTCGCTCTGCTCAGTGACTGAATTTTTTCAGTATTCGATGAACAGAACACCGAGTCGTGACAGGGCAGCAATAAAGTCGTGGTCGCTGATCGATTCAACCGCGTGGCGGGTTGACTTGGATGTCGACTCAAATGCCGGTACGCCGCCGTTTAGAACGAAGAATAGGGAGCTTGGCTTCCCGTTTGCTGCTGAATGGGCGTGGAATAAGGCTGCTGCTGTGGCGCGGAATAGGGCGGTTGCCATGGTGTGCCGGTTGGCTGCTGCTGTTGTTGCGACTGGTTAGCGGGAGCTTGCGGCTGCCAATGACCGTCATACTGCCATGATTGAGGCTCACTTGCTAATTGCTGGCCTCCCCGTGGTGTCTGCTGATTTGACTGCATCTGCTGATTTGACTGGGTCTGTCCAGCTTGGCCAAATTCCTGTCTCGCGAGTTGTTCGCCGCGATGCAGATATTCGCGTCCTCGATTGATTGCGTTGCGGGCGTCATTCCGAATTTCATTTTGATTGATTTCGATCAAGGTCCGATCGCCCTGCCGGTTGACGCGAAACCAGCCAGCCGCAGACGCAGCGATCAACAACATGCCAAAGATCAATAGATTACGCA
The DNA here is from genome assembly GCA_029213145.1 of Rubripirellula sp. Taxonomy (GTDB): domain Bacteria; phylum Planctomycetota; class Planctomycetia; order Pirellulales; family Pirellulaceae; genus Rubripirellula. The sequence continues at coordinate 37,428 of JARGNK010000021.1, read as the reverse complement.
TCGCAGATACCGTTGTGGTTGAACAGGTGATGCAGTTGCGAGCAAAGTGTTTTCGGCTTGCGACTTTGCGAGCAACCTCAAGTTCGAAACTCATCCCCGAAATGTGGGGTTGCTCTTGTACCGAATGCCGCCTGACGACGCGATGTGGATTTTGAATGCTGGTCGGTCCTCAGCCGGGATTTTGGGAGGTGCAATCGTTCTGATGACGCAGCCGTCAATTCCAGCAGGGAATGCTTGGCATTCTTTCGACGATTTTGCGGTTGTTTGATACTCTGGCGACCAGGATGCATTGAGATACGACAACCCTTCAAAACTCCTGCCGCCGCCCCGTAAAAAATCCTGGGACTTGGGGTGCGCATGCCGGGATTTTCAGGGAGGGACGGTAAGGGACGGTGAGGGACGGTGAGGGACGGTGAGGGACCGCGACAATGTTGGGGGTGTCTGTTTGGGGGTGTCTGTTTGAAGCGAGGCAGATTCTTGCCGATGTTGCCCATTCCCAGACTGGTAACGCCAGGGCTGAACTGGTAACGCCAGGGCTGAGCTCCGGTTGGTACTGGTTAGGGTCAACGGTCGTCGGTTCGGGGTACCGGTTCGGGGGACGGTGGCGATTTACAATTCTTCTTGAAGCGGAATGCGTCTCCCCTGAATGGAGAGCAGTGAGAAGGATAGGCAAGTGATGCAAAGCAAGCTCGATGCGTTGTGGGAGTTGGCCCAAGCAATTATGTTCGGGGGATGGGTTGGTGTCTTCGATATTTGCTGCTGTCGATTTGGGTCCCCGGGGTGATCCCGTTGGCGCATGGGCAGGTAACGACGATTGCGGAAGCAACGGCCTGGATTCGCACTGAATTCGAGCGTTTAGATCGCGACTTTGATCGCAGTTTGGGGCAAGCAGAGTTTTTGGTTCGCGATGTGGAACCGGCGGTCTTAAAACGCGATTTTATTCTGTACGACGGTGACCGCAGTGGAACGCTCTCCTTGGCAGAGTTCGCGGCCGTCTCGGGGCTCGTGCCACCCTCGCTGCGAGGGACCATGTCGGACCCCTTTGATGATCTGGTAACTGCCGCTGTTGCAGCGCTCGATGAATCGTACGACGGTTGGAATCAACGACCCCGCGAGTTGGTCAATGCTCATACCTTTGTTGCCAATTTTCTAGGCTCCATTTCACCTGGTAGCAAACTGTTTGTGACCGGTCGAATTCTTCGTCAAGCCGATCAAGATTCTGATGGAAGATTGAGCCGATCGGAAGCGAAACACTTCATCGAACAACAGCTTGGTTATCGGTGGTACGGTGGGCCACCGCTTCGCGAACCGACTGGGCGACTTGTGCGTTTTGACTGGTTTCTCGATGTCGATACTGATCAGAGTGGATCACTGACTCGAGAAGAATTTGATCGCGGTTGGTGGAATCGAGCCAATCTTGAATCGGACTTTCTAGAGAATGATCGTGATGGCAACGGTCAAATTTCATACGCGGAATACGGACACCCTGATTCCAAACAGTACTTTGATCCAATTGAATGGTTCCGCGGAGCAGATCAGAACTTGGACGCCTTGTTAGATGCCGGTGAGATGTTTGCCGCTAGCGATGATTCCCGTCGGCAATTGGTCGCTTCTTCCTTCCACGGTTTCGATACGAATAGTGATGAGCGGTTGACGCTCGACGAGTATCGCTTGTCCTTACATGCCAATGTAAATTTTAGTTGGCAACGGAAACCGGTCGACAAAAATCGCGACGGGCGGTTGTCTTATGACGAGTTTCAGTTTCACTCGTTTGATTTGTTCCACCTTCAGCGACGCTATTTTTTTCATCGGCTCGATCGTGACGCTGACGGATTTCTCAGTCGTCAGGAATTCGCTTTTCAGTCTCGACGGCCTGATGGGGTACACCTATTGCCGGTCCGTGGTGGTTCATCGCGGCTTTTGTTTCGTGACCCGGAGTTCCCGCATTGCGGGTGGCCGGTGTTGTCCCCAGATGGTTCAAGCGTGTTGTTCCATCGTCGTCGGCCTGACGACGCGACGGGTCAAATCGTGCGTTTCGATGTTGAATCTGGTGAGTCCAGTGTGCTGACCGATGGTTTGAAGCCATCTTGGTCACGAAATGGCCGTCGCTTTGTTTGCACACGTGAGACGGGCGAACGCGGAATTTGGATCATCAGTGAGACGGGAGACATCATTGAGCGGTTGGGCGAAGGATCGTCTGCAAAATGGTCTCCCGATGGTCAGTTGATTGCTTTTCTGCATGACAATGGGTTGTGGGTTCATCATGTTGCCAATGGCCACCGTCGTTGCTTGCTGGAACGAGATCAGCATGATTATCAAAACTTGGGTGACGATATTGCTTGGTCCCCCGATAGTGGGCGAATCGCTTTCGTGGGCCGCACTACTGCTCGATCTGACCTGATTCTGTTGAAGGTTGACGATTCAACGTGGTCGACTCGATTTCAATTTCCACCAAACCAACAGTTGGTTGGTCATTTGAGCTGGAGTCATCAACGGGGCGTTGTCTTTCAATTGCATGATCAACTTCGCGATGCGAAGGAATTGTTCACGCTGGGACCGGCGGATCAAGCGGATCCAATGCCGGCAAAATGGCTCTCCTCAGAGCGGCTTTGGAAATCGGCTTGCGTCAGCCCCAGCGGTATTTGGTACACGGCGATCTCGGAAGATTGATTTTCATTGCGTGGTGTGGATGATGGATGAGCCACTATTTGACGCTAGTAACGATCCGAATGTGCGATCGAGACGTGAAACACCGGCCGACGGATCAGCACAGACGCGTCCGTTTCTCGGGATTCGGTTTGAATGCTGTAAAACTTACGGACGAATTTATCGCAATGCTCAAAAAACGGCGTATACCGGCAAGTGTCCGAGTTGCTTTGTCAAGGTGACCGTTCCCATTGGGAATGAAGGATCTTCAACGCGGTTCTTCACTGCTCGTTAGCTTCTGCCCAAGACGGAGTCGCTTCGTAGCTTCTGCCCAAGGCATGGCTGTCTATTGGGAATACGCTGTCCCGATGATGAATGGCGGCCCGATTGACTTCGATGCTGCTTGCTTTGGTGCTGCTTAGCTTGATAATGCGGCTGCGATTGTTTGGTTACTGTCTCATCTTGTGATTCGCGTTGCCATTTTGTTACCGTCGCCAAGGATCGGTAGAGGTTTTGGTTTCACGTTGGATGTTTCATGCTGGGCGAATACAAAGTTGGTCGGTGCACCCGAGTTTGTCATTCACAATCGCGTCCACTGCGCGATGGTGAATGGTATTACAGCGTTGTGCTGGAAAGCGATGAAGAGTTCGTTCGGCAGGATTATTCGGCAGAGAGTTGGACAGGTCCGCCTGAGAATGCGATTGGGTGGTGGAAAAACCGAATGCCGATGTCGGATGAGAAAAAATTGGTGCTGGCGCCGCCAGAAGTGCTGATTGATATGCTTCGACAGATGGAGACGGTTCCCTCGCGTGCCAAAAGCCGTTACCTGCTAGCTTTGATGTTAATGCGTCGGAAACTGGTTCGTTCCGCACCGGTTGAAACGCAGGAATTGAAGAGGGAATTGTCTGCTAATACGACAGATTCCCCAAGTCAGAGGCAGGATGCCGCTGGCGGTGAATTGTCAGACGGTGCTGAACCAGATGGTACAGAAGAGGTTTTGCGAGTCGAAGTGATTGCTGATGGTAGCTTCATCGAAGTGCCGGTTCAAATGATCAGTCGTCGTGAAGCTGAGACTCTACGAGATGAGTTGAACGAATTACTTTATTGCGAATCAGATCCCGTGTCGGATAGCGAAATTGACTAGGCGATCGGAACAAACGGCAATCTGATACGACCACGACACCGGCAAGGATGCAGGCAGTGTCACGACTGAAATTTAAATCACCCTGGGAATCATTAGCGACCACCATCGCCGTGATTTGTGTTTGTTTCGTTTGTGGCGGAGCGACTTGCAGTCGTGGCGGGGCGCCGATGCCGTTTCCACCCCCACCAGTGGTGTTTGAGCAAACACCAACACTTGAGCAACTGGCCGAAGTCGTCAATCGCACATCGAGTGTTCAGCAGTTGTCCAGCAACTCTGCCAAAGTTGAAGTGCTGACGATGCCCAGCGTCCCGAGATTACAGGCAACGTTAAACCTGCAACGTGACCGACGCTTCCGCTTGCGAGCGAATCTGCCGATCGTTCTTGGTGTTGGCTTGGACATGGGCAGTAACGACGAAATGTTCTGGTTCGAAGTTCCTGAAGGGATGTCCAAAGTTCTTTATTACGCCAACCATGAGCGATATCGACAGCAGCTCAAGCGGGCAATCTTGCCAGTCGATCCGACGTGGATCATGGATGCCTTGGGGCTGGTTCAAATCGACCCGGCAACCGTCGTCGCCGGGCCGATATTGCGGGACGATGGCAAACTCGAGATTCGCAGTACCATGTCGATGCCCGACGGAATCTATCAGCGTGTTTGCTTTATTGATCCCAGCGGAGGTTATGTGACCGATCAATATCTGTACGCGCCTGGCGGTAATTTGATTGCACAAAGCCAAGCATCCAACCACGCATACTACGAGCAGCAACAGTGTGCTTTGCCTCACAAGGTGGAGATTCACTTGGCACCTGCGGTTGGCCCACCGTTATCGCTCCGGATTGAGATTGGCACCTATCTGGTAAACCAATTGTTAAGCAGTGATCCGCAGCTTTTCGTCATGCCGACTTCCGCATCCCAGAGCGTCGATTTGACTACCCTGTCCGATCCATCACAGATGCCTCCGGCAATCCCAGCATCTGGACCAGTCAACTATAGCGCGAATGCCCCCACGGCCTATCCGTTAAGAGGAACCCTTCGTTAGCAGCTGGGTGCGTTGCTTCGATGAGCTGTGTTGTTGTCGTGACTTGGGTTACTCCCGTGATTAGCAATGTTTCCTTGCTTTGCGGGCGGGCTGCTGGAACTCATGGTCGCAGCGGGCAAACGGTTGATGAGTGATCGCAATCGGTATTCAGCCATTGTGAACGACTCACATGACGACCTATCGATTTTTTTCTTCGGGGGCAATTTCGGCTGGGTTCGTTCCACGCATCAATTCCAGATCACTTCTTACCATGATGCTCGCTAGTTCCGGCAACCGGGTTTCGGCCCGCCAATTGAGTTTGGTTAATGCCTTGTTGGAATCACCGATTAAGTGCCCAACATCGCTGGGGCGGATATAACGGGAGTCTTGCTCGACATGATCTCGCCAATCGAGGTCCACGGATTGGAAAGCAGCTTCCAGGAAGTCTTGGACTTGATGGGTCTCGCCGGTGGCCAGGACAAAGTCGTCGGGTTCGGGTTGCTGTAACATTCGCCACATCGCGTCAACATACTCTGGCGCGTAACCCCAGTCTCGCTTTGCGTCGAGTGACCCGAGGGCGACTTTATCTTGCTGTCCCAATGAAATCGCAGCGGCTGCACGCGAGATTTTTCGAGTCACAAACGATTCACCGCGTCGCGGCGATTCGTGGTTATAACAAATGGCGTTACAAGCGTAGCAGCCAAATGAATCTCGGTACAAACGCACCATCTGGGTCGCAAAGGCTTTGGCAATTCCATACGGAGTCACCGGCTGCATTGGGGTTTCTTCGGCCTGTGGCCACTGCTCTGGGCGGCCAAAGATTTCGCTACTGCTGATGTGTAGGAATCGCGGTTTTTTTTCTAGATCGCGAATGATTTCCAGCAGTTTTAGCGTTCCCATTGCTGTGAATTGACAGGTCGATTCTGGGATTTCGAAGCTTAGCCCAACGTGGCTTTGCCCGGCGAGGTGGTACATCTCGTCGGGCATTGTTTTGAGTAAGATGCGGCGAATCGTTGTCGCGTCATCAAGGTCCGCATAATGGAGGAAAAGTCGTTGTTCATAGATCTGTTTATCTTGGAACAGGGGTTCCAGGCGGCTTCGGGAGATCGAACTGTTACGCCGAACCAAACCATGGACAACGTAGCCTTGACGCAATAAAAAATCGGTCAAGTACGAGCCATCTTGACCCGTGATGCCGGTAATGAGTGCTGTAGGCAAAGCTGGGGTCTATCGTGAGAGGAGGTTTGTTTATTTGAAGCTGGCGTTCCTCAAGCTTTGAAGCTCGCAGGCTGCCATGCTCGCAGACTGCCATGCTAGTGGGGCAACTTCACCGACCATGATAGCGTTCGGTTGTGAACTCGCGTTGTTTGCCCAATCGGGATTAAGCAATCACCTCAAGTTGGCAATCCTCGAGTTTGACGCTGACCCCCTGTTCCATGAATTTAACCGCGACGAGCAGTCGCGTTTCTTGTTCACGTCGAATAATCGTGCCCTCGTAGCCTGAAAATGCACCACTCTTGACCCGAACATTTTGCCCGGGTTGCATGCGACCCTCGAGTGTTAAGGGCACACCTAGGTTGATGAGATTCTGGATCTGCCTCAGGTCATCCACAAACCGTGGGACGTCGGTGATCTCAGTCGCTTTGAGAACGCATCCCGTGCAAACCGCCTTGTATCGAGCCTCGTCATCTCCGCAGAGAAATACGTAGTTGTTGAAAATAGGCGCGTAAGTTGTGCGAATGCGGCCAGCGGGCGACCGTCGCCTGTTGGGAATTTGCGGTGCGTAATGAGCGATATCCAATTCCCGGAGATGACGCATCAACTGTTTCTCTTGGCGTGATCTGGTGTACAGCAGCCACCAAGCATCCTCGATTCGCTCATCGTGATCGAGAAGGTCGCTGGGATGGCAATCTGGTTCGGAAGGCAGAATCGGCATGAGCACGCGTTCAAAAAAATCGTCTACGACGAATGGTCATTCTATAAAAAGGACGAAAAACGTCCCAACCCTGAGATCGTCTTCCCTGAGGTCGTCTTGGCAGCGGGGGCAACTTGATCGCCTTCGCGAAAATCCCGTGATTCACGCTCCTCTCGGGCATTTTTTCCTGCCTTTTAAATACCCCTTTGTGAAATGCCCCTTTGATTGGGCAATTACGAGGGGATTGCCTACTGTTTTGGCCAGCGGCATCTTGCTTGAAACGGTCTAAACTGCCAGGCAAAACGTGACTCCGACAGGGGTCGCTTGCCCCGCAAGTTCTTTGAGAGCTGGTGTTTCCATCGGTTTTGACTAATCCGAGCTAGCGTAAGCGGCGATAAAACATGCATACGAGAGGTGCATACTCTGCATCTTCCGCATTATTAGCGTGACTAAAACACCGAATGCCGTTATAGCCAAGGGGGGCCAAATGGCGATTCGTCGATCCAGTGCGATCCTCGCACCAGACCATCGAAACACAACGCCGGAACGTGAAGCGGGGGAAGAAAACCCACGTCCACGAACCCGGAAGCGACGAAAACTGATTCGCCGGATCATCGCGATTGCCTGCTTGGGGGTTCTCGTCGGCGACACAACTGGGTGCACGCTCACTCGCGGGACGGTGAATGCGCTTCGGAATTCTGATTGTGTTGACGAATTCATGATCGGGTATCGCAACCGTGCGATGGCAGAGAAGGCGTGGCATTGCCGCAAGCACCGCTTTGGCAATCAGCCTTACGGGCATGAATATAAGGAAGGATTTATCGACGGCTACGTCGAAATCGCGGGGGGCGGCCTAGGATGCTGCCCGAAAATCGCTCCTGCCCGGTACTGGGGCTGGAAATACCAGTCAGCGACCGGGCGTCAGGCTGTTAACGCTTGGTTCGAGGGCTATCCGATGGGCGTTCAGGCTGCGGAGCAAGAGGGCATTGGCAATTGGGGGCGAATCCAGACGATGGGCGTTCCTACTGCCGGTGGCGTCGGGGGATCTTGCAATAGTTGCGGAAGCGGCGTTGCCGATCCACTGAACGGTAAGCCGGAGATGATTCCCGTGGAAATGCCTGAGGGCATGACTGATCCAGGCGACGCGGAAATTGAGATGGTGGTTCCAACGACGCCTGATGCAGTCTTCAACGCACCAGTGCGACGTGATGCCCGGCCGACGAGACTCGGGTTCATCGCGAGTCGCGAGATCTCGTCCAATATGGAGCTTATCGATACCCAGTCGATGGAGATGGGATCCGCATCGGTAACAGGATCGAACGCGAACGAGTTGCAGTTGCTTCCGTCCGCACCGGCCAGCAATGAGCTGCCCTTTACGTTTGAGTAATTGTGGTGGCCGGCTCACGAGTCGGACTGCCAAACTAAACCAGTTGTTGTTGGGTTTTAGGAAGAGAGTTCAGGGATGAGAACGAGACTTTCAACCGGCAGGCGTGCGATCCGTAAGCTTCGAGCGGTCGTCACTACAATCGCCGCGGGCGTTGTTGTCAGCAGCCTGAGTGGTTGCACAGCAATCACACAGCCAATTGACGGGATTCCGGCAAGCCGTTTGCCGCAGGAGTTCTTGGCAGAGCCCAAGAATGATCTGGTCCCAGTCGACATTGGCGTACTCGCGATTGACCAACCGCGGGAATACGAACTCGGTCCGGGAGATATCCTAGGCGTCTACATCGAGGGCGTGTTACCGTTCAATCCACCGGAAAAACCCCCCGAGCCACCACCGGTTAATTTTCCGGGGGCAGATAGCACGTTGCCACCATCGATTGGGTTTCCCATCGCTGTGATGGAAGACGGAACGCTCTCGCTGCCGCTGTTAGATCCGATGCCTGTCGAAGGGCTTACGCTCGAACAGGTGCGTGACGCGATTCGAGAAGCGTACATTGACGCTGAGGTTTTACGGCCTGAGAAAGCCAGGCCCATTGTAACGATTATCCAAGAACGCACTTACAGCGTTATCGTCGTGCGTGAGGGCGGTGGCAGTGTTGGCGGCGGTGTTGGCGGCGGCGGACGTGAGATCGCACGCGGCAACGATCAAAGCGTCGGCGGTGGTCTGATCAAATTGAAGGCTTACGAGAATGACGTGCTGCACGCACTCATGCAAACGGGTGGACTACCCGGTCTTGGGTCGAAGAATCAGGTGAAAATCCTTCGTGCTAACGAAGCCGATCGTCTTAAACGCGAACAGTTCCTGAGAGATTTCTATGCTCAACGGAAAGCGGTTTTGCTAGATCCATGTGCCTGTCCTCCTGAGTTGCCAGATGATCCGTCCGTATTGACCATTCCTCTGCGAGTGAAGCCAGGCGTGATTCCGAGCATCTCGGATGATGACGTTCGTTTGCAAAACGGCGATATTGTTTATGTTGAATCTCGTGAGACCGAGGTTTATTACACGGGCGGATTACTTCCTGGTGGTGAACAGGTTCTGCCTCGAGATTACGACCTCGATGTGCTTGGAGCGATGGCACTTGCAGGCCAGGGTATTTACAACGACACAGGTGGTGGTGGCGGACGTATGGGCGGGGGTGGGGGCATGGGGATGATGTCTTCTGGGACACGAGTCCCGCCCGGAGTTCTTTACATCCTCCGAAAAACATCATGCAACGAACAGATCGCGATCGAAGTTGATTTGGCAAAAGCGATGAACGATCCTCGCGCAAGACCCCTCGTACAACCAGGCGATTACTTAATCCTGCAGTACAAGTGCGAAGAGGAATTGTCGAACTTTGCGATTCAGACGTTCTTCACCTTTGGGGTTGCTGAATTGCTAGGCGGTGGTCGCAACCGTTTCTAGGCTGCACTCGGCCGATGACTAGATCTCTAACCACGCCGCGGATCGCCGCGGCGTGGTTTTTTGTTGCGACAATTCTGCTCATTTCGGTGCTCTTCGTGATTCCCGTTGCCGGCTCGGGGGGCACGATGCACGGTTGTCTTGAGTTGCAGTTGGTGCAGACAGCAAGGATGCCTGGCTAAAACAAAAGGCTACTCGCCAATAAAAGCGAGTATTGCAAAGTCGTAATCGAAAGAAACTATTTTGATTTTTGATTTGGAACTCTTTACCGAAGAGAATTACTTTGTGGCGACTTCGCTGGCGTGGCGGAAACGCTTGTGAGAATCCGAATTGAACACTCTTGTAGAATCCATTCGTTAGGCGTTGTCAGCGCATAAAAAAACGAGAGATCCCGGCCACGACGATTGCGAAACTCATTTCCGCGCTCGATCTAAGAATCTCTCGTTAGAAGAGTTGTAGAGAGTTCTTTTTGCGAGTCAATAGCGACCGGTACGCTTACCAAGACTTTTCTTTCTCGCGAGAAGCCTGATTTGCGGATTGACTGCCGGTCAACGCTTGTACCGATTATGTTGAAACAGCGTTTTGAAAATCTCTTTTACCAGTGCGTGTTCGGCGACCTCCGGTGTCAGCGGTAACGATGAATCATCTACTTCAACCAAAGCCGCATCATCACTATTACTTTGTCACGGGGCGATTGGCAGAAGCGTCCGTGCGACAAATCGTGGCTGAGCTCGCCGAACGATACAGTTTTGCTTACTCAATCGGTGTCATGCCGATCACTGTCGCTGCGTTGATGACACCACGATGGCTGCGGCGACATCTGGAAATACCCGAAGAAGCAACGCACGTCATCGTGCCTGGATATTGTGATCGTGATCAAGCTCTTTGGTCCGAAACAACGAAAAAGCCTGTCATTTACGGTCCGAAAGACTGCCGGCAGTTGCCCGAAATGTTTGGTGACAAGTCAAGTGATCCCGACTTAAGCCAGTATCGCATCGAGATTTTGGCTGAGATCAATCATGTGCCAAGGTACTCCATAGAAGAGGTCGTCAGGGTTGCCAAAGCGTTAATCGAAGATGGCGCAAATGTCATCGATCTTGGGTGTGACCCGGCTTCTCCATGCGCTGAAATCGGTGACTACGTTGCCGCTTTGATTGACAACGGAATTCCGCGAGTCTCGATCGATACATTTGACCCGAGCGAGGCGCAGAATGCGATTGATCGGGGCGCGACTTTGGTTTTGTCAGTGAATTCAACGAACCGAATTCAAGCCGTCGACTGGGGGTGTGAAGTGGTTGCCATTCCCGATAGCCCAGGTGATAAAAAAAGTTTTCAAGAAACCGCTGAATTTTTGGCTACTCATCAAATTCCGACGCGGTTGGATCCCATTCTGGAACCAATCGGTGCCGGCTTTGTGAACAGTGTGATTCGGTATGTAGAAACCAGAGATGATTTTCCTGAGCACGCGATGATGATGGGGGTAGGAAACCTAACGGAACTTAGCGATGTCGATTCGGCTGGCATCAATTTGTTGTTGTTGGGCATTTGCGAAGAACTTCGGATCGAAAGTGTCCTCACGACTCAGGTGATCAACTGGGCACGTACATCGGTTCGCGAATGCGATCTGGCCAGGCGTTTGGTTCATTACAGCGTTGCCCACGGTGTGCCCCCCAAGCGGTTGTCTGATCAGTTGGTAATGCTCCGCGATGCTAAATTGCGGCCGTTTCCGCCCGAGGCTCTTGATTCGATGGCGCAATCGCTAAAGGACAATAATTACCGTTTGTTCGCGCAAGATAATCAAATCCATTTGCTCGCGGCTAAGTTGCACCTGCAGCATGCAGATCCTTTTTTTCTGTTCGAGCAATTGCTACAGCATCCGTGCGCTGAGAATGTTGATGCGGGGCATGCGTTTTATCTTGGGTTTGAAATGGCTAAAGCATCGATTGCCCTGCTGCTAGGAAAACAATACGAGCAAGACCAGGCATTGCAGTGGGGGCAGTTGACGCAACAGGAAGATCTTCATCGTCTGCAGCGAAGCCGCAAATTACGTCGCTCCCCCAAATCTCAAGAGTGAGGCATGGTGAAGTGATCACGCTCTTGCGGTTTCTGGTGCGTGCTCACGAGCCGTGGCCGCCGATTAAAACGGTGCCGCTTAGGGAAAAACGGAGCCGCTGCTCTGCCTCAATCGCTTGACCGCAGGCTTTTTGCCGATTCTGAGCTTCCGCCGATTGTGGCTGTCGGTGCTGTAGGCACGTATCGCATCACGCTCCATCTGTTCTAAATCCGTACCGCTCCGGACGATGGTTTCCGAATCGTAGAAGGGTTTCCAAATCGCAGAAGCCTATCTGCAGTTGATATTCACGGCAGAGTCGATGGGCGAGTTTGATCCATGTCGCACTTTCTTCTTCCAATGCCTGTCGATTGGGAAACGAACGTCTGCTTTTGAGTCACCTTGTGACTGTGCTTCGGTGACAGTCGCTAGACACCGAAGCTAACAGAAAATCGGTACACTGTTCTTTGTTGGAGCATGCATCTAGTTCGGGAAAACATCATGGATCACCCTCGTCGCATTTTTACATTGTCGATAATTTTGCTTTGCCTCGGCTTTTACGGCCTGCCGAGTGCTCTGGCTGACGAGCCGACAGGCGAGGGCCAGCCGACTTATACCAATCGCTTGGCGAAGGAATCGAGTCCGTACTTGCTTCAACACGCCCACAATCCTGTGGATTGGTATCCATGGGGTGAAGAAGCGTTTGCAAAGGCTCGTCGAGAAGGCAAGTTGGTTTTCTTGTCGGTTGGTTATGCGGCTTGCCATTGGTGCCATGTGATGGAACGTGAATCGTTTATGGATGAAGAAATTGCCAACGTCATGAACGAGAAATTCGTCTGCATTAAAGTCGATCGTGAAGAGCGACCTGACGTTGATCAGATCTACATGACGGCGGTGCAACTTATCAGCGGCCAAGGAGGTTGGCCGATGTCTGTGTTCTTGCTGCCAGACGGAAGGCCCTTTTGGGGCGGCACCTATTTTCCCGCGCGCGATGGGGATCGCGGTGCCTCCACTGGATTCATGTCGGTGCTCAATCAAATTGAACAGGTTTGGGAAAATCAGCGTGACAAAGTGACCCAGCAAGCTGACACACTGACTTCCGCGATCAAGTCGTCACAAACACCGAAGGCCGAGGCAGATCGAGGCGATGTACTTGGTCCCGAGTTGGTGTTGGCGACGATGGCATCTTTGTTCGAGCAGTACGATCCGGTGCATGGTGGATTTGGCGTAGCTCCTGGGAGGCCGAAGTTTCCTGAAGCTTCCAATCTGATTTTCTTGTTGGATCGCGCACGCCGTGAATCAGTGGGTGAAGAAAAACGTGCCTCCGCGTTAATGATGCTCACCAAGACTTTGGATGGGATGATTAGTGGAGCGATGTACGATCACTTGGGCGGCGGATTTCACCGATACAGTGTCGATCAGAAATGGCAGATTCCGCATTTCGAAAAGATGCTTTACGACAATGGACAGTTGATGTCCATCTACGCGGAAGCCTTTGCTGAAACTCAGCGTGCCGAGTATCGGCATGTTGTCGAAGGAATTGGTGACTTTGTGATTCGCGAACTCCGCGCGACCGGCGGCGGATTTTATAGCGCGCTCGATGCTGACAGCGAGGGAGAAGAAGGCAAGTTCTACCGTTGGACCGCTGCGGAAATTGCGGATCTGAAGAGTGAACCGGGATTTGAGTTGGCGAGTGACGTTTTTCATCTGCAAGGGCCACCCAATTTTGAAGGAGAGTTCTACGCACCCGACCCCCGGGAAACTCTTACCGCGGCGGCGCAGCAGCGTGAACTTGATTTTGAAACGTTGACCAAGCGTCTAAAACCGATTCGAACCAAGATGTTTGAAATTCGCAGTGGGCGGGAGCGGCCGATCACAGACGTCAAAATTCTGACTGCTTGGAATGGCTTGATGGTTCAGGGGCTCGCTGATGCTGGGAGGATTCTGAATCGTCCCGATTACATCAAAGCAGCAACGCAGGCTGCTGATTTCTTGTTGGCCCAGCTTCGCCAAGAGGATGGGCGCGTGTTGAGATCGTTTGCCGCCGGAGAGGCAAAGCTGAATGGGTATGTGGATGATTACGCGTTCCTCGCGAGAGGCTTGCAGGCATTGCATCAGGCGACAGGCGAAGCTCGCTGGTTGAACCACACCAGGGAAATCACCGACCAACAGCTCGAGCGATTTTGGGATGAAGATGCGAGCGGTTTCTTTTTCACATCCAGTGATCATCCCGAACTGATCGTGCGGTTCAAAGATCCGGCCGATGGTGCGATTCCCGCCGGCAACAGTGTTTCGCTGGAAAACCTTCGCTATCTTGCGGAACAGACCGGTGAAGCGAAATATCGGGATGTTTATGAACAAACCCTTCAATCGCTTGTGCCGCTGTTGAAGAAGGCGCCCTCAGCGGCACCCCGCGCGACAGCCGAGTTGGCCCACTACTTTGACCAGCAGTGAAAGTGAGTTTGCTCGGCTCGATGCGAAGGCAGCAACCGTCAATGCATGATGCTGAGAAAACGGTCTTGCCGAGCAAGAGCGGGGAATGACAAGTTAATTCCGATGCGAGATTCTGGTTGACTCGCGCGTCCGTTTAAAACTTGTGTCCTTGCCGCGGACCATTCTTGGTGAGGGTTAGGATCTCGGGGCCATCCTCTGTCATCAAAATCGAATGCTCGAACTGAGCTGAAGCAGCACCATCCTTGGTTCGCACCGTCCAGCCGTCGGATTTGTCGCTCCGGGTGTACCGGCTTCCCGCGTTAATCATTGGTTCCACAGTGAAGCACATCCCGGGATAGAGCCGGTCAATGCGGCTTTGCCGATTCGGAAAATGCGGCACCGAGGGGTCAAGGTGAAATTGCCGCCCCAATCCGTGTCCGACATACTCCCGGACGACGGTGAAGCCGCGTCCATGAGCCTCAGGCACAACCGTCTCTCCGATCTTGCTGACGCTGCAACCAGGACTCAATGCGTCAATTGCAAGATACAGACAATCAAAAGCGCACTGGGTCACTGCCCGTTTATCCTTTGAAACCTCACCGATTAAAAAGGTCTCACTCTGATCACCATGCCAGCCGTCGACCACTGTCGTGATATCAACGTTGACGATATCGCCGTCTTTTAATCGATAGTTGTCCGGGATCCCGTGACAAATCACATCGTTGATGCTGGTGCAGCAACTCTTCGGGTAGTTTTGGTACCCCAATGTGGCGGGCCTGTATCCCTGGTCGATGGTCCAGCGATGCACCAGCTCGTCAATCTCGCCGGTGCTGATGCCAGCTTTGACGTGGGGGCGAACATAGTCCATTAATTCGGCATTTGCCTGGCCAGCTCGACGCATCGCATCTTGCTGGGCCCCGGACAAAATAAGTTTCTTTTGCTTCGTCAGCATGATGTTTTTTAGTAGCAACCGAAGGAAATCATCGCGCTGAGATCACGCACGAAATCGGTCTCAGCCTCCCCGGACACGCCAGGGCATTGAAGCGATTAGATCATCCTACGGCATGCTAGCAGAGGAGAAAAAGGAGAATGCCTAGCGGAAGATGTTACCAGTGCCCGCAACGGGATGGTAGTTGCGTTCACGCTGATTGATTAGCCGTTAGGTCAGAAGATCCCAATTTGGCCCGATTTTTCGCCTCTCTCAATCGGGCTTCGTGCCCACCTCTTGAGAGAAACAACGCCACCGCGGGCCTTGTAGAGGCCGCGGCTGACTCCTTTCGATTTGCGTGCGGGGATCTTCCGAGGTCGGGATCGGTTCGCCAAGGTACTAAAGTGCTGAAACTTTGATCAGCGCTAGCAAGTAAGAAGGGTAACGTGAAACGGCTTGTTCGTGGCAATAGAGGGCGAATGGGCGTTTTGGGTAAAAGGAAAGTACCGAAACAGGCAGAAACTAGCGACGGTGTGAGGGGTTACAAGTTCTGCAGCGACCTCTGCGGCCGCCGAAGAGCCTGACCGGCCGGTTTTGTGATCGGTTTGCAGCGATTCGGTAATTACTATGGCGAACTGGTATACAGCATTCAATTTCGACGCGGTTCTCAGCATGAAATCGATTTTTAATCTTTGTTTTTTGGCCCTCGCGGGTGCCTTGCTTGTCCCTGGAGGGGGGTATTCGCAGGATTCAGCCCCAACGGCGGAAGCAGCGGCTCAAGATTCGCCTGGCTCCGCTCAGGATTCAGGCGGCGAATCGACGCCAGCCGGAACGGCTGAACCGGCGGTCGCTCAAGACCCGCCTGCGGTGAGTGAGACGCAAGCAAGTGCCTCGACCCGAGTGGCTCCAGCGCGGCCCGTTATGCCGGCTGAACCTGTTTCGCCCACCGACAAGCAACAGCTGAGATTCAGTTTCGCGGGGACACCTTGGCCACAAGTCTTGGATTGGTTTGCGGAAGAGGCGGATCTCGCACTCCAGCTTGATCAGTCACCCTCGGGTAGCTTCACCTTTTCGGATCCAACCAGGACCTACAGCATTGCTGAAGCTCTGGACGTCATCAACTTGACGCTGATGAAAAGCGGATACACCCTGGTGCGTCGCGGTCGGATTCTGCAGGTGATCGATTTGGAATTAGAGAACGCTGACAAAATGATCAGCGAGATTGCTGAACTCGTCGCCCCCGATCAGTTAGAAGAGCGTGGCAAGAGCGATGTCGTAAGCAGTGTGTTCCCGTTGGGCAGTATGACACCCGCCGAGGCTCGCGAAGAGATCGCTCAGATGGTTGGACCATGGGGACGCGTGATCGTGCTCGATTCGGCTCGGCAGGTGAAGGTTACCGAGACGGCGGGCAAGCTGATGGCGATTCGCGATTTGTTGGATACTGCATCGCAAGCTGACTCCAACGTAATCGAAATCGTTCTGGAGAACCGTGGTGCTGATGAGCTGCTAGAAATTGCTCGCCCTTTGCTGGGCTTGGACGCGGGAGAGAATTCCGGAGATGACATCCGAATCTCGGTCGGACTATTCGGTGACCGGATTTATGCTGCCGGCCTACCGGGAAAGACCGGCTTGCTGCAATCGATCGTTGAAAAGGCAGACCAGCCGCTTGAAGTGCCCGATGGTGAAGAGGGGGCCGAAGTCGCCAAGCCCGTTTTCCAAACCCATACGGTTAGCTCGGCAGACATCACGACCGTGTTCGACGTACTGCAAACGCTGCTCGCCGGTACGCCAGAAGCTCGCATTGCGATTGATCCAAAAACCAATGCGATTATCGCCTGGGCACGCCCTGAGACCCACACGTTGATCAATACCACCGTCACAGAAATGGAAGGCAAGGGGACGAGTTTTAAAGTGATCGATTTGCGTCGACTCGACCCAACTCAAGCTCTATTGACGATCAATAAGTTCTTTGGTGTTTCGGAGGAGGGTGAAGGGGATGGACCGATCGTCGATGGTGACCCGGCAACCGGCAAGCTTTGGGTCCGGGGCACTGAGACCGAGATTGCCTTGATCGAGAAACTACTTAGTGAATTGGAAGGGAGTGACTCGTTAGGTGGTTTGAGTGAGAAAGTTCGTCTGCTTCCTTACAGCGGTCGTGCTGCTGAGGATGCCCTGGAACAAATCGAATCATTGTGGCCGGTAACTGGTCGCAAGAATCAAATCCGTACGTTCTCACCCTCACGCGGCAATGGCGGATCGAACGGTAATCGCGGCGGCATTCCCGAGCGACGCGTTCCGCGTCAACCGCCGCCAGCAAACACTCCTCCAGTCGATACCACCGAGGCTTCGATTCAGCCACAGCAACGTTATCACCTGGTCGTCGATCAAGTTGTAACCGGTGCGACCGAGGCAACGCCGACGGTGGCGACAACACCACAAGATTCCTCCTCCATCCGCTTGAATGTGGAAGGGGCCGACATCGTCGTTCAAATGACGCCCGCAGGAATGCTGATTGCGTCGGAGGACACCGAAGCGCTGGACGCTTTCCAATCGTTGCTGGAATCACTGGCAACGCCATCGGGTGTTGCTTCGGATTTACCGACCATCATCTGGTTGAAATACATCAAGGCCGACGTCGCTTCCGAGTTGATCGCGAAAGTGCTTGGTGGCGGAGAAAGCTCGATTTCATCAGCCGTCGAGTCGGTTGCTGGAGGTCTTGGTGGCGGAATGTTGGGGCTGCTTGGCGGATTCGGTGGTGGCGGTGGTGAATCGACGGGGGCTCAATCAATCCTCACCAGCTCTGGATCGGTCAACATCGTGCCCGACCCTCGGCTCAACGCCCTGATCATCCAAGCGAATCCAGTCGACATGCAGATGATCGAGTTAATCCTCGAAAAGATCGATATTCAAGAGAGTCCCGAAGATGTTGAAACGGTTGCCAAGCCGGCGCTGATCCCTGTGATCTATCAAGATGCCTCGGATGTCGCGACGGTCGTAAAGTCGGTGTTCGCCGATCGGGTCACAGGTGGTGAAGCGAGTCGTGGTGGCGGTGGTCGTGGTGGACAGCCATCACCGGAGGATTTCATCAACGCCCTTCGTGGTCGAGGCGGTCGCGGAGGTGGCGGAGGTGGTGGATCGGCAACGAGTGAACCAGCCAAAATCAGCATCGCGGTGGACACGAAAAGTAATTCCTTGGTTGTGACGGCGACTCCTCAGGACTTTAAGGAAGTGCGAGAACTTGTCGAGGCACTCGACTACAGCAGCCAGCCGAGCGAGGAGGTGGTCGAGATTGCTCCCTTGCGCGGCGATGTGAATCCGGAAGTAATCAAGTTGGCGTTGGAGTCGATCCTGGGGCAGCAGACCGGTTCGACGAAAGAAGCTTCAGCGAGTAATTCATCGAGCAGCAGCGGCAGCACTGGCAGTAGTTCACAAACAAGCATGTCAGACATCCAACGTCGAATAGAAGCATTCCGTGCGATGCGTGACGGAGCTGGTTCTGGCTTTCGCGGCTTTGGTGGCAGTAGTCGTGGCGGGCCTGGCGGCTTTGGTGGCGGTAGTCGTGGCGGGCCGGGCGGCGGCGGGTCAGGCGGTGGCCGCGGACCGGGCGGCGGTGGACGCTGAGTCTGCCACAAACTTGGTCGGTCAAGCCAGGCAACTTAAAACGTTGGTCGCCATGGCAAAACGGGGCGGCCGAAATTAGCAGATCTCACCGCGGTTGCGTCGAGCGGAAGCTAGTGAGTGAGAGAGTTCCGTTGCTGCGAGTTAGCAGCCGATGGAAAACGTGGGAGCGAGTCTCGCGACTCGTCGGTGTTGAGTAACGAACAACAGTAACAGCAGACGGACTTGGCAAGCGGACCAGGAATAGAAGGAGCCGAACTATGATCATGCACGCGGGCGAAATTTTACGCCGTCGTGGGTTGCTCAGCGAAGAACAGCTTGAGCAAAGCCGCAGTAGCGATGCGACCAGCGTCGTCCAAGCTGCAATCTCGCTTGGCTACGTCGAGGAGGGAGCAGCGCTTCGCGCTCTAGCCGAAGAGGTTGGCTTGGATTACGTCGATTTGCGCGAGACCGATATCGACCTCACCGCGCTCGAGGGATTCCCGCAGAAACTGATCTACCGTCAATCGCTCTTTCCGATCGGTTTCGAGGATGACTCGATCATTGTCGCCACCTCTGATCCGCTTGATCTTTACCCATTGGACGAGGCCAGCGCCGCGACGGGCAAAAATATCATCCCGGTCGTTGCCGAACGGGACGAGATTGCTCGATTGATGAATCGCCATCTCGGTGTGGGGAGCGAGACGGTCGAGAATCTTGTCGCCGCTAAGACGGACGACGAAGTCGAACTGCTCGAAAAGATCGAAACCGATGGTAGCGAACTGAGCGAAATGGCTCAGGAGGCCTCGGTTGTTCGGTTGGTCAATGAAATCCTGCTCGAAGCGATCCAGTCGCGGTCTAGTGATGTTCACATCGAGAGCCAATCAAAAGGGTTGGTGATCCGGTATCGCATCGACGGCATCCTGCACCCTCAACCAACCCCGCCCGAAATCAATCAATTTCAGTCGGCGATTGTTAGCCGCTTGAAGATTATGGCGAAGTTGAACATCGCTGAGAAACGGCTTCCACAGGACGGTCGCATCAAGCTAAGGGTGCATGGTCGAGAAGTCGACATTCGGATGAGTGTGATCCCGATGATTCACGGTGAAGGGATCGTGATGCGGATCCTTGATAAATCCGCGATGGTATTCAATCTGCAAGAGCTGGGAATGGCTCAGCATGTTTATGATGACTTCAGCAAAATTATCGAATACCCGCACGGTATCATCCTCGTAACAGGGCCGACTGGTTCTGGTAAGACGACGACGCTTTACAGTAGTTTGCTGCAAATCCAAAGTCCCGAAACCAAAATCATTACGACAGAGGATCCGGTCGAGTACCAGTTGGACGGGATCAATCAGATTCAAGTTCATTCGAAAATCGGTTTGACATTCGCTCACACGCTCCGAAGCATTTTGCGGCATGACCCTGATGTCGTCCTGGTGGGTGAAATTCGTGACTTGGAAACGGCGGAGAACGCGATTCAAGCTTCGTTGACCGGTCACTTAGTATTTAGCACGCTGCACACCAATGATGCATCCGGGGCGTTTACGCGGATGAGTGACATGGGAGTTGAGCCCTTCCTGGTTGCCGGCACGGTGGAAGCAGTGATGGCTCAGCGATTGTTGCGACGTCTATGCAAACATTGCAAGGAATCGTACCAGCCGAGCCGAGTCGATGTTCCAAATGACTTCCCTTGGGATCTGTTGGATGGTCGGGAAATTTTCCGGAGTGTCGGATGCCGCGAATGCCGCCATGTTGGCTACACGGGGCGAATGGGTATCTATGAATTGTTGACTGCGAATGACGAAATCCGAGAGCTTGCGCTCAAGCGAACCAGTAGCTGGGAGATTCGAAAAGTCGCGGTGAAGTGTGGAATGAGAACCTTGCGAATGGACGCTTGGGATAAAGTTGTCGCCGGAGATACTTCAGTGGACGAGGTTCTTCGCGTCACCAAGGGTGAGGCGCTTTAGATGCCGACGTTCGCCTACACCGCTCGCGATCTGACGGGCAAGCAAATCACCGGCACGGTTGACGCAACCGGGGAACGCGAAGCAGCAGCCTTGCTGGCCGAGCGGTCTCTGTTTCCTGTGCAGGTTAGCGATGCAAGCCCTGCCGCATCACGCTCACTGTTTGGCAAACGCAAGAAAGTCAAAGGCCAGACGATGGCGATTTTCTATGCGCAAATGGCGTCGCTACTACGGGCCGGTGTGCCGATGATTCGTTCACTCAACGTGCTCTCGGAGCAAAGTTCGGATGCGGTTCTTAAGGAAGTGATTCTTGAGATTCGTGGCCGCGTAGAAGAAGGTGAGCCGATCGGCGATTCGATGGCCCGCTATCCCGACATCTTCAGCGACATGGCTTGCAATATGGTGCGAGCAGGTACCGAGGGTGGGTTTTTGGAAGATGCTCTCGACCGAGTTGGTGCCTTCACCGAACTGCAGGAAGACCTCAAAGGTCGTACCATCAGCGCGATGGCTTACCCGATCTTTTTGTTCTCTGTTGGTACCGTAGTGCTTTCCGCACTCTTGGTGTTTTTCGTGCCGAAGTTTGACATGTTGTTTGATCGTTTGCGACGCAATGATCAAATGCCGACAGCGACTGAATGGTTGCTGACCTTCAGTAACTTTCTGCAGAGCTACGGTTGGATCTTGTTGGCAGCGATTCTGGGAGGCTTGGTTTTCGCGAAAGTGAAGCTAGAGACGGATGCCGGTAAGGCGTTTGCCGATCGCGCGAAACTCAAAATCCCAGTGTTGGGGAATATTTTGATGAACCTTGCGGTCGCGCGATTTTGTCGAGTGCTTGGAACACTGCTCGGAAATGGCGTGCCGATCTTAAAGTCACTGGAAATCAGTGGAACGGCGGCAGGTAATCGCTTACTGCAGGATTCCGTCGCAGATGCTTCGGAAAACATTAAGGGGGGCGATTCACTCGCATCGCCGCTCCGCGCCAGCGGTCACTTCCCTGCCTCCGTCGTTGAAATGATTAGCGTCGGTGAGGAAAGTAATTCGCTTGACACGGTGCTGCCGGATATCGCCGATTCATTGGAGAAAACGACGTTCCGAAGACTTGACCTCTTCGTGCGATTGCTGGAACCAATCATGTTGCTGGTCATGGCAATCCTTGTGCTCGGTGTCGTGATGGCATTGCTGGTGCCGGTGCTCAAGAGCAGTACCACCCTGTAAGCACGGTTTGGCATTCAGTCCTAGCGTTTGGCGTAGCGGCGATAAAACGTTGCCGCCCGGAGCCAGTGTGGGGCAGTTGAAACTGTATTGGTCAGTTGACGCTGGGGCCAAATTTGATGGGCGAGTGCATGCGGTTATTGGTTTCATCCCGGTAATCGTCGGATTGTTCGCTGACCCGGCATCGCGTGATTCAATGGCGACTCGCAAAGCTCAGTTTTCCGGCCATTGGTGTCCCAGTGCATCCGTCCTGCTCGCGTTCTATCCAAGCCGCGATAGAACTTGGCTTGGTGATCAGACTTGAGGGATTCGCGATCGTTATCTCGCTCTTTCACTTTCCAAAACCGCTTCAGAATCGCGGTTTTCGAAAAAGAAAAAAAGTTTTTTTTCTTCCGCAATGAAAGGGCTGGCAGTCTTCGGGGCGGACGATTCACTTCAAGAAAAGGTGCCGGCGAGGTGGCAACATTACTGGGGCAAAGCGATGCCGCACTGCCTCGCCGACACACTCAGATTGTACCAGAATGTGCCGCGGGTTGCCTCCTCCTCAATACCGAACAGTTGACTTGCTAACCTGAAGGAGAAGGGATTGGAGGGATCGGAGAAGCCAGGGTGTCTCCGGCGGGAATGCGGGCTGCGCGGAGGTTGAATGTGTCGAGAATCTCGTTATTTCCGAGTGTTTTACGTTCACTGCGCGGTTCACTACACAGTTTCTTACACCTTCGGATGAGTGCTGAATTGCGATGCACCTCCGATTGCACTGCTGTAGTGGTTTTCTGCGAGCCCGATTTTGGCAGAGCTGGAACAGCTTCCGAGTGTCCGTAAGTTTGCTGCCGCATCACATTTGCTTCGAGCGTTGGAAGTCGCCAAAGAAGGTCAATTTGCTACGCGGTGCTGGTCGCGAAATGTCCGCGACCAGGGCTGGCTTTGCTGTCTGTTTTCACATGCCTTGAGACTCCTCTTGGCACGCAAGTTTCGACAGGTTGGCAAGCGGTCAATTCGCATCCGATAGACGCCGTGGAATTGGTTCGCATCAAACAGGATGCCAAATCGAGAGTTTTTTTTCGCAACACGAATTCACACCTGCCAGCCCGCTCTTTCCCTCTAGGCGACTTGAAAACAGATGCCTAGGATCGTGCTTGTTGGTGATGCAAAGGAGATCGCGATCGGCTGAGGCATCGCAACGTGGATCGCACGGCAAGACGCCGCGATCTGTTGAATAACGAGTTGTCAAACGGCGATCGGTACAACGGCGATCGGTACAACGGCGATCGGTACAACGGCGTTCTGGGGGTGAGGTGTGATGGGGGCATTCGCTCCTCGTGTCCCCCAGGACGCTTTTTTTGTTTAGATCTTATTCAGCTACAAGATGTTTGCACTTTGCACGCTCTCCACTTCGCAGACTTTTCACGCTGTCGGCCTGTGATCTTCTGGTCTGTTCATCTGGTTCGCGTTGAGGCTTTTGTCCTGCATCCTTGTCAGCTTACGATTTTGTTTGCCAGGCAAAGTTGCTTACCATATTGTTCACATTGCGTCCGGCTGATCCTCCTCTCTCCTGTTGGGACAAACCTTCCATGAATCGTCTTGTTATCTCGTTGTCGATTGCCATGATTGCGATTACCGCTGAGGCGAAGGTGTATCACCTCTTTTACTTGGGTGGGCAGTCCAACATGGACGGCTACGGATTCGTCAAAGAGTTACCTGAATCGCTTTCCAAGCCGATCGCGGACGTCATGATTTTTCACGGCAATCAATCGCCTGATCAGCAGCCGGTTGATGGGCGCGGCCTGTGGTCGCCGTTGCAAACTGGTCATGGTGTCGGATTCTCGTCTGATGGTGAGTCGAATCAGTATTCGGAGCGATTTGGTGTTGAGCTCACATTTGCATTAGCGTTGAAAAAAGAAATGCCCGATGTGAATATTGCATTGATCAAATACTCACGTGGTGGCACGTCGATCGCGGAAGAAGCGGCTCGTCAGTTTGGGTGTTGGGAACCTGATTTCAACCAAGGCACCGGGGAGGGGAGAGGAATCAATCAATACGATCATTTTTTGGCAACCATTCGGCACGCAACCAGCCACAGCGATATCGACGGCGATGGCGAGCCCGATACCTTGATCCCGTCAGGAATTGTTTGGATGCAGGGTGAGAGTGATGCCGGAACTGAAGCGGTCGCTATGCGATACCATGCCAACCTGAAGCGTTTGGTGGATCTCATCCGAGCCGCGCTGCGAACAGATGATCTGCCCACCGTGATCGGGCGTATCTCAGATTCCGGTCGTGACGGGAAAAACAAGGTTTGGAAATTCGGCGACACCGTTCGGCAGCAGCAAGCTGAGTTTGTCGAGGCGGACGGAAACGCCGCGTTGGTAACCAGCACCGATCAGTACGGATACAGTGATCCGTGGCATTACGATACCGCCGGCTACATTGATCTGGGCGAGGAGTTTGGCAAAGTGATGGCTGAGTTAGTTCAGCGATAG
>JARGNK010000021.1:9826-13089 GCA_029213145.1 Rubripirellula sp. | reverse complement strand
CGGTCAGCGAGGTGGTGCTGCGGAAACAGACGCTCACTCGCATTCCTTGATGACGTCAATCGATTTTTGACCTGCACCTCGACTGATCGCAATTCCTATGGCCCACTCCCAGCGGAATCTCGCGTCGTGGGCATCTCGCCTTGCATGACGAGTTTTCAGTAAGAGGGGCAGCTTCTCAGGTCGTTGGTCAGGAAACCGCTCCCGGCGGGATTTCCTCGTTCCGTTTACGTTTCTGCAGATACATCTTGATTGGCACTTCACCAAACCGAAGGTGGTCGCGGAGGACGCCGATGAGGTAGCGTTGGTAGTCATTGCCAAATGCTTGCGGATCGCTGCAGATCAAAACGATGGTGGGAGGCTCGGTGGTAACCTGGGTCGCGTAATAAATTTTCGGTCGGCGGTTTTGGTACAGGGGTGGCTGGTGCGCTTCGATTGCGGCCCGCAATACCCGGTTCAAGACACCGGTGGAGACTCGCTCGCGAGCTTGTTTGAACAGCATAGTCGCATGGTTCAACAGAGCTTTGACATTCTTGCCTGATTGTCCGGTAATGAATGCGATTGGTGCGTAGGCCAGGGTGGGGAATTGGGCTCGCAGATATCGGACCCAGCGGTCGGTTGCCACTTCACCGTGCAATTGATCCCACTTGTTAATCACAAAGATGCATGGCTTGTAGTTCTCCATCACGTAGCCAATTAGCTGTTTGTCGACTTTGCTGACCGTTTCGGTGGCATCAAAAAACATCAGCACAACGTCGGCCCTGCGGACACTACGTTGGGCGCGGTGGGTGCCATAAAATTCGAGGTCGGTCCGTTGGCTCTTTCGTTTTCGAAGGCCTGGGGTGTCAATTGCCGTAAAGGTTTGGCCATCGAGTGTGAATTGCACGTCGACGCTGTCTCGC
This sequence comes from Rubripirellula sp., assembly GCA_029213145.1. GTDB lineage: Bacteria > Planctomycetota > Planctomycetia > Pirellulales > Pirellulaceae > Rubripirellula. Next base: position 12,190 of record JARGNK010000021.1, on the reverse strand, counting down.
GTTGTGCCGGGGACTTCGCTGACGATCATTCGATCGGTTTCGGCAAGCGTATTGACGAACGTGCTCTTGCCGACGTTGCGGCGCCCCACGATCGTCAGTTTCATTCGCGGTGTCTCCACCGTCTCTTCATCTTTATCGGGTAGATGATCGGCAATCAAATCGATCAGCGCATCGCGGTTGCGATTTTGGGTGGTGCTGACACAGATCAGATCCTTGTGTCCGAACTTATGGAATTCCTCGGCTTGGGTGTCAAAGTGAGGCTGGTCGGCCTTGTTGGCGACCAGGATGACCGGTCTTTGCAGACCGCGTAACCGCTCAACGACTTCTTCGTCCAGTGGCATCAATCCCGTTTGGACATCAACGACCAGTAACACGATATCGGCGGAATTGATCGCCAATTCGATTTGGCGTCGCACGTCAGCGGTCAGGTCATCCTCGTCCTCGATTCCCATGCCGCCGGTGTCGATCAATTCAAAATAGCGATTATCGGCTTCGATCAGTGTGGTCATCCGGTCGCGGGTGACCCCTGCATAATCATCGACGATCGCCAGTCGGCGTCGGGCCAGCCAATTGAAAAGACTACTTTTGCCAACGTTCGGTCGACCGACGATTGCAACATGAGGAACGGGCATCGGTCTTATCAAAAGCGAGGAAAAAAGAGTGGTTCACAGCGGCCAACATAGTGTTTGTGTCACGAATCTGTCAGACCCCGCGTTCCAATTGTTAGCAAATGATTTCAAGGATTCCTGGTCAGGGGGCGGGTAAGAATTACCGCTGGCCAGCGGATCACGGAGGCTTGCTCGAGCCGTGGTCATCCCGCTCGGCACCCCTTTTCTGGTACATTCACCAACGGATTACGCGGTACGTTCACCGTCGCATGGGATGGGGTGAAGACAGGACAAACATGGGATCTCCACAAGACTTGGATGCGAAAGAAATCCGCGAGGAGGCGGCTGCACTGGCGGCTCACTTACAGCGAATTGGGGTCCGGTGGTTGCCTGCCAATCGCTCCGAGGCCGTCGCTAAGTTAAAACTTGAATTTGATCTTGGGGTGGAAACAGAAGCTCTCACCGCCCAGCATCCCGATCCCCAATCGGTCGGCCGGTCATCGACTGGACCCTCTGTCGCGACGAAGCAAACGGAATCAGTGGGGCAAGGCGAGACATCGGGCCAAGCCGGGGCATCGGGCCAAGCCGGGGCGGTCGCCTCCACTGCACCACCAAGTTCAGCTGCTGCTGCGAGTTCACCCGCTGGGCCATCCGGTGGTTCACCCGCTGGGCCAAGTTCGACGGCAAACCGTCCCGCTTCGAATCGTCCCGCCGGTCGACTCGATCCGGTTGCTGCGGTTGCTGTTTCCCGGGAACCCTATCCAGGTGAACCGTTGTCGCCACCGCAACGGCAAGCAAAATTGGATGAACTGAGCTTGCAGGTTTCCGCGTGCGAACGTTGCGGGCAGCTTGCTTCCTGCCGTACACACACTGTTTTTGGGGAAGGTCCCGCCCAGCCCCGTTTTGTTTTCTTTGGGGAGGGGCCTGGTCAGGATGAGGACTTGTCGGGACGTCCCTTCGTAGGGCGGGCAGGCGAATTGCTCACCAAAATGATCGAAGCCTGCACGTTGCGGCGTGAAGACACCTACATTCTCAATACCGTGAAATGTCGGCCGCCTGGAAATCGAAATCCCGAACCGGAGGAATTGGCCAACTGTCGGCCCTATTATCAAACTCAATTGCAGATTCTTCGCCCCGAATACATCGTCTGTTTGGGCGCCGTCAGTGCTCAGGAGTTGCTGCAAAGCCGCCTGTCGGTGGGGCGATTGAGGGGATCGATGCACCGATATCATGACAGCAAAGTCCTGGTGACTTATCACCCTGCTTATCTGCTGCGAAATCCTGCGGCCAAGAAGGCGGCGTGGAATGATTTGCAGGTTCTGATGAAGGACGCGGGGATTGCTATCAAACGAAAGTAATGTGTGTTTGTTGGGGTGCAATCGCCCGTGAAACCCTTTCTCGGTGCAGCGATTTAGGTCTCGTTTTCAGTCCACAGCAGGTTGGGGCTAGTCGTAGAGCAGGTTGGGACGAGGCTTCGCGGGCTTCCATTCTGATCAACTGATTGTCAATCTTGGCCGCGAGCGTTGAGCCTCCGTTTTGAAGTTTCCTCTTGACCATTCGGTTCAGATGGGAACAATCATCGGGCGGTCAGGCATGGGATGCCAGATCGGCGGTGGTGGAACCACCGTGAAACATGGATGCCTGAGGCATCCGTCCAGAGTGATGAGCAAGGAGGCTATCATGCGTCATGGATTTGATTGTTCGCAATCTTTTAAGTCGCAATCTTTTAAGTCGCAATCGATTGGGTCGCTGTCCA
>JARGNK010000021.1:5371-9726 GCA_029213145.1 Rubripirellula sp. | reverse complement strand
TCGCAATCTTTTAAGTCGCAATCTTTTAAGTCGCAATCGATTGGGTCGCTGTCCACTTTTCCGACGGCTCATCACGACCCGCTGCCTGCCGCGTCTGTGTCTGGCGATCAGGGCATTTCTTTAAGCGAGTTGTTTCCTGCCGCTGAATTTTCTGGCGATTCCGATATTCTCGTCGGCGAGATTGCTGAGTCAGCCGCAGTTGCTTCGGTGGGTGAGCTGGTGGTCTATCGAATCGGTGAAGATTGCCCTAGCCGGTTGGTTGCCGACGCGATGGCGAGAGGTGCTGCGGGTATTTTGACCGAACAATTGTTGCCTTGCCCGTTGCCGCAATGTGTTGTTGGCGACGTCGAATTGGCGTTAGCTGAAATTCGTTCCCGACAGCTTGGCCACCCCGATCGTAAGCTGCTGACGGTTGGCGTGATGGGAGCTGCCGGAAAAACCAGTACCACGCTGTTGATCGCGTCTTTGCTGAGAGCCTCGGGGATTCGTACTTCGTACGTTTGTGATCTTGGGGGCAGTGACGGTGTCGTGCAAACGACCGACGATGATGCGTTGGCGACCGGAGTTCGATTGGTCGAGCATCTATCGGAGTCCGTCGATGCGGGAAGCCATGCAGCAATCGTTGAAGTGAGCGAGGAACAAGCAAGGCACGGTCATTACGACTCGATCCAATTCGACATTTTGATTGTCACCGGGGCGGCCTCGCGAAGTGGTGATTTTGGTCCGCTTGGGCTGCAGTGTTTACTTGAGCGAGTGACAGCCGATGGTGTTGTGATTGCACCAAGCGACGATAAGCGAGCATGTCAAATCATTCACGAGCACGAATGTCACGTGCTGACTTACGGCGTTGGTACGCTCGGTGATGTCGCAGTCAATGTTCTTGAACATGCAGGCGGCATGAGCACCTTGCTGTTGACGCACCAGGACACAACCGCGGTCATGGAAACTGCACTTTGCGGTGATGCGATGGCTGCCAATCACGCAGCAGCGGCAACGGTCGGCCTGCTGATTGCGTTGCCGATTGAATCGATCGCTGAGCGATTGGGTTCGTTGCGAGAAATTCCAGGGCGAGGTCAGCGTTTAAGCGAGTATGACCGGGCTACCGTGGTGGTGGATGCAGGTGGTTCACCCGATCGTGTTTTATCGAGTTTGCAAACTTGCCGTTCGATGAAATCAAATGGGCGTTTGTGGTGTGTGCTGGCGATTGACCAAGCGACCTCAGCCGAATCGTTGGCGCGCTATGGTTCGATTATGGAGCGGTTTGCCGATCACGCGGTTGTGACCTCGCGAAAAGAAGCACAGTCAGCGTTCTTGAATGATTCGCATTCCTTGCTTGATGGAGTCACCAAGTGTGCTGCGTTTCGATTGGTGGCCAACCAAAAACGAGCCGTTGAGTGGGCAGTGGAGCAGGCATCACCAGCGGACACCGTGTTGGTGATCACCAGCCAAACCGGCCAATCGGCCCGTCAGCAAAGATCTGAAATCGAACGTTTGAAGCGTTGGCTTAACCCACCCTGCTTAAAAGTATTCAACGGCTAGTGACTTGCACTTGCATTCGGCGATTTTGCGGTCAAGTGGCGATTTTGCGGTCGAATGAATGATAGGGCGATGGTTGAACGATCCACAGTTCATGCCATTCAAAACACGCCGTCTTCATCCAAACGGAGGCAGTGCCGGTTCAACAGAGGCAGTGCCGGTTCAACAGAGGCAGTGCACCAGGAGTCGTTGCCATTCCACCCACTGGGCCCGTCGGCAATCCTCGCGGCGACTCGACGACTTGCGCACCGCTTGGCTGCATTGGTCAACGAAGTTGACTGGATCGTCGTAATCTTGATCGGTGAGTTCGGGCAGATCTTCGAAAACGGGATGCGGTCCGACACGGCGGAACCAGTATTTCGCATTGCCAAAATCGCCTTCGCGGCGGTGCATGATGCCATGCCAAAAACTGCCTTCTGGCGACTCAATATTCTGGCTGATCGAGTGGCTTTGGTCGAGTTCACCGACCAGCAACCACATTCCGCTCAGGCATAAAGCTTGCTGCCCCGGCGATAGCGTGCCGAAGTCGCTCGGTTGGAGGTCGGTGATTCGCTGAGCCAAGGCGGGGTCACCTGGGCCGTCGTCCAGATCGGGCAATGGAGCCTGTTGAATCAGTTGCAACAAGGCTTCAGGAAGCGAATCGAGCTTTTCTGCGGCAAATGGATCCAACTGGGGCACGGTAAGCTCCTACATTTTGGTGTGGAATCGGGACCGCTGCGAAGCCTACCGATCAGAGCCCACGATTGCTAGACTGTAGCCCTTCATCGGGCAGTCCCATGCCCTCCGCAACCCCTCTTTTCGCAGTCGATTTTGATGAGCACCGGTGAGACCCCCGATAGCCCAACCCCGGACAGCCCAACCCCGGAAAGCCAGGCCCCGGAAAGCCAGGCCCCGGAAAGCCAGGCCCCGGACAAACTAGCCGCGGCTGCGCCGGAGACGCCAGTTGCTACTGATGCGCCAGTTGCTGCTGATACGCCAGTTGCTGCTGATACGCCAGTTGCTGCTGATACGCCAGTTGCTTCGGGCAGCGAGGTGGCGAGCCCGCCGGCAACAAAAGCCGAAACAAACGCACCTGCCGAAACTGGAGCGGCTGCCACGGCGGAAACGTCTGCCAAGGCGTCTGGGCCATTGGGCAAGCTTGTGCGTGGAAGTGGGCCTTTGGCGGCGCGGGGACTTGGGGTCACCAAACCGGCATCGCCAACGGTCGATACAGCGGCGTTGAGCAAGCCCGGCAAGCCGAAAACGAAAAAGAATAAACCGCCTCGCGACAAAGCAGCCGACTCGGCGGACGACCAGAAAGCCAAGCCAAAAGTCGTTGCCCCGAGCAAGCGGTTGCCTGCCAAAGTCGCAATCCCGAGCACGCGACAAGCGTTGTCAGATGATTTGCAAGCCGAGCTAGACGCTGAGTTGGCGATGACTGACCTCGACGCCATGCTGTCGGGAGCCGCTGGCATGGCCGAACGAGCCGAGCCTCTTGAAGAGGGAGCTCGTGTGCATGCTCAGGTGCTGAAAATTCACGAGGAAAACGTCTTTGTTTCCTTGGGGGGACCCGATGAAGGGGTTGTCCCATTTGTGCACTTCAAAGAAGAGCCAGCGATCGGATCGTCCATTGAGGTGATCATCCGCGGCATCAGTGGCGAGGACGGCCTGTACGCGTTGGGGCTACCGGGCGAAGCCGTCGCTGCCAGTGACTGGGAGGATATGGAAGAAGGGGCTGTGGTTGAGGCGACTGTCACCGGCAGCAATTCCGGTGGCCTGGAGTGCAAGGTTGGAGGCGTGAAAGGCTTTATCCCGATCAGCCAAATCAGTGAATATCGCGTCGAAGATACCGGTGAATTCGATGGGCAAAAATTTCTTTGCGTGGTGACCGAGGCGAATCAACGACGCGGTAATTTGGTGCTCAGTCGCAGGGCTGTGGCGGAGCGGGAACGCGAAGAGAAGCGTAAAGAGCAATTGGAAAAGATGGAGGTCGGCGACCTCATGGATGGTATCGTTCGAAGCATCAAGGACTTTGGTGCGTTTGTCGATCTGGGAGGTTTGGACGGACTGATCCACATCAGCAAGTTGAGCTGGGATCGAGTCAAGCATCCAAGCGAAGTTCTCGAAGAGGGCCAACAGGTAAAAGTCAAAGTGGACCGGGTCGACAAAGAGACCGGCAAAATCTCACTTTCCTATCGCGATCTACTCGATAATCCGTGGGATACGGCAGAGCAAGATTTTGGTGTCGGCAGTACGCACCGCGGCACCGTTACCCGAACCGCAAACTTCGGTTGCTTCGTCAAGCTCGCACCTGGCGTTGAGGGGCTCGTTCATATCAGCGAACTCGCTCACCATCGTGTTTCCCGAGTCGATACCTTCGTCACTGAGGGCGAGGAAGTTGAGGTCAAGGTTTTGTCCTTCGACCGAGACTCGCAAAAGATCGGGTTGTCGATTAAAGCTGTCCAGCAGCCACCGGTTGATCCAGCGGCGAAATCGGCCGAAGAGGTCGAGGCTGACGAACCACCTCGCGAACCCGCCATCAAATCGACGCACACCGGACCTTTGAAAGGTGGCAATAATCGAGACACCGGTGGCGAACGATTCGGGCTGAGATGGTAATCAGCCGGGCCGTTGCGTTCCCTTGCGAAGAATCGGTCGGAAGGATCCGATCGTAAAGCCAGGACGAAACGGTTGAACGAAGAGTCACCCAACAACCGTTTCGTCGATCTTCTAATTCGCTCAGACAGGCTCACTGCCAGCGAAGAGCGTGCGCCCGATTAGCGTTAGCAATCTGGATTCCGCTAGCGTTAGCAATCTAGATTCCTCGCCAGCGACGCATT
>JARGNK010000021.1:0-5271 GCA_029213145.1 Rubripirellula sp. | reverse complement strand
TGCAGCGACGCTGGATTACTTCTGCACGTTCCACCACCAGCGTTGCTGAAGCACCGGTTGCTTCGCCGACGGTTTGGTAAGACTGGAAAGTGTCGGGTAGTCGTTTACTCGAACCAGTGTTCGGGCAGGATCGACGGCGACCCCACCGCTCGCCATGAGCACGTTGTAAATCTTGCGTTGGTGGCGGACGGTATGAAGCTTGGCAATCGACATGACCTGCCGAGGTGTTGGCATGATGTAGGACGAATGGGTCGGCGAAGCGGCAAGTGATTGCAGCAGAGCTCGTTGTTCCTCATCGGCAGCGAATCGGTGCAGCAGTTGGGAGACGGACGCAGCCCGGTAGACCGATTCCAGCGAGGCGTAGATTGGATATTTCGCCCGAATCGCGTGCCAGTTTTCGTTGAAGTTCGCGACGAAGGTTTCGCTTCTTGGGTCACGTGTGACGTTTCCGCGTTGGCCACTGGCCAAGGCCCTTTCATTTTGACCGCTGAGACGAATCGGCTGACCGGCCAATTCGAAGACGGTTCTGTCTTGGTCTGCACGCACCGCCCGCGGCGTAGAGGTAAACCAGAGTCTTAACAGTAATTCGCTTGGGGGGCCCATCGCGATCGTGTCATCGATGACGTCCATGTAGCTTTTCGCTCCCCGCGGCATCGGTGCAATCCCGAGTGCTAGTTGCTTCATGTGGCGGTCTGCTTCGACCATCAAATAACCGATCGCCGTGTCACCCGCCGTCCCAAACACTTCCACACGTTGCATACCCAAGCCTTCGATCAATCGATCTGCGGCCTTTCCAATGGGGATTTGATCGGATTGAACGCCTTGAGCGACTTTGGCGGCTCGCTGCAGACCTTCGGTGGTAGGGTCGATGGTGCAGCCGAACGGCTGACGCTGCATTGCCGCAGCGAGTGTGGTGACGAAAAAATCGAGGCGTAACGGATTCAATCCACTCTCGCGATCACGAAACCAACCGTCGCGAGATTCAATGCCACCCACTGGGCCGGCCAGGATGATGTCGTTGCCTTCACGAAAGATGTATTGCACGCGGGACAGTCCGCCCAGGTGCGTCATCGCTTCTGAGAGGGGGACGCCTTGGACACGGCAACGCGTCCACTCATTCATCAATCGCTTCAGCGAGATGCACCGCATTGTTGAGGGATCACGCCAAGCGGCTGCAGTTGGTTCAGCGGCGATCTCCTTCCGCAGCAGCGACTTCAGGTCGGCGACGGCATCGCTTGAGGCAATCGTTTCGCACTCCCGGACGGTTCCCGCGGCGTCCACGTAGACACCTTGTGGGTAAGGAGCCATGGTGCTGGGGCCTCCTAAGGCTTCCCAGGTATCAGGGACCACCGTCGTCTGAATCAGGTCCATCAGCGATTGGAAATCTGCGAATGAGCCACCGCCGTTGCCACCGACATCGTCGATGGCGCCGTCGCGATAAGTTGAGTTTTGGATGCTGTCGATGGTATTGCCGGCCGCCGTTACTTCACCACTGCTACCTTGAGCGGTGGCGATTTGCGCCAGCACGGAATCCCGATCGGTGACCGGTAAGTGCTGCACATTCTGGGCGGCTAAGCTGAATTCGCCGCCGGCTAAATGGGAATCGATATCTTGTCCAACGGCCAACGGTGTTCCAGGGGTACACAAGCAGAGGGTGCATCCAAGCAGCAAGGCTCGTAAGTTGATTTGCATGGAAGGTGTCCTGTTAGTTGGCGTTTACCATCGAGCCGTCAAACAGCTTTTCGAGGTGGCAAGTTCTCTGCATCTCGAAGCCACTTTTTCTGCTATCGGGAAAAAGAGCCGCGGGAGTGGAGGCATGAAAAATCCGCATGAGACCGGATCAACCGCCATCCCCTCCGTTGGGAAGCCATCTGAAAAGCTATTTCATGAGTATCGTCCTGCACCACCTCTAATGCAAACCGTGTTCCGGCGAGTAGATTCAGCGGTTTGGAGTGGTTTTGGGGATTTGTCCATAGGATTGCGCCATTTTGCGACATTCCGATGGTTCAAAAATGCTACATCCTAGTCTGCTGTACAAGCACTTCGGGGCGCAGCTGGCACTTCGGGCCGCAGCTGGCACTCCGGGCCGCAGCTGGCACTCCGGGGCGCAGCTGGCACTCCGGGCCGCAGCTGGGGGTTGGCAGATTCGTGCGAAGGATGACGGAGCGGCCGAAGTATTTGCTCGCTTAGAACCTATCCGAAAACCCATTCGATCATGGATGAGCGCGAAATGTCGTAGCGGAATTCGTCAAGAATCTCGGCGGTTTCCGTTGAGAGCCGAAAGCCTCCAAGGCTTCCGCTACTAGTTTTCGGATAGGCTTTTAATCACCGACCTGATCTTTGCCCAGCCTTTCGGTGTTTTGGCCGCTCCTTGTATCGCCGTCGCTCTGTGTTTGGGCCCACTCTGTGGAATCCTAACCCTTGCATCTCGGGAGCTGGGCCATTTCAGAGCTGGGCCATTTCAGAGCTGGGCCATTTCAGAGCTGGATCAATCGTCAGCTACCCCAATGGTTCGAACCGATTGTTAATCGGACCGATGGTTAATCGGATGCGTGCGGAGCGTCGTCGTAATCAATCCATTGACCCTTTTCGAGCCGTTGCTGTGGGGCGAAGCGTGCCTTGTAATTCAGATGCGAATTGGCAGCCACGTACATCCCAAGGTAGGTCCACTGCCGCCCTGTCTGGCGGCCCCACTGAATTTGTTCCAGGACCGCGAGGGTGCCCAGACTGTACCGACCCTCCGCCGGGTCGAAGTAGGTGTAGACAGCGGAGGTGCTGGTTTGGCCGATGTCAAAGATAGAGACGGCGATCAGATTGTCTCCGCGGTAGATTGCTAATTCTGCGGATAGGCAGCATGAATTGACCAGAAAAGAACGATAGTCTTCCGCATCAACCGGTGCATCACTCTGCGCTAAGTCGCGATCGCGTCGATGCTGGTTGAACATGTCGACTCGACGTTGATCGAATTGAGGTTGTCCCAACTCAATCCGCAGATCGCGGTGGCCTCGTTGGAGCACTCGCCTCAATGAGCGGGTGTAACGAAATCGATTGATGTCGACCCGGGTCGGCTTGCACTGATCGCAGGTTGGGCACTGGGTGCGGTAAAGAAACTCGCCGCTGCGGCGATAGCCCATTTCTAAGAGTTGATCGGTCGTCTCTGGCAAGACCTCGCCGGCGGGCAACTGCAGCGGCATCCGCGCGGTTGTTTTGTCGAGGTAAGGGCAAACCTGGTGCTGATCCTGCACAACAATCAAAGGTACCAAGAAAAAAACCCTGAAATCGTGGATGAGCCAAGCTCACGCATGATAACAGGGTTTGGAGGATCGTTCGCAGGTCGATGATATTTCGTCAGGACCAGCACGGAGTGAGGATCAGTCCCACCACCATTGGCCGTCCGCCAAGTTGGAAGGGCCGGCACTTTGCTTGGCTTGATTGTTCTCACCCTGATCGACAACCAGGTGATCTTTGTTGAACGCAGTCCGCGGCTTCATTTGAACGCCGCCACCGAGTGGCGTCATCAAGTTGTTGCCACGCCAAATCGCATTAACAGCGGTTTCGACTTGATCTGGAGCGTTGTACGTTTCGATCGAGAACTTGCTTTCATCCATCAACAAAGGCATGTTCCATTCGGCTTGGCCGTAGAAGTCTTGGTCTTGGATGTAAGCGGCAGCGATTGCCACATCGATCAGCTGTCGTAGTTCAGCGTAGATGCGAACTTTTTCGGCGATCTCAGGGAACTGCTTGGTGAAATCCTGGCAGAACGCTTGGCTCGCCTTGTTGACTCGACCGCTCGCGGTTCGACGACCGTTGGCGACGCGTTCATTCGCACCGACCAGTTGGACGCCGCGCTCTTTGATCTTCATCGCCATTCCATCTTCACTCACGGCAATGCCGTCGTAGTTTGGTTGGAAATACCAGCGTTCCATCGCGTTGGCTGCGATTGTGTTCGGGTTAGCACGCTCCACGTAGCTCATCATTCGAACGGGCAACTTTTCCAAGCCGATGCCGACAAGCTTCATTCGGTAATCGGCTTCGACCAACACGCGGGCAAAGTGCGAGGTGTTGGGGATTCCGCGGAAAGTGACAGTTTGAAGACCAAGATTTTGCTTCAGTCCGTTTGCCAATCGTCTCGCGTCACTTGGTTGCAAGCGACCGCGAACCGAAGCGAGGAACTGATTCATTTGCTTCAACCCTTCCTGCGTCGGATCGATCGAAACACTGATGACCGGGGTTGGCTGTTGGCCTGGGGCGTAAGCGCGAAGTGCGGTGACCAAATCTTCCAGCAAAACGACGGGTTGGCCCGATTCCATTCCGATCAAGCGTTCGGTCGGGTCAGCGAAGAAGCCTTCGGCCGGACCAGCGATCACGATGTCTTTCGTTTCTGGGTAATAGAAGACGTGTTTGACGGCGGTTAATCCCGCCAACGCCTTCATCTCATCTGGTAACGGCTGACCCGCTTGCTGGGCTTCCGCAATGGCTGCTTCCAAGCGATTGAGCGAAATTTTTCGCAGCTCGCTAGGTTGCATCACATTCGCATCGTCATTGGCTCTTGCGGCGGCTAACCGCTGCTGAGCCAATCGCGGATCGAACTGCCGGACCCGTAATACCCCAGTGGCATCCACGTCGATGCCCGCGATGGGAGCTCCGATCAGTGTGGACTGGCCATGGGCGGGCGCCGCAACGCAAGCGGCGAGGAGGATCAGGCATAGGCCGGTCAGCGGCCGCAGTAGTAAAGAGAGTTTCATGGTGAAGTTGGGCTGGCAAGAACACCAGAGCACGAGGGAGACTCTGCCGGAATCGGTTCGGGCACGACAAGTTCATCTTTCGAGTTTAGTCGGCCTCCTAGAGGCTCTCAACAAAATTCGGGAAGGATCGGCGATGGACTACGAAAGTCCCTTTATTGCAGTCACAACGACTGTAGCGGTCAAGGGAACCAGGCATGGTGAGGTGGCGTTTCGGTGAGAGTCGTGACAGTCTGCCACGGATACATCCGCTCGTTTCAAACAAAACTGCACTAATTTCCCGCAAAATGTAGGGGGAGGAGACCGCGTATCGATGTTGCGTGAATCAAACTCTGAAGGCTACCCCGGCCCGTTTGGTGCGCCGATAGAGGCTGGCGTCGCCGCAGAGAGACCGCTGATTTCTCGAGAATTTTTCGCAGGATCAAACCGAAAAAATGAGTAAATCTCTTCCAGGCATGGCTCCGCTGATGGGAAATGCCCCTCATGAGCCCCCCATCCTCCCGACTGAATCCCCCATCCTCCCGACTGA
>JARGNK010000231.1 GCA_029213145.1 Rubripirellula sp. | reverse complement strand
CCCAAATGGACAGGGGCCCCAAATGGACAGGGGCCCAAATGGAGAGGGGCCCAAATGGACAGGGCCCCAAATGGACAGGGGCCCCAAATGCCGGCCCCCTCGGGGAGGAATCAAATTGCGGAAGCTGGTGGTCCTAGCAGATCAACTTCCCAGCAGATCATCGGGGATTCCTCGCACCACCGTGTCTCCCCAGCGGGTCGCCAACATCACGCTGTTGATCCCAGATCCGATTCCGAGCAGGGCGACCTGATGGCCAGGCTCCAACTCACCTCGTGCCGCAGCGGCGGCGAGTGTTAGCGGCAGGGCGACCGAACCGGTATTCCCCAAGTGTGGAAACGTCACCGAATCGGTTTCCATGGAAAGCCGCATAGATTGGAGCATTGCCGCTCGATGGCGAGTCCCAACTTGGTGACAAACCGTACGATCGATTTGATCTCGCTGCCACGTCGTCTCGTCCAACAACTGCTCAAGTGCCATCACGCCGGTGGCGATCCCCTCGGCCATGAGTGTCTCTGAATCGGTCTCCATCAGCGGTTGCATGTTGGCGCCAGCGGTATCGTCGTCACTGACACACAAATCATGAAATTTTGTCCTCGCGCAAGCGATGGCGGCTTCAAACGAGGTGCCTCCAGAGGCCAGATCGCGGTGCGTCAACAACAAAGCACAACTTCCCGAACCGATCGTCAGGGACGCAAATGCCGATTTCACCGTTTTGCGAGTCAAGCTAGTGTCAGCATTGAGCGAATCGATGGTTTGCTCCATCAGCGGCCGACTATTTTCGGTGCCGACCACGATACCGGCTTCGATCGCTCCCGACTCAATCATGCTCGCGATCTGCACGGCACCGTTGATCAGACCCAAACAGGCATTCGAAACATCGTAGACCCAACAGTGGGACGGCAATGACAAGCCATCGTGTACTTTCGATGCAGTTGCCGGCTCCAAAAAATCACGACAGACACTGGCATGAATCAAACATCCAATCTTGTCACGATCGATCCCCGCCGCCTCGATCGCGCGATTGCCACTCTCAATGCTCGGTCCACTTGGTGCCGTTCCGGCCGGCCAGACTCGACGGGCGCCGATTCCGCTCATCAATTCCAGCCGCCCCTCTGGTAGCTTTAACCGCTGATAAAGCGGGCCAAGTCGCTGTTCGATTTGATCACTCGTCAAGATCTCGTCGGGCAGAACGGTCCCGATCGATTTGAGACAAACGTTTTGAAACCGCAATTTCGAACCTAAGTGTTGGTGGTGACTGTGTTTGCTACGTTTATAGCGAACCTCCATTCCAACCAGAAGCGGGACCAGCTGCAGGCAGTTGCTAGCATGCAAAGCAAATGCTAGCACTACTGACGGTGCTAGCAATTAGTATCAATGTGAATATGTAGAAAGTATTTGGATCACAGAGTTGAGGGCGATAAGGTTTCCTGCCAACCTGGGCGACACACCGTTGTGCTGCCCAACTCCCACAACATTTCGAGGATCCTGAGAACTGTTTCGGCACATTCGACACTGACCTTTCTCTTTGTATCGCAACTGCGACGCAACGAGACCAGTCGTCGAAGCTGGCGAAACAGGAGTCACTGCCGACGGCTTGGCAGTTCAATGCCTTGAAATTGAGTGGACAGGTGCAGGAAGAACGAACGCACCTGATTTCATTCGCGAATTCGAAGAGGACCTTTCGGATGTCGAATAAACCACTGATCGGAATGAATGCTGACTACCGGGCTGCCGCTCGCAGCATGCCCGCTTACAGCTACATCGCTGCCGGCTATTTTCAATCGATTCATGCAGCAGGCGGCATCCCGGTGGTCATCCCTCCTCTGGAGGACCCTGACTCGATCGCCCAACTGCTAGACCAGTTGAATGGATTTGTCTTGATTGGCGGGGCTGACCTCGATCCTCGCAACGACGGATTCATGCTGCACCCGAGCGTCCGACCACTCGACCCTGTCCGGGAAACGAGCGACCGCCTGCTGATGGCGGAAATCGCGGAACGCCGACTCCCCCTGCTCTCGATCGGGACAGGGATGCAACTCATGAATGTTCAACAAGGTGGCAACCTGTTCTTACATATCAAAGAAGATCTCCCCAACGCGGTTCCGCATCACGACCCGCAGGATGCCAATCACCGCCACACCCTCGAAGTCGAAAGCGATTCGCTAGTCGGGCGTGTCTATGGCGATGGCGAAATTCGCGTCAGCAGCCGCCACCACATGGCGATCGACGAAGTCGCACCTGGCTTTCGCGTCACAGCGAAATGCCCTGATGGCGTAATCGAAGCGATCGAAAGCGAAATGATGGACTGGTTCGCCGTCGGCACTCAGTTCCACCCCGAATGCGGCGCGGCCTCCGCCCTGGACATTCGCATCTTTGAAGAGTTCATCGAAGGTGTTCAGCATCGAATTGAACAGGACTTGCGATTGGTCGCTTAGCCCCCTTCCTTCACTATCCCCAATCGCCACGACTGCACGCCGTGGCGATGATTCAATGAGAAAACCATTGAGAAACAAGCCCGCTGAGGAGGGCCGATTCACACGGATGTGACGCTAGCCCAATCATTGCGACGCTTCGGCGATCGTGCTTCATACTTGCGGACGGACACCGCAGTGCAAACGGCAAGATGCCAACTGCGTGTGGTCACGATCAAAAAACTCCGAAGCAACCGGCCACGGATGGTCACGATCCGAAGCAGGAGCATTGGATCAATGCAAAGAGAAGGCTAGTGTAAAAGTCAGGAGTGACTTTGAGGCTGGACGCACGACGAGTCGAAGTGCGTCCGGCCTTTTTTATTAATGAAGCGCCACGCGAATCGAACCGATCACCCAACCGGCAGACCAGACAAATCACTTGGCCGGAGGGCCGCAGACCGCCATCTCCACCCGGGAATACTCAAAGAAACAGACAGGCGGTCAACCCAACAGAGCATGCCGATCACAGTCGGATTCCGCATGCCGGCCAGCCGCCGAAATCCTGCTGGCCTTAATACAGCGAAGCCTTAATACAGCGAAGCCTTAATACACAGCGAAGTGAGGCTTCGCTTAGCGCCTCACGGTCTTTTGATTGGATTTGTGGTAGAACGGTAGGATGAATTGGGAACTCTCTGAATTTGGCCGGCAACTTGCTGCCGGAAGCGGCATCGGCGAACTGATGGATGATCTCGGGCACGCACTCGCTGCCGGCGGGGACCAGATCATGATGCTCGGTGGTGGACAACCATCGCACATCCCCGAGATGAATGTGCTCTGGCGAGAACGGCTTGAACAGATCGTCACATCACCGGGAATGCTCGAGCAAATGCTCGGAAATTACGAGCCGCCGGGGGGCAATCAATCATTCCGCACGGCAGTGGCGAGCCTCTTCGAACGCGAATTCGGCTGGCCCATTGGCCCCGAAAACATCGCGGTCACAACCGGCGGGCAAACGGCTTTCTTTTTTCTTTTCAACGCGCTCGCTGGACGCTTCACCGATCACCGAAGCAAGCGAGTCTTACTGCCGCTGGTGCCTGAATACATTGGCTACGCCAATCAATCAGTGGGGGCAGACCTTTTTCGCGCTGTCAAACCCAAAATTGAAATGACGGGTGATCACGAATTCAAATACCACGTCGATTTTGACCAACTACATATCGATGAAGAGATTGCTGCGATTTGCGTTTCTCGCCCCACCAATCCAACCGGCAACGTTTTAACGGACGACGAAATCAGCCATCTCGCGCAACTCGCCGATCAGCATAACATTCCGTTGATCATCGACAACGCTTACGGTGCTCCGTTCCCCAACGCCATCTTCACCGGCGCCACACCGTGGTGGGACCAGAACACCATTTTGACGCTCAGCCTTTCCAAACTCGGGCTTCCCGGCACGCGGACTGGAATCGTCATCGCGCGGCCAGAAATAATCAGAGCCGTCTCTTCGATGACCTCCATCGTCGGACTAGCCAACACCAATGTCGGCCAAGCCATTGTGAAACCGTTGGTAGAAAGCGGAGAAATCCTCCGACTTAGCAATGACGTTGTCCAACCGTTTTACCGTCGCAAATCAGAACTCGCCCAGTCGATGGTTCACAAACACTTCGATGACGGCTTGCCCTATCGAATTCATCGCAGTGAGGGTGCCTTCTTCCTCTGGCTCTGGCTCGAGGATTGCCCCATCAGTTCGCGAGAACTTTATCAACGACTGAAAGAACGGAATGTGTTGGTCGTCCCTGGGAATTACTTTTTCTTCGGCGTCGATGATTGCCCGTGGCCCCACCGAGACGAATGCCTAAGAATCAGCTTCACGATGGAAGAAGAGGTTCTCGAACGAGGGTTCCGTATCATCGGTGAAGAGGTCCGTGCCGCCTATGACTCCCACAAACGCAGATCAACGCAGTAGCAACACACAACCTCCATAGTTCTCCGCGAGCAACTTTGCTGAGACAAAATCGGCTTCGCGAACACCAAAAGAAGGGATGCAAAAACAATTCGTCCCTCATTCACTCGCCCACAAGTTGCTCGCCGCCAAATCTCGCGACACCAGCCGAACCGAGAATAACCTCAAGGCTCGATTGCATCCCCTTCGACGCGAATGGCAAAAGGCTCGACTTGGACCGAACGATCAATCGCCAACACGATGACATGTTGACCACGACCGAGCTCTAGCGAGCTCAAATCGAAGACTGGCGTTGGCTTCGCATCGACCCAGGCACGCAAGCCATTCAGCGGCGCGATCACCTTCGCGATTCCGGTGATCGGCATCTCCAATCTCAAGCGAATGAAGGTTGTTGGCGGTGTTTGACGAAACGACTCGAATGATCCCAATTCCTCAAGCGGTACCCGCCCATCCACTCGCGTCGTCATTGCCCGCCACTTAAGCGTTGGATCATTGACTGCAGCATCGATCGATCGATTCAACCGCTGCTGCGTTTCCGGGCTGTCAATCAAAACCTCGAACCGACGAACGACGGGGTCGGTCGAGAGCATGAAGGCGGGATCACGCCCTAGCGCAGCCAAGAAGGTGGTCAGGTCGACCAGTTCGGACTTGGTCAACGAATCGAGTAAGCCCACCGGCATCAGCGACTGCCCGGACTTTTCTTGCTCGATCTGACTCGCGTTAACACGTACCTCCTTGCCATCGGCTAATCGCAACTGCAACGCATCTACGGATCGGCCGATCACGATTCCATTGAAGATTTTCCCTCCCGTGGTTAGGACACTCAGCGTGGTGTACCCCTCCTTCAGCTTGGCATTTGGAGCGAGCAAAGATTCCAAAATATAATCAGGCTGCGAACTGCCGCCGACACTAATCAGATTCGGTCCCACCAGACCACCCCCAACACCGATTGCGTGACATTGAATGCACTGCAAGTCATCACGACGATAGATTTCTTCTCCCCGATTCGCATCCCCCTCAGAGCGAACAAGCCTCAAAACCTCTGTACGTAATTCAGGCGTCAATTGCCAAGTAGCAGCATCAAGCTTTGCGGAAATCCGAATTGCTGTTTCTAAGGCTTGATTCCCGCCGGCACCACGAATTCGCCGCAACAAGCCTCGAGCTTGATCGGTCGGCAACTCACACTTGCGAATCGCCTCCGCCAGTCGCTCTGGCATTCCGCTGCGATTCAGCTGGCTTGCGACAAGCTCAATCGCACCGGCAGCCGTAACCTTATCCGTCAACAAACGTGGGATCAGATCGGCAGCCGCGTCAGGTCGGCCAATGGCGATAGCTCCTGTTGCCGCTACCCGCGTGTCGGGGTCCGCATCGACTGCCAATGCCCGCAGCGCCGACCATGCAGATTCGGTTTCAAATGCACCGAGTGACTGAATCAGTTGGCTCCTAGCCACGCCACTCGATTCGCGAATAGCGTCGATCAGCGCCTGCTCAAGCTCCAACACTTTCCAAACTCCGGATACCGACGCCAACCTGCCGATCACCGCGGGCTGATCCAGCCACCGAGAGGCCGCTGAGGCGAATGCGGGACCAATGTTGGCCGGGATGGTGCCATCTCGCTTGGTCCGCTCCAGCAGCGGTTTCAGCCGGTTCAAAATCTCATCGGGATTTCGCAAGATCAATCGCGCGACGCGGCCAAGCTGATCACCGCTGCCTGCCAAGGCGACGGCGGTGACCAACGAATCAGGCAACGCTTCGCCAGACTCCAAACATTCGAGCGCAACCTCCGCTGCTGCAGGAGTCCGAATAGCAGATACAGCTCGGGCCAAATCATCGGGCCGTTCACTCCAATCATGAGCCCGCAACAGAGCCCCGTCGGGGTGAGACCTACTCAACTTTCGGATCGATTGCCAAATCGCAAATTCAAGGTTGCGGTCAATTTCGAGGCGAGCCGCACGCAGCACACCGATTAGCGCGCCAGGATACTCGGCAGCATCCAATTGGCCCAAGCTAATCACCGCCTCCAAACGAACCCGCGGATCCTCGTCAACCGCATGACCAATGACGGCGTACTCCAATTTTTTCCGTGTCTGCAAATCGGCGCTCAGCCTGCGTCGCCACAAACTACGGAGATAAGTTCGTCGTGCCGACGAATCAACCGCGTCAACAAGATTGATTTTTTCGAGCTTGCCTACCGAAACGGCCTCCTGCAACCACGACAGCTCCAACGCACCTCGATCCTCGTTCATGGCTGCCCATTGCGTTGCCGCTTCGATGACCTCGCCGGGAGACTCGGACGCATGCTGCCATAACTGCTGCCGCGCAAACTGGCGAACTGGCAAGGCGGGGTCATTCAGCAGCGATAAGAGTTGCCCAAGATCGAGCTGAGAAAACTTGGGCCAAGGATCGAGCGGTCGACCTGAAAACGAAAGACGCCAGATGCGACCATGTTCACGATCACGACGCTCATCACGAAAGTCAACCTCTCCATGCTGAATGATCGGGTTGTACCAATCGGCAATGTAAATTGCCCCATCCGGCCCCATGCGCACGTCGATTGGCCGAAACGCAACGTGCTGCGTCGTGATCAATTCGGGCTGCTGGCGTGAGATGTACCCGCTACCTGCCGGCTTGATCGTGAACCGACAGACACGGTGGCTCCGAAAATCGTTAGTGACCAAGTCACCATTCCATGCTTCAGGTATATGGGTCCCCGACAAGACTTCCAACCCGCAATGCTTGGGACTACCGGGGTTCAGTCCTTTCAGCCATTTGGTTGCTCCCGGCGAAGTAACAAATACGGAGTCGGGGAACACGAAGTTGATCCCTTCAAAAAATGCGCCGTCCGTCACAAAGGACTCTCCAACTGAGTCGAACACATGGCCCCACGGATTCACAAACCCTTTGCAGACGACCTCCAACTCTCCAGTTGTCGGCCGGTATCGCCAAATGCCTCCGCCATCGAGATGGCGAGTCCCGTAGGCGGTTTCAATGTGGCTGTGGATGTAAATGGACTGATTGAAATACAAACAACCGTCAGGCCCCATCCGGAGCGTGTGAATGAGGTGGTGTGTGTCCTCGGTACCAAAACCACTCAACACAACACGGCGTTCGTCTGCGACACCGTCTTGGTTCGTGTCGCGCAGAAACAGCAAACGCGTTCCCTCGGCGACATAGGCGGACGAAGGACTAACAGGCACCACTCCGGTTGGGATCAACAATCCATCAGCAAAGACGGTTCGCTGATCGGAAATGCCATCGCCGTCCGTATCGCGCAAGACCGTAATTTTGTCGTTGGCTACTTCACCCGGCTTAATTTGTGGATAGACCTCACTGCTGGCGATCCAAAGTGCCCCGCTGGAGTCAAAATTAATTTGGGTAGGTTTTGTGAAATCGGGGTCGGCGGCGAACAAATTAACTTCCGCCAATTCGTGAACCTTCATCGCGGCAAGCTCAGCGACTGGGTCCGGATTGGGAATCTCAGTGAGACGACGTTGAGCGACTACAGGCCGACTGATGAGGAACAGAACAGTCGTGATCATAACGACCAAGACCTGGAAGCCACCCACGTTCCTCGGCCAACAAAAGCAACAGAGCACGAACTCGCCTCAAAATCATGGACCGATAAAAATGATTCAGAGTCAAAACACGGCATGCATTTTGGCTCATGAAACCTGCTTCACGGAAACGCCTAGCACCTGAACACCCGAAGCGGCGACCGGGCAGTATAAATCAGTAGTGCCTAGTGCACGGCATAAATTAGATGGGACGATAAATCAGAGAGGTCCTGCTCAGCGGGATCAACGAGATTGGCAAGCGAAGGCAAATGCCCCAACCGGCGGGGATTGCAGCAGAGGGAAATAGGAGCAGAGGGAAATAGGAGCAGAGACCTCGGACCGCCAATATTTGACCACGACACGCAGTGCGTCTACTCTCTAAAGACAGAGAACTCGCAATTCTTGTGAGAAACGACGTTCCACAGTGAAAAAATAGAGGGAATTTGAATGCAAGCTTTGGCGGCAACCCGGAACGCGGAAAGTCGATCCCATCGGACTCAGTGGATCACGGTCATTGTCTACCTCTTAGCAACAGCCATCGCGGGAACCGTGGTGGCTCAAGACGATGCCGCGAAACCGAAGCCGCGAAAAGTGTCGCTAAAAACCAAGGATGGAGTCGAACTTCGAGCCTTCTACTTTCCTTCGGATCGCGGCAAAGAAGCAGTGACCGTGCTGTTGGTTCACGAATGGCAAGGCCAAGCGAGCCCCTACAGCAAGCTGGTGCTTGCCTTGCGAGACGCAGGCTGCGCTGTACTGGTACCCGATTATCGCGGCCATGGTGGCAGCCGTGATTACGTCAACCAACGCGGTCAAGACGATCAATTCAATATCGCTACGATGAACAAACGCGACATTGAAAATATCGTCAGCTTTGACCTTGAGAAAGCGAAGGCGTTCCTCAAAGAGGAGAATGATGAGGAACGCTTGAACCTGAATGCTCTGGTCGTGATCGGTATCCGAGAGGGATGCATACTGGGTGCCCATTGGACGCAACGGGACTGGAGCTTCCCAAGTGTCGGCAGCATGAAGCAGGGGCAGGACGTCAAAGCACTCGTCCTCATCAGCCCCCGAAAGCAGATTAAAGGAATTGGAATCGACCCGGTCATCAGCAACCCAACCATCGTGAACCTGCCGATCATGGTTGTCGCAGGCGCCGCTGGCCCTGACGCCAGTGAGGCCCGCCGTTTGGTCAAGCGAGTCGAAAGCTACAAAACCCGCATTGGACGAGGCGAAGCGTCGGGACTTGAAATCAAATACATGAAAACGAACCTGAGCGGCCCCTCATTGGTCAATGAGGTCAGTTCGGTCATCCCTTCGATCGTCAAATTCATCAAAGAGAACGTCGAGATCAGCGACGACACCAACGAGTGGATCAAGCGGGACTAGCAGCTCTGGCGGCCCAGCCCGAAATCACGTCGCCCGCAGCCCCGCTTCCCTCATCACCGAACATCCCACTCCGCCACGCGGGCTGGGCTGGGCTGGGCAGCAACCCAAAGCACGACCTCTACCAGCAATCCGTCCTGGTTGTCCCCAACCGAGTGAAATGCTGATTTCACCCGCCGAGTCAGGCTTTGATTTCGCCGCCGAGT
>JARGNK010000230.1 GCA_029213145.1 Rubripirellula sp. | reverse complement strand
GGAGCCTCTTGCGGTTTCTGGGAGCCTCTTGCGGTTTCTGGGAGATTGGCTAAGCGTGTTTTCCCGCCGCCGCTTTTTCTTCGGCGGCGCTTGGTTTCAGGTACCGCGGGGCAAGTTGCAGCGGGTTGACCCATTGACCCAAGTGGGCACCAAGCAAGCCGAGCAGGCCGGTTCCGATCGCATCACACTGCCGTTTCATCGCGGCTCCGGCACGGTGGCCGAGAGTTTTGGCATCACCGGCCACTCCAACGTCGTCAGGCAGATTCGCCAGTTCGGTGTCCCAGGCCTCCGTTTGCAGGACATGGACGCTCGGCGGGTGAGTCGACCAGCCTTGCGGAATCGAATCAAACTCCGGAAGCAGACTTTTTTGATTAAAAAGCCCCGCATAAACCTGATTTCGGTACGCATCTAAAGAGACGGAGACGGTTTTTCGCGTAGGTGTCTCATTCATTGCCGCTGCCGCGATTGAAGCGAGGGAATCGACGGCAATGAGTGGTAAGCCGAGCCCATAGCTGAGCGATTTTGCGGTTGTCACACCGATTCTGAGCCCCGTGAATGAGCCTGGGCCGTCGGCGACGCTTAGAAATTTGGGCATCGTGTCGGATTCGCGACACCACTTTAAAGTTTGGTCGAGTTCTGGTGCCAGTGTCGCCGCAGTTCGCGAGGTTGAACTAAGATTGGTAAATCGGATGGGTTCTAGACCTCGTAGGAGGGCAATGGAGCCTTGCCGCCCGGTGGTCTCGATGGACAAGTGAATGGTCTGCTGGGTCACTTCGATCATCGTTTTGCCATGATTTGGATGCGAGCTCTCAACAGCCCCCCCGGAGGGTTGTACGTGGGATTGCTGAAAAATTTTAATTGCCCTTACAATTCTTGCGGTTCAATCGTTATCAGAATGTATTGAAGGGACCGGTTGAGGTCCCAAGCGTATAAAATGTCAGCTTTTTGAAAAATGCGGGCATTCGAAACTGCTGAAACACCAAAAGCCTGCTTAGCGGGCCTCAGTGAAGCCCAATCTTAGGATGTTCTGTTGAAACGAGCGTTGATTAGCGACATTCACGGTAACCTCGAGGCACTCGAGGCGGTGATGGACGATATCAACCAGGTGGGTGTGGACGATATTTTCTGCCTTGGGGATATCATCGGGTACGGGCCCAATCCATGCGAGTGCCTGGATTTGGTGATGAGACGCTGTAAGGCAACGATTCTTGGCAACCATGACCAAGCAGCGCTGTTTGACCCTGACGGGTTCAACCCGATGGCTTTGCAGGCCATTTATTGGACGCGGGATCAGTTGGATAACGGTCCGGGCTCGCCTGCGCAAGTAAACCAGCGGTGGGATTTTCTGGGGGAGTTACCGCGGTTGATCGACGAGGACGAATTCAAATTCGTCCATGGATCGCCGCGTGATCCGACCAACGAATACGTCTTCCCCGAATACGTCTTTGATCAGCGGAAGATGGAGATCCTGTTTGGCAAGGTCAAGCAGTTTTGCTTTATGGGGCATACGCACTTGCCAGGTGTTTTTTCAACGAATTGTGAATTCATCTCACCGGATGAATGTGATTACACGTTCGAACTGGGGCGTGAAAAGCTGATGGTCAACGTCGGGAGTGTCGGACAGCCTCGTGACGACGATCGACGTTCATGTTACGTTGTCCTCGACACGGACGCGCGGACGTTGAATTTCCGCCGTGTCGAGTACGAAATCGACAAGACGGCAAACAAGATTTACGACGTTCCCGACCTCGCCGATGGGCTCGGCGATCGACTAAAGCACGGTCGATAAGCGAACTGCACCGATTTCACTGCGACCAAATTGACACGAACAGCCATCGTCAGCGATATCCATGGCAACTACACGGCATTGCAAGCCGTGCTAGAGGATATTGATGGTCAAAATGTTGACCGCATCGTTTGCCTTGGAGACGTAATAGGCTACGGGCCATCGCCTTGTGAATGTCTGGACGAAGTCAGTAAGTTCGAATTTTGCGTGTTGGGGAATCACGACAGCAGCGCTTTATTCGACCCCGAGGGATTTAACCTCGCTGCCGAGCAGGCCATCTTTTGGACGCGGTCCCGAATTCAATCGCCAGTTGACGGCGCGGAGGAGGGTCGGCGTCGGATGCAATTCATTTGCGGGTTGCCTCGCGTTGTAGATGAAGGCAGTTCGTTGTTTGTTCATGGTTCGCCGCGTAGCCCGACCAACGAATACGTCTTCCCCGAGGACACTCAGAACATCAAAAAGATGGAGAAGTTGTTCTCGTTAGTACCGAGCATTTGTTTCCAGGGCCACACGCATGTGCCTGGAATCTTTACCTGCGATTTTCGGTTTGTGCGACCTTGTGAAATCGGAGCGGGGTATGGCGTCGGTGACCCTAGTCAACGCGTGATGGTAAACGTTGGCAGCGTTGGGCAGCCGCGGGATGGGGACCCCCGCAGTTGTTACGTTGTCTATGACGGCCAGAGCATCGAATTCCGACGCGTCGAATATGATGTCGAAAAAACCGTGCAGGCGATCGAAGCGGAGCCTGAGCTCGATGACTTTCTTGGGCATCGTCTTCGAGAGGGGCGGTAGCCGATTCTGTTGGTGCTGGTTGGTCGATACCAATCGCCGCTAGGCATTCGTGATTTTCCTGCGTCTTTCTTTGCTGATGCAACTCACCTCGCAATACTAGCGACGTGGGCGATCTTTGCCACATCGCTTGACGGTTGCAATTAGGATTGAACGTTTGGATGAAAGCAATCTGCTCAACTCTTCCGCTATACCACCGATGGAGTTTGCTATGCGATTTCACTTGCCTGCGTTCGCCCGATTGATTTGCACGCTCGGCATTTGTTTGTTTGCGATTCAAACGTGGGGTGCAGAGCACCCGCACGTTGTGCTGATCATGGCGGATGATCTTGGTTACGGAGACGTGCAGCCGTTGAATCCGGCTTCTCGGGTGGCAACTCCTGCCTTCAATCGACTGGCACGCGAGGGGCTGACCTTTGTTGATGCCCACACTCCTTCCGCAGTGTGCACGCCAACAAGATATGGATTGCTAACCGGGGAATATTGTTGGCGAACGCGATTAAAACGCGGCGTGCAAAATGGATATGGAGCTCCTTTAATTGCCGCCGAGCGTTCGACTATTGGAACCGTTCTTGGCCGAGCTGGTTACCGGACTGCGGTGGTTGGGAAATGGCATCTCGGGTTGGGTTTCGTGGGAAATGAGAAAGAGGGCGTTGATTTTAGTCAGCCATTGTCGCACCATCCTGGGAGTGTCGGGTTTGACCAGTCATTTATCATTCCCGCATCACTCGACTTTCCGCCGTACTTTTATTTCAAAGACGGGCTGGCAACCACGCAGGAAGTGGTGGATCAGGCTGGGGTCAAGTTTCCCGCATTTACCCGACGTGGACCGCGGGCAGCAGACTTCAGCATGAGAGGCTGTCTAGATCGTTTGACGGATGAAGCGATTGCGGTGGTTCAGTCGATGAAAGATGCTGAGCAGCCGACGTTCCTGTACTTTCCGTTAACGGCACCCCACAAGCCTGTGCTCCCAAGCTTGCTATTCAAGGGTTCGACCGAGCTTGGTCCCTATGGAGATTTCTTGAGACAGGTCGATGGAGCGATTGGGCGAGTCATCCGCGCGCTCGAAACGGAAGGAGTGCTTGAAGAAACGCTTTTGATTGTCACAAGTGACAACGGGTCCTTCATGTATCGCCTGAATGAAGGCGTGATGGATCACACCGAGGACGAGTCGGTCCAGGGGTACCGTACCGAGAATCACACTGCAAATGGTCGCTGGCGTGGCACGAAGGCGGATATTTGGGAAGGAGGCCATCGAGTGCCCTTCTTTGTACGCTTGCCCGCTAAGAAGTTCGCAGGCACGCGGGTCAATCGAGTGGTGGGGTTGGTCGACGTGATGGCGACGCTTGCCGATTATCTTGATCTCACGCAGGTCCCCAGTGATGGCCCTGATTCCGTCAGCTTTGCCGATGCATTTAAAGATCCAGTCAGTGGCTCAGTTCGTCCGCCATTGATTTGTCATTCCGCAAACGGAATCTTCGCGATCCGCGAAGGGAAATGGAAGTTGGTTGCCGGGAACGGCAGCGGTGGCCGTCAGGCTCCGAAGGGAAAGCCCTTCGAGGAGCCATGGGCGTTGTTCGACTTAAGCAGCGATCCTGGAGAGACGACCGATGTGGCCGCTAAGCATCCGAGAGTTTTTGAAAGTTTGAAAAAAACGCTGTACGACATAAAAGGTGATGACTGATTGCGACGGGCGTTGGGTGCGCGGAAATCGGCTGGGTTTCCGGTTTGGATCGGTGCCGCTGGGCCCTCAGAGATATCCTCATAGCTTGAGTCAGGTCGTTTGCTTCGCAAGGATGCGTTAGTCGCCAGCACCTGCCCCATGCGAATGATCAAGAATCTGACGCACCATCCGATGCGGACGTAAAAGAGTTTCCAGCGACACCGAGATGTCGACGACGCTTAAAATGCATTTCGAAGGGCATCAATTAGAGAGTGCCTAATTCTGCTCGACCGACCGATCACCGCTCAAGCGTTGCATGTACGACGGCAAAATTCCTACGTAGCAGTTGCAGTAGCTGCAGACGGCAATGTTTTCGGGAACCGATGTGCCACAGCGGGTGCAGGGTCGAGATTCCACCGAATCCGGCTCCGTATTGACACTTGCTAGTTCTCCCATCTCATTCAGGATTCGCATCACACCTGTGTCGGTGATTTCACGGTTGCTGGCTGCCGGAGATGCGGCCGGTGGCCGGGTCGGCTTTTGTTCGGCGAAGGTGAATTCAACTGCGCACTTTGGGCACTTGACGATTTTGCCAATCAGCTTTGTATCACCCCTCAGGCGATGCCCTGACGGACACTGGACGGTAACTTTAGATTCAGGTTTGATCTCTTGCATAGTAAATTCCCTCGCGTACTTATCCCCCCGAAAGAGACGACCAGTCCGTCGGATCGTCTTTCAATTCAACCACTCACGTTGTCGCGGGTTTCGATCGATCTTATGCCGCTAAAAGTTGGCTGACTTAGATCAGTAGCACCTTTAGTAGATTATTTCGATGGCAAGTGTTCTTCGTCGCGGGAATGTGTGGATTGCCAAACGTCGTGTTTTTATTTTTTTCCCGCGTGGCTCGGGCCTGCGGGTATCCGCACGGAGGGGGGGCTGGCCACGTCGCTAGCGGTGTCGTTACCGTTGTCGAATGCAGCGATTGCAGTGGTCGTGAAACACCATCGCTTGCATGCGGCGTGACGTTGCATCGTCTTGTTTAAGAGCGGCCGTCGATTCAGTCGGTTGATTTAGTGGGGCAGCTTGGCATGTCCCGACTGCCACAGTGGAGGGCGCCAAGACCCCAGATCATGTCTCGGCAGTCGAGGGAGTCGACGTCGGCTCCGCTTAATTCCTGAAGGAGCGAAACGGCTTCGACATCGGTTGGCGCGCCAAAGGCGGGAACGATTAAACGTTCCGGTCCCAAACGCAAGAAGTTGCAATAACTTTCTGGGACGCGTTGGCCGTCGATTTTCCTTGCCGGTGGAATCGGTAGGCGGTGAACGGCAACGCTTGGTTCGGTCGATTGCCCCCAGAGTTTCAGTTGTCGATAGACGTGCTCAAGCGTCTCATAGTTGGGGTCGTGGCGGTCATTTGACGAAGCGACAACAACATTCTGGTCGTCGATGAATCTTGCAAGTTGGTCGATATGTCCATCGGTATCATCGCCTTGCAGTCCTTTGGTTTCGACCCAAACGATTTCATCGATACCGAGTTGGCGATAGAGTGAGCGAGCAATTTGTTCTTTGTTGATTCCAGGATTCCGCGTTTGGGTTAGGAAGCAATCGGTCGTCAGCATCCTTCCGCGACCATCGAATTCCATGCCGCCGCCTTCGATGCACAGTCCACCCTGTTGGGCCGCAACTCCAGCGCTGCGACACATCTTCTCCGCTGCGGCGTTGTCGTCGTGCCACGGAGGATATTTTCCTCCCCAAGCGTTGTAACACCAGTCGATCGCTTGAATCGAATTGCTTGGTGGGTCGTAGCAAAAAGTGGGGCCATAATCACGGATCCAGCAATCGTTGGTCGGGATATCGACGATGCTGATGCCATTTGGCAAGCCGCCACCGAATGCACGCCGGCATTGGTCCGCAACACTCCCGTCACCGCTGCCGTCGGCCAAGATTCGAACCGGCGTCGACATGGCGACGAGAATTGCCCAGTGGGCGTAGAACGCAGGAATCGGCTCGAAGCGGCCGGGCCAAGTTTCCCGATTATGGGGCCACGCAAGCCAAACGCACGCCTGGGGTTCCCATTCCGCGGGAACGCGGCGACGCGAGCTTGAATCCAGGGAGTCGCTAACGGCGACTGCGGAGTCGTGTGACGGCGGTGTCACGGGCATTGGCGGTTATTCGACCGCGATCTCTTCCTTCACCTTTTGGATGAAGTGGGGGGATTTTCCTCCCTTGCTCAATTCGGTCGCCCGCTTTTGAGCCTCCTTCTTTTGATCAAACTCAAAAACTGCAACGCGTTTTAGGTTTTGGCTAAAAACACCCCAGTAGAGCTTCATTCGGACGTCGGCAGCAGCCTTTTTCTTCGACTTCCGTGTAGTTTTTTTGGCTGCCTTTTTCTTCTTGGATGCACCAAGTTTCTCAGCAGCTTCCGCTTCAGCGGCTAACGCCTTCCGACTGACGACCTTGCGGGCCATAGAGCAATAGGGGGTATTGGAGGATGAGGGGACGGTTTACTCGAACGAAGAGAATACCACTTCCATCGTTAATCGTCATGGGGAGAAGTCGTTATCGCGTTCCACAGGAGTTTTTCCGAGGCCGTCCCTGTCGATCAAGCAATCTTTACGGGGCGTTGTCCCCTTTTCGGCCCAATTTTTGCTCTGTTGCAACGCCGGTTTTGCTCCAGTGAAATGCCGGTTTTGCTCCTGTGAAATGCCAGGCTCAAGTCCTGTTTTTGGGCTTTTCGATATGGAGATCTCTGATGCGGAGTCGGCTGATTGGGGTAATCCTGAAAAGATTAGCGGTTTGTCGCCGGGGCGGAAATGCTCGGAAAAAGAGGCGGGAAAAGCCCCGGAAAGGCCAGAAAGTACGGGCATTTCGGGTTTGTCGATGCGGCATCTGCTGGCGAGCCGATGCCTTCAAAAACCGGCTTGGAAAGGCGGGGCCGAGCCATCGGGAAAGGATCGCTATCCCCAGAGGCCGATCTCGCTTATGCTGACGGTTAGCTGAGCGTGCCCTTGGCGATTTCCACCATCGGGGGGTATGCTTGGGCGATGTTCAAAACACCACTCATTCGTATTTTTTGACGCGGGTTGGGGCGACTCCATAGATCGTCGCTCATCAAGCCCCGCGATCAATGTCACCGGAGGGAGAATCACCACATGCAGGTCAATGTTTCGGCGCGTCACGGCAGCCTTCAGGCAGGGGATCAACAAATGATCACAGAGAAAGCTGAAAAGCTTCGCCGCCTTTTTGACCGGATCAACGCGATCGAAGTGACGGTCGACCTGCAGCAGTCAGATAAGACTGAGGTGGAAATTCAAGTTTCGGCTGAGCACGCGGATGATTGTGTCGCGCGAGGCGAGGCAAACACTGTGCTCTCAGCATTTGATGTTTCGCTCCATAAAATCGAGCAACAATTGCGTCGTTTGAAAGAAAAGAAGACGGGGCATCGAGCCACCGGACACAAACACATCGATACACCGGCGGCGTCAGACGAAGACTAGACCCGGGGTTCTCCTGGGCGCTTCTGATTCCGATGCGGCCAAAAAAAGTTTCTGCTTCCGCTCAATTTTCAAGGACTCTCGATCATTCTCGATCGGCATTCGACTGAAGCGAACCGCCTGAGTGACGAGGATTGATTCACGAGCGCGGAGATAACAAAACAACTCCTACATGGGACATCCAACAAGGAATCACATTGAGATGAAGTTTTCAGATTTTATTACGAAGGACGCTATCCGAGCGGAATTGAAGGCTGAAACGAAGGAGGCGGTGATCCAAGAATTGGTTCAAGCTCTCTTGGATGCTGGCGAGATTGAAGCTGACCAGCAAGAAGACATCGTCGCTTCCATTATGAAGCGAGAGGAATTGGGAAGCACCGGCATTGGTCGAGGCGTCGCGGTTCCGCATACAAAACATCCAAGCGTTCAGAAGTTGGTCGGAACTGTTGGTGTCAGCGAAGGCGGCGTTGACTTTGATTCGCTCGATGGCGAGCGAGTTCAGTTGTTTTTTCTGCTGATCAGTCCACCGGAACGGCCGGGAGATCATCTTCGTGCACTCGAGAACATTTCTCGACAGCTTCGCGACGAAACATTCTGCCGGTTCCTCAAGCAGAGCAAGACGGCTGACGACATCAATCAATTGCTAAAAGAAGCAGACGATAACCAATTTGTTTCTGGCTAATGAATAACGCCCCGCTTCGCCGAATCGTGACCGTGAACAATCCGGAAGGCCTGCATGCCAGGCCCGCCGATATGTTGGTGCGTACTGCCAACAAATTCACTGCTGAAATCATGATTGGCAAGGATAGCGAATTCGTCGATTGCAAAAGCATCCTTTCGTTATTGACGCTTGGTGCCGCACAAGGCACCGAGTTGACTCTAACGGCCCAGGGTGATGACGCCGGCCAGGCGTTGGAATCGATTGCCCAGCTGTTCGACGCGGGATTTGATGAGACCGATTTGGTCAGGGGAGTGGAACCGGCGGTTGATTCATGACCGGTCGGTTGCACGCAGTGGTTGAGATCGAAATCTCGATTGCTGTCACTTCACCACCACAATATCCATAAACGCACACACGATGGACTGCCTCACGATCCTTAAGCTCGCTGAAACGCTGCCAAACGCCATCGATGCTTCGTTGGTGTCGCCAGTGCAGCGGTTGCCACAGTTGGTTCGTGAGGTTCGATCCATCGAAATACGATGCTCGAATTTCAAGGCATCCCTGTCTCGCCGGGAGTGGCTATTGGTCCTGCCTTAGTGCTGGACGCCGATGGCTATCGCATTCCCCGCATCATCCTCGCCGCCGATCAAGCGGCGGGTGAGTATGTGCGTCTGCGCGATGCGGTTGATGCGGTTTCGGAGCATTTGGAATCGAGCCGCATGGAGACAGCGGCAGTTGCTGGCGAGGACACCGGCGATATCTTCGCGGCCCAATTGCAGATGCTGCACGACCCACGCCTGCAGGCTGAGCTTGGGCGACGCGTGCGTCAGGAATTTCAGTCGGCGGCCTACGCGGTAAATCGCGTTCTGCATAACTATGCTGCTGCGTTGCGTCGCTTGGATAATCCACTGTTGGCAGATCGGGCGGAGGACGTGCTCGATATCGAAAAGCAGTTGTTGCTTGAATTGGGGGCGGTCAACCGACAACCACTCAGCGATCTGTCCGAACCCGTTGTGGTCCTCTCGCACAATTTGACCCCTAGTGAAACGGCCAATCTGGATCGCCGCTATGTCCAAGGTTTCTGCACCGAAATCGGTGGGCCAGGTGGACACACCGCAATCGTCGCCAAAGGTTTGGAATTACCTGCGGTCGTTGGGATT
>JARGNK010000229.1:2383-9577 GCA_029213145.1 Rubripirellula sp. | reverse complement strand
TTGCTGCTATACTCGGAGGCATGAGTGATTCGCCAACGCCCTCGATAGCCTCGCAGAACGGCTGCTCTGATTTCCCGGATAACGAACCGGCGGATCCCACCGTAGATCTCCACTTACTTAGCCTTCGGTCGATTGCGGGCTTTTCAGTAATCCGACCTCTGGGGCAAGGTGGCAGTTCCAACGTTTTTCTCTGTGAGCAGTTGTCGCCAAGTCGCCGAGTGGCATTGAAATTACTGAAGCTGTCACACTGCGACGCTCACATTCAACAGCGCTTCCAGCTGGAAGCCGATCTACTGGCCACCCTTGAACACTCCGGCATCGCACGAATTTTCGAAACAGGCATTGCGGACATTGGCTATGGTCGCCAGCCCTACTACACAATGGAGTACGTCGACGGCGAGCGGCTAGATCGATTTATCGGATCACATTCGCGTGAGGAACTGCCTCTTGCAAAGCGAATTTCCATGTTTTTGGATATCGCCGATGCGGTGAACTGTGCCCACAAAAACGACATCGTGCATCGTGACCTTAAACCGAACAATGTCTTGGTCACCCGATCACTCAACATCAAGGTAATTGACTTCGGCTTGGCACGGTTGATCGATCCAAATACGACAGCCGCTGAAATGACTCGCACCGGGCACATGATCGGCACTCCAATGTACATGAGTCCCGAACAGTTCAAATCGGATCGTTACCGAACCGACCATCGCAGCGATATCTACAGCTTAGGCCTGATACTCTACGAGATGCTTTGTGGCCAGAAGCCTTATGACATCGGTGACAAAGCATTGATCGACATCGCCAACACCGTAACACAACACCCGCCCACACCCATTGGGAAAGTGGATCGCGCGTTGAAGGGCGATTTGGAAACCATTCTCGGAAAATCGCTCGAAAAACGGCCAGAGGACAGATACCAATCCCTTGAGGAGATGACACAAGATCTTCGACTATTTACATCCGGCCAACCGATCAATGCAAAACGACCGACGATACTATTTACTTGTGCAAGATGGTATCGGGATCATTTGAATGTCGCTTTGGCCGTGACAGCGACAGCATTGCTTTTGCTGCTGACGACGATTGCAGCATTAGTGTCGACAGCGAATTCATATCAGCGAGAACGTGAAATTCGTCGGCAAGCTAAATTGCTGAAGCAAAGCTATGATCAACTCACCAATGTCAATCGTGAACTGAGTGAATCGCTCCGCTTGGCGGAACTCTCCACGGTAAATCGAACCCTGATGAGAACGGGCCTCACTCGCCACTCTAACCCGAGCCTGACGCGTTCGTTGCTACTTGACGAAACATTGATCCCGAATGACCGTCGCAACTTTGCCTGGAAACTAATTGAACGGCAGTCCAGGTGGATTATTAAAAAAAGTGTCATGCAACGTGGCCCTCTCTTGGCTGCAGCATTTTCGCAAGATGACTCCGTGGTTGCCATGGCAACAAATAACACCATTGAGCTTCGTGACAGCACTGACCTAGCAATTCTCAGCGCCATCCAGGAAAAAATCTCGCATCCGACGTTACTGGCGTTAGGGCCTCGCTCAAACCAAGTTGTCTTTCGAAAAGAGAACAGGAGCATGACTTTGTATGATCACGAGCGAGGTGAGAGTTTTAAGCTCTGCTCAGGAACTCGTGAACCTGGACGTGCCGTTGTTTTTTCACACACCGGTAAGCTAGCCATCGGTATTGGGCAGGGACGATTGCGTGTCTGGGACAATATCGATGCCCCGCCAGCGGAATTCGAAGTCGGCAACGCACCGATCATCGGGCTTCGCTTCAGCCCAGATGAGACGGCACTCTATGCGATGGCTGCAAATGGCATTGCCAAAGTAATACAACTTTCCGATGGCAGCGTTGTTGAGTCAATTGACCTGGGAACAACAGGCTTGCAAAAGGCATTCTTCTGTCGTGACGGTCGATTCATTGCTGGCGGCAGGAGCCATCACCACGTGAGTGTCTGGGATCGAGAAACTGGCACCCGAATCCACCGACAGGATGGCCTCGGTGCCCACATTAATTGCGTTTTATTTGGGTCCACCGAGCTAACAATTGGACTGGGGGAACGCAATCGTGTCGACTTGATTGATCAAGATCAAAAATCGACACTCCTGCATCTTGGAACAAGTCCGGTCACTGCGGTCTGCATGTCAAATGATGAGGCAAAGATTTTTATTGGTGATGCGTCGGGAAATGCATCCATCTTTCGTAGCGAACGACCAGAAGTCCCGAGACAAATTTCGCTCACCCAACCGAGAGCCGAAATTATTCGATTCACCGATGATCATTCGATGCTAACTTGCAGTGAACCAGGAAACCTAGAGATATACGACACCCAAAGCGGCAAGCTAACCAAATCATTACCGGTGCAACCAAGCCCTGTAACCGATGCAGAAATAGCCAAGGACGGATCGATTGTATTTTTTGCTCTGACAGCAAATCGCTTCAAGAGTTGGGATCTTGTGCGTGGTGTACCCGGGCAAATCGATCTTGTATTGAA
Source organism: Rubripirellula sp. (assembly GCA_029213145.1). GTDB lineage: Bacteria > Planctomycetota > Planctomycetia > Pirellulales > Pirellulaceae > Rubripirellula. The sequence goes on along the minus strand of JARGNK010000229.1, from coordinate 7,065 downwards.
AGAGCGGATCGTTGATTTCGTTGTCTCCCACAACCAAAGCCAACTGTTTGGTATCTCTCGGGCCGGGTCGCTCTGGGTGCTCGATTTGGAAACGAACCAATCACAATTCCATGCCGCTGGGCACAAGCAACGGTGCTCCGCCATTATCCAGGCACCGACCGAACCAGTTCTGTTCATCGCCGATTACAACGGGGATCTCTCGAAGTGGGATACAAACAGCCTGCAACCGAGGAAGCGGCAACCAGGGACCGGCAGCCGAATCACTGAACTGGCAATTTCGCCAAACGGTACCCTGCTAGCCGCATCATGCAGAGATGGTATCGTTCGAATTTATGACACGACGTCACTCTCGCCATTAGCGGAGCTAACGGTGCATAATTCGTCCGTCCGGTCCCTCGATTTTTCACCCGATGGAACCACCTTGGCGACTGGCTGTGGCGATAGCCAAATGATCCTCTGGGATACCGAAACCTGGCAACCACAGAGCGTTTGGGATCTGGAGGGACAGGGGATCAAGTCGATGCGTTTTTCACCAAGTGGAGAGCGGCTGGCCATTTGCGGAAACCACGACCAAATAACACTCTGGGAAATCGAGACACCCAGCCAACTAGAGACACCCAGCCAACCGGGACCATCCAGCTCACCCCTGACAGGCAATTCAATCATTCCCCTCGCCATCGATTGAGTCCTCTTGCCTACTGCGAAACCTCTCCAGCTCAATCAACAATTGCTTCACCCGTTGTGGTTGCTCTGCCGCAAGATTGTTCCGTTCGCCTAAATCCTTCGACAGATCGAATAACAGCGGGGGATCATGTGGCGTGACTTGCTCGCGGCCGCGCGTATCCGGGTTCGATGAGCGATCTTTGGAACTTAGGTGAATCTTGTAGTCGCCGCTTCGAAACGCGACCGCAGCACCAGAATAGTACCACTGTGTTCTTGGGCTAGTCTCACCGCGAAGCAATACGCCGGAGAAATCCTGGGAGATGTATCCAGGTTGATCACGATCGTTTTCAGCACCAATCAGTGAGGTGAAGGTAGCGTGCAAATCCAAGTTCGCTGCCATTTCGTCAATCAACCCCGGCTTGATCTTACCGGGCCAGCGAAAGATCCCTGGCACACGAAAACCACCTTCCCAGGAAGTTCCCTTTTCACCACGCAGCGGCCCAGCGGTTCCCGCATGCACTTCAAACATCGACCAAGGACCGTTGTCACTGGTGAAAACGATGAGTGTCTTTTCATCGATCCCTGCCTCCTTGACCGCCTTCAACACTTGCCCAACCGACCAATCGATCTCCTCGACAACGTCACCATAACGCCCGCCTGGACTCTTTCCCTGAAATGCCTTGGAAGCGAATACCGGTGCATGCGGCATGTTATGAGCAAGATAAAGAAAAAACGGGCGATTTTGGTTCTGCGCGATCCACTTGACCGCCTCGGATGTGTACCGCTGAGTGAATAACTCTTGGTTCGCTGGAAACTCGACGACTTCTCTGCCGCGGATCAGCGGAACATTAAAGGTGAAGCGATCACATCGATCAAACAATTCTCGATTTTGAACAGTGCCTGGCGGGGCAGGGACATCGTTGCTTCCCGGTGTACCAAAATGATAGTCAAATCCGCACTCCAGAGGATGCATCGGACTGGCCGTAAAATCCTTGGGATACCCGGCAAGATGCCATTTCCCAAGGATCGCTGTTGCGTACCCCTTCTGCTTCAGCACCGACGCCATCAGTTGGTCTCGAGATTGGACCAAGGCATTTTGCTTACCCATCAACGCAGGGTGTCGCCCCGACATCAAGCCGCGACGCGATGGCACACAAACGGAACCCGACGAATAGAAACTTGTCCAACGTTGGCCTTCTGCTGCCATCCGATCAAGATTCGGTGTGCGATTTATCTGACTGCCATAACAGCCCAAGTCGCCGTACCCCATGTCATCGACAAAGATCAAAATGATATTGGGAGATTCCGACCGACTGGCTTGGCCTGTGCACACCACAAAGCAAAACAGCAAACACCATAACCTCTTCATGATCGCCAACACCTTGTAACTTGATGCAATGATTCCACACACGGCCGCGGCTCTCGCGAATTGAAAAAGCCAAATTCCAAAAAATAAATTGTAGCGATGACAAATGACACTGGTGGACGACAGGTCATTGCTTCAATCCCCGTCGTGGCTGCGATTCATCGATTTACAGCGTGGTAATGAAAGATTGGACGACCACCTCCATCCAAAAACGTCTTTTTCACCGGCGTATCTGATTTGCCACGGATCAACGAGTAGCGGAGTGAGCTAATATAGTTTCGATGACTCACCGCCATTCCCATCGCTATTGCTTCAAGCAACTCGACACAAAGGCCGAACAGGAGCAAGTGAATCGCTTGCTCTATCGGACGTTTGTTTTAGAAGTTCCCCGCTATGAAGATCCCGGACAATTGTCGCTCGTTGACCGTTTTCACGAGCGCAACATCTACTTCATTGCTGTCTTTAAACAGCAAGTTTGCGGTATGATAGCGGTCCATGGCGGCCCCGAGTTTTCGATCGCCAAAGCACTGGATGATCCCCATAAGCTGAGTGAACTCGAGGGACCCTGCTTGGAAGCAAGAATCTTTGCTGTCGAACCGTCACATCGGTTCGGAATCGTGTTCGGTGGCCTCGCTAAACAAGTTTTCAAATACGCGACCGCAAATCATTTCTCCCATATCCTGATCACAGGATTGGCAACAAAGCAAAGCATGTACGAACGAATGGGCTTCCGTGCACTCGGTCAATCCACTTTGCGCGGTGGAGATTACTTTGTTCCGATGACAATGGATATCGATCGCACTCCGACAAAGATCTTGCAAGATATCGAGCGGTTCAGCCGGCGATAACCCAAGCGACCCGGCTACACCGCCTGGGATGCTGCGCTAATCACGGAAGCCGGCACAGGCGAGACAATAGGCGTGCCCACATGTTTTGCCAGCGATTCAACCGCAGCTTGGTAGCCGAGGGATATTAGCGAGCCTGTTTTCTTGAAATCATACCAAGCTCGGCGACCGATCGCGGGCCGCACCACGACGTCTGCATGCGACAAGGAATAATTCCGCAACTCACTCTCAGCTAGATGTTGCATTCGCGACATGACCTCGAGAATGTTGTTGCACCCGTCAATTGCAACGACTTGATCCGACACATCAACCGCCACAGTCAAATCGCCTGCGCGGTGCTTGGCGGTCGCGACGGGGACGGTTTCAAAGACGCCAATGTCGCACAGCAACTTCCCCTCCCAAGCTACCGGCGGGAAGACTCCTGGGATTGATGAGGAAGCACGAACCGCATCCCGCAACGATCCGTGATCGATCACGACTCGTTGCCCACTCAGCACATCCACCGCGACGACACTGAAAGGCACCGGCAAGTCTTCAATGGCGGTGTCCGGCAACAATTCATCCACCACGGTATGCAGGACCGATGCAGGCAATAGCGCAGTTGACCGAAGTGCTCGAGCCATACTTTTGGGGGCTGCCAAGAGTTTGCGAAAACGCTGCAACCAACCGTTGCCCTGATAACCCTGGGCGGGCGTCAAACCAAACATCTGACTCCGGCAACGCCTGAAAACATTTGAATGAACGAAATCCAATGTCTTGGCTTGAATCGTCTCGATCGATTCCCCAGTAGCGCACATCGCCCCTGCAATTGCCCCGATACTGATTCCGCTGATGTGATCAACGTGAAAGCCCTGATCCCTAACCGCCTGCATCACACCCAAATGACAAATTCCGCGGGCACCGCCACCGCCTAATGCAAGACTTAGACCCCGTGGGGAATCCCCTCTGCCCAATTGTGATATCTCTTTCTCATCCATCATCGCCACCCGACCCGCCATTTAATTCTGGAGTGGAAACCCACCCCCGAAAAGAATAGCTCGCTGAACCCCACCATGCTGGCAGCCTGCAACGTAAAACAAATCAGTCCCGATGCCTGACGTGACACGTTGGCCAGAGAGACTATTTATCGAGGTGAGTCGGTCTTAAGCAGAGAACAAGAAATTACAGGTTTTGAGGTCGAGCCTCTCGCAGTCGCCACCTGTTATCGGACTATTTCGCCAAGTGCGGCCGATTGATAATCCCGCGCTGAACAGTTTTACCGCTTGTCCGTCGACCTTTCGGCCCGGCTAATTGTTGGCGGTAGGACTTATGACCTGCTCTAACACTGCTTGAAGCGTCATCAAGCGAGGGAGCATTAACGGCCAAAAAGATTACGGCGGCTGTCGAAATGGCGAAAATGCCGGCGATGAATGCCAAGATTGGGATCAACATCAGCGCCTCCTACGACAATGACAGGTAATTATCCGCGATTCATCTAATTTCATTGTATGCCTTCATACTCTCTGGCAACAAGATTGATGTGACGTTCGCCGGTATTAAAACGACCGAACACCTTTCATCGGAAAGCCTAGCTTACGAAACACATATCCGTATTACGTTTCTCTCGTCTTTTTTGATCGGCACTTTGCGTGCCATAATTCGAGGAAAAGGCCGAAGCCAGAACGATGGCACAAATTCAAACTCCGTCGTTACTTATGTTGATATCTCCAGGATTGGATGAGTTACGTGAAAACTTTCAAAGCAAGATTCCGCTCTTCAATCGCCGCTATCCTGATGCTGTTCGCTGCTGCGGCGATTGCACCCTCACA
>JARGNK010000229.1:0-2356 GCA_029213145.1 Rubripirellula sp. | reverse complement strand
CGATGAAAGTGAGATCCCACCCGCACTGCTTCTTACGGAGCGAGGGCGAGAACTCGCTAAAGAATTACGGCAACTGCGTCGTTCTGAAGCATCAATGGGGGCACGGCATCCACTAATGCCGCAAGTCCGCAAGCAGATCGAAGCCGTCAAGGAGCAAATCGCCGCATGGTCACCTCGCGTCCAGCAATTCTCAGAGGACAAATCATCTTCAGTCGCTGATGCCTTGGCAGAAATGAACGAACAAGATCTCAGGCAGTTGGTCCTCCGAATGGCTGGCAAACTTTCTCAGCTCGAACAACGCGTCGAATCGCTTGAGCGACAAATTGAAATCCATTAGCAGTTCAAACCCATCTTTCTCTTCGCAGTAACTCGCGAAGGCCTCAATAAAACGCCGTCGGCGATGGGTGGTTAACAGACACGTGCAAGCCGACGAGTTATCGGGCAATTCGCCTCCTTAAACGACCCGCAATCTACACTAACCACCTTGATACCTCCCGCCATTACGGGCGGCCTCCCGCACCGAACCGAGTAACCCCCACACCGAAACGAGCAACCCCCGCACCGAAACGAGTAAGCACCGCGCCGAAACGAGTAGCAACCGCACCAAAACGAGCAACCACCACACTGATACGGGCAACCCCCACATCAAGACAAGCACCAGCATCCTCCACCCGAGTACCCTCCACTCCAAACCGAGTAATCCCCACATCAAACTAATGTTTTCCACCTCGCACCGAGGTTCGTTGAACTCAGATCGGGGCTAAGCCGGCTTGAGGCATGCCCTCCTAAAGACGGCGGCGCTGCACAGAGGTCACAGTTGGCCAAGAAGGCAGCTCCATTCAAACTGCGATGCAACGAGAGGACGAATCTCGTTACCCACAACTTCATGCCTTGAGTTCGGAATCGGCCTGCCAATTGAACTTGGCTCTTCAGACGGGGCAGGGCTTCGAGACCAGCCGAAGCGGCCGGTGCTGAAATTGCAATTTCGATTGCAGCCGCCGGGCCATCCTCTAATCGCCCTCCTTGGTGGACGAATGAAAGAGGGAAATAGCGATGGCACAACCCGATGATCCGCAACCTCACCACCACCCTCACAATCCACCCTGATTCACCAGTGAATTGATTCAGGATCAAAGCAAAGCGAATGTTTCCGGGCTAGGGTCTACTCGTCGGGCGAGAGGTTTGGGTAGGAGGCAAGAACTTCTAGACCACTGCGAAGACGCCCTCCTGCAGCGGTCCCTCATCAGCGTTTCTTAACTGTTCCCATGCAAATTACGAAGACCAAGCAGCGCGAGGTTTCAAAAGATGCAATGCGACAACTCAAATTTTGCCTCGCGCGGTCACGCAACGAACTGACACAGTCGTTTCGATTAGTATTTGAGTCGTACTACAAAGCAGGCCTGGCCGAGCAAACACCAAGTGGTATTCGCCTCACGCCCTACCATCTGCTCCCAACCTCCGAAGTACTCGTGGTGAAACTGGACGAGACAGTCACATCAACCCTTTCGATGTTCGGCGACGGCTATTTGGGGGTACCGATGCAAACGATGTACCCAGAGCAAATCCAAAGCTTGCGCGACCAGGGACTGCGGATTGCTGAAATCGGCTGCTTGGCGGACCGCCGCAAGTCCCCTGTACGATTCATGGATGCATTTATCCAGCTCGGCCGCTTGCTGGCACAGGTATGCCACGTTCGCGGCATTGACGCACTTGTCGCTGTAATGCACCCAAAACATGCAAGACTCTATCAGCGTGTAATGGGATTCCAACAGATCGGAAATCTCTCACAATGCCCCTATGCGAATGACAATCCTGCGGTCGCGCTCTACATGCGGTTCAAGGATCACCGCGGGACACCGCTATACGACAAATTCTTTTCCGACCCATGGCCACAAAAGGAACTTATACAACACCGATGGGATGAAGAAACCCGCAAACACTTTCGCAAGATCCTAGAACGCGATAACACACTTGCCACCCAGGCAGGCATCGAGGGATATTTCAACTGGGCTATCTCGGGGCAAGTTACAACATAGTTGCAACCGGACAAGCCGAATACGATTGCCCCGCAAACAGAACAAACAAGCCCCGAGCGTTTCAAGGCAGACTGCCAACTCTTAACCTGCCGGTGGCTTCAAAGCGTCCGCGAAACTACCAGATGCCGATTTTACCTTGACCTCGATGGACTTGGACGGCGGCTTGCGATGTTTCGGCAGATGCACGTAAAGCATCCCATCTTTCTGCTCTGCATCGATTTGCTCTGCATCTACATCTTCTGGAAGGGTGAAACTACGAGCAAAGCTTCCATACGCACGTTCAATGCGATGGAATTCACCACCCTTATTACCCTCTTCCC
>JARGNK010000020.1 GCA_029213145.1 Rubripirellula sp. | reverse complement strand
TTATCGACCGTCATGACGACAAGCCGTTCTTTCTATATCTCGCCTACAACGCAGTTCATAGTCCGCTGCAAGGTGCGGAGGCGTACATGGAGAAGTTTGCTCACATCGACGATATCCACCGACGCATCTTTGCGGCAATGCTCGCCAACATGGATGACAGTGTAGGTGCCGTCATGGCGAAGTTAAGGTCGTCTGGTCTCGAAGATAACACACTCGTCTTCTTCCTGAGCGACAACGGCGGGCCAACACGAGAACTGACATCCTCCAATCTGCCACTACGAGGATCAAAGGGCCAGATGTACGAAGGCGCGATACGAGTTCCCTTCATGGTTCAATGGAAAGGAAAATTACCTGCCGGCAATACTTATCACCAAGCGGTGAGTTCGATGGACATCTTTGCGACTGCCGCGGCGATCTCCGGTGCCGAAGTCCCTAGCAAGGTCGAAGGTGTAAACCTAATCCCCTATCTGACCGGCGAAGACAACAGCAGCCCCCACGAAACTCTCTTTTGGCGGCAGGGTGGCAAGACGGCCATGCGTCACGGCGACTGGAAACTTGTTCGCATGGGAGGCCGGGTCAGCCCGAAGAAAGCAAAATGGGAACTCTACAACCTAGCCACAGATCTCGCTGAAACAAAGAATCTGGCGACTGAAGATCCTGACCGATTAGCCGAGATGATCGAAAGATGGGAAGCGATGAATCGCGAAATGAGCGAGCCGCTTTTCTAAAACATTCTCACTTTATATGTAGTCCACGGTAAGATCTGGCAAGCAACTAAAGTAGGTGCCTCACCTGAAACTGGTTCTGAGTCTGTAAGCGGCGTGGCGTCAGCCACCGGACATATGAAAGCACCTGCGGCTAGCGTCTTGCGGCTCACTGGCTGGCCTGGAGTCGCAGTTGCGTGACAGTGTTTCGCTCGAAAGGGCGCAACCTGCAGTGACTCGCCGTGGGTTTTCCGCCACAATGATCGATCACGTGGCACAGCAATCATTGATCTCTTGTGTGGAACTTGAAGAATGAGAACTTCCTTAATCATTGCTTTAGCAATTGCACTGCAGATTACTGCCACTGCACAACAAAAACCGAATGTTGTGTTCTTTTTGGTTGATGACCTCGGGCAACGAGATGTTGGTTGCTATGGAAGCCAGTTCTATGAGACTCCGGCGATTGATCAGTTAGCCCAGGAAGGTGTCCTGTTCAATAATGCGTATTCAACTTGCCACGTTTGCTCGCCCAGTCGGGCCAGCATCCTGACTGGCAAATACCCAGCCCGGACAAACCTGACCGAATGGCTAGGTGGCCGTCCCGAACGGGACTACGAGAAACTTCACCACGGCGAAAAGCTCACCGCCCTGCCAGAGGAAGAACAAACACTGGCAGAGACGTTGCATCAACACGGCTACGCGACAGCAAACTACGGCAAGGCTCATCTGAACAAAGATCCCAAGACATACGGGTTCGACGAAGCGATCACAGGATGGGTCAGATCGTACTACTATCCGTTTGGATAGGATTACGACGAAACGTTGCCCGCGAAAGAAGGTGATTATCACACCGATAAACTTACAGACGCCGCCATTGATTTCATTGAACGAAATCAAGACAAACCATTTTTTGTCCACCTGGAACACTTCTCCGTCCATGATCCGATTCAAGGCCGCAAAGATCTCGTCAAGAAATACACAGAGAAACTTGACGCGATGCCGCCCCAAACAGGACCAGATTACATCCTCGAACCGAATCCGGACGGACCACCCCTTTCCGCTGATCAACTGACTGCAATCGCAGAGAACGACAACAGCACGGCGCACCAAAACGCGCGTGTATGGTGGGTCAAACAAAAACAGGACAACGTCGAGTTTGCCGGGATGGTCGGAGCGACCGACGAAAGCCTGGGACGAATCCGCGCGAAGCTGAAAGAACTCGGACTCGAAAAAAATACGATTATTATTTTCACGTCCGACAATGGTGGGATGGCTGCATCGAACCAATACCGCGGCATCCACCATTCCGTCGAGACACTCAACACGCGGTTCTCCAGCTCAAACCTGCCGCTTCGCGGCGCCAAGGGCTGGAATTATGAAGGTGGTATCCGCGTCCCACTGATCGTTCATTGGCCAGGGCAGATCCAACCGAACACAACTTCAGATGCCGTCGTTACGGGAACCGATTACTACCCAACCCTGCTGGACATGCTGGACCTTCCCGCGCTTCCCCAGCAACACATCGATGGCAGGAGCTTTGTCCCGGCGTTGAAAGGGGAATCCTACGACCGCGGACCGATCTTTTGGCACTTCCCCCACTACAGCAACCATGGATTCCAAAGTCCGAATGGGGCGATTCGATCCGGAAGATACAAACTGATTGAATACTACGAAAATGGAACCACCCAGCTCTTCGACTTGGCGACTGATATCGGCGAACAAAACGATCTCGCCAAATCAAAACCAGATCTTGCGCGAAAATTGAAAGACCAGCTTCATCAGTGGCGAAATCAAGTCGACGCAAAAATGCCCTATCCCAAAACAGCGACCTCCAAACCTGCACCAGGGGCACGGGTCGCAAACCGCAAGGCTGCGAACCTGCCTGCAGATGTCAAGAAGTTTGCGCCCGGCTGGACGGTAAAGTCGTGGGGCGGACCAGGAATGAAACCTGGATTACGTGCAAAGTGGAACGGACGAAGCAACGTCTTGCTCACCCACCCTCTCAGTCGAGAGATTCCCTGCGTTTTATCTCGCAGTCTGAGGATCTCACCGGGAAAAAAAACCGTCCTGAAGTTTGCTGTGAACAATCATCCCGACGGCAACTGGACACTCGTCGTGCGGATCGATGGTAACGAAGTTCTGAAAAGGCCGATCGAAGACTCGAAGTGGCAAGAGACGCAAATCGATCTGACCGAATACGCGGGAAAGACGATCCGAATCGAATTAGAAAACCGCGCAAGTGATTGGGCCTTCGAAGCTGCCTACTGGCACAGCCTTGAAGTGACCGATCAATAATCTGTCGTGAAAGAACCTTTCATATCATTCTTTTCGAAACTGCAATTTGCAGTCTTGGCATAGCAACCTTTGTTGAGGCTGACATCAGGATGACTCCATTGATCACGCTTCGTTTGCTCGGAATCAGTCTGATTTTATCAACGACCGCCCAAGCCTGGGAGGTTTTTGACATGGATGCTATTCGCGATCCGACAACACTAAAAATTCAAGTCGAGCAACCGTGGCAAACCGTTCAAGGGCCGATTGTGACTCGCCAAAAACTAGTCACGATCAGTGTTGGTGAAATCTGGCCGGGCCAAGAATACCGAGTGCCAGTACGGATGATTGTTCCGGCGGATCGAAAGGCTCGTGGATTTCACCTGACCGGTGGAAATTCACCTCGAAAATTGGAACGTCACATCAGCCCGCGAGGAGTGGACCTCGACTTACTTGCCGGCGGCATTGGATTGGTCATGACGGTCGTGCAAGAACCCGGGTCTTACGGGCAAGCCGAACTGGGTGGAGCTTCAGAAGCGAGATTTGCCAAGTCATTGAACCCTCATCACAAGATTCAATATTGGGCTTGGCCAGCAACACTGATGCGAGCCATCACAACCGCCTATGCGGAGAAAGAGCATTTCCAAGAAGGCAAGATCGCGGTGACCGGTTCTTCAAAGAACGGCGCGTCGCCATCCATGGCGATCATTCACGATCAACGCATGACAGCGTTGCATGCCTCAGTCTCACCAATCTGGGATTCACCGCTACGGTTGTGCGATCCAAAGGCGTTGGATCAACATCGCGCCGAGGGGGGGCAACAACGTGGTTTCTCGGGTGGACACTTCGGGCCAAATTTCAACCAACGCGCACTCAATTCCGGTCACACATGGCAGGACTTGCAACGCTTCGGCGTCGGCATTTCGGATGAAGTCTTCATTTCTCGCAACCTCGACGACCTGCGAAGACGCGGCGTCGAAATGCTTTTTCATCCAGGAACCCATGATATGGTCGCCTATGATCTGGCGTGGGGCGGCGCAAAGCATCCTTCCATTCCCATCTACCTCGGAGCCAACAGCGGACACGGAAAGAAAGGTCACCCCAAAACAGAACGGGATCAACAGAATAAGGCCGCGCTACTGATTCACCATTTTTTCCCGAACGAAATGACCGAATCACTACTGTCACCGCCGACGATGCAAACTCAGATCGACGATGACATTCTAAAAGTAACGGTTCGATTCGCTCCTGATTCTGGTGAGGAAACGGGACGCATCTGGTGGATCAATGACCGCGGCCCCGACGGCAGTCCGCGATATCTGAAGGAACTCATCCCGAACGAAAATACCAAGGAGATGGTCCGGCAAGCGGAGCAGGGCACGTGGACCGCAGAAATCAAGATCGATCCGGCAACATCTCGAATCGATCTCTTCAGCAATCACCGGAAAACGTTGCAGTTCCGACAGCACCGTTATCCCACTTATTTCTCGAGTCCGTACACGCGAGTTGAACTCAGCCCACCAAAGAAGGCGGATTGAAATTAGCAGATGTGGTCTCTGACCACGGCACCCCTGATGCCCAAATTCCACGACACCACCTTAACTCAGCCAGCCAAAGGAGATCGTTGCAACAGCTGACCATTCGCTTTCGTGAGATTGAAAATCCCCTGACTGCTAATGATGAGCACTTAAGATGTCTCGCTGATCGGCGGTCAGACAGCCGACATCAGAATCGCGACTGAAGATTTTTAAGCAAAGGACAAATCGTACGTTCGATGACCAGACGCGAACCGGCCTCATTTCCACGAGGGCAGAAACGTCGCGAAACGAAAAGCGATGATTTTCCCGAGTTCCTTAAGCTTCGTTAGCCCGCAAAACGATTCGTTAGAAAGATAGCTAGCCCTCAATCCGTAAAAACATCCGCTGAACCATGCTGAACGTCTACCAACCCAGGATGCCTTACCGAAAGCGAGCGAAACGGTCGTAACTTCGAGCCCAATACTTCCTACACTACAAGTACGCGTTTATGACTTGTGAAAAACGGCGGCAGAAATCATTAGTGGCTTGACCTCAACCCTGATTTGCCCCTGAACATCATGGTGTTCACCTGCCGCATTCGCGATCGCGGACTTCGTTCCTTATGACCTTAAGTCGATGCAAGCACTCGCGGAAATAGAAATGCCTGACGATTTCGATCCTTACTACGCCTGGCTCGGCATTCCGCCCAAGGAGCAGCCTTGTAATCTTTACAGGTTGCTTGGACTCACCATCTTTGAAGCCGATCTGGATGTGATTGAGGCGGCTGCCGCCAGGCAAATCGCACACGTTCGCAACTATCAATTAAAGCACCCAGAAGACGCGACTCGAGTCCTTCAGGAACTGGTTGAAGCGAAGTCGTGCTTAATGAATGCCGATCGGAAATTAGCGTACGATCAAACGTTGGTCATACCTGTTGCCGTCGAGCACGTTCCACCACCACCGGTCGCAAGGGACCCAATTCAAAGCGTCCCAATCCAAAGTACTCCGGTCGAAAGCATTCCAAACGCAAGTGACGCGGCAAATGTACAATCTGGGCTCCAGATCCAAGTCCGAGCCGACCAGGACTCACATGACGGCAAGCCGAGTCGACACAACAAAAAAAAGTCTTCGGGACAATGGTTCCTGATCACACTCGGTAGCCTTGGTGGGACAGGCATCGCCTTCTTGTTGTTGTGGCTCATAGCAGGTGGGGCTCCACTTAGCTTATTTACTTCTACGGAAGCAGTTGCGATCGCCCCGTTCCCGGCGAACATTGCTCAGGATCAACAACGTGCCTGGGCACGAAGGTTGAATCTCCCAATCGAATTCACCAATTCCATTGGAATGACTTTCGTCTTAATCCCACCGGGTGAGTTCACCATGGGATACAACGAACCTCAAACTAGATTTTATCCAGCTCACCGCGTTACGCTTACACGGCCTTACTATTTGGGAAAAACTGAATTAACAGTTGACCAATACACCTCACTGACAAAAAAACAATTGATCAGCGGCGTCGACAGCCGACCACATATCCAAAACTGGACTGAGGCAACAGCATTCTGCGAATCCTTGACGACCTATGAAAAAGGCCGGCTTTAACGCTTACCGACTGAAGCAGAATGGGAATTCGCTCACCGCGCCGGACGCATGGATCTTCCAGAACCCCAACAAATGCAACTCGCTCTCGCCTCCGGTTGGTACAAGACGAACTCCGCTGGCACTCGTCAACCGGTGGCAAAGAAGCCGGCAAACGCATGGGGACTGCATGACATGTTTGGCAACGTAGGAGAATGGGTCCAGGACTTTCCCTACGTCTTTCCGATGGTGCCCGCTCGAGTTGATCCCCAATCCCCACCCGATGTCAGCACGGCTCGCAATTCCTTTACAGCCCGCGGCCTCCCATCTCCGGATGGGACAAGACGAATTACTCGTGGAGGGTCGTATAATCGCGGGGTTCTGGATAGCGGTGTTGTCAAATGGTACCGATACACCACTCGGCACAGTGGCTTTCAGTCATCAGACTACGGGTGTACTGGAGCGCGGATCCTGCTGGAGATCGATGTCGCCGCGCAACCTCCGCAGCAAAAGTGATCTGGTCGCAGGTGACTTGCTCCAGGGAAAACATTGCTGCAGCAACTGATGGTCGAGTGAAGTGGTTTCACTTAAAACGATGCCAGATTGACTGGCATGACGTACGGCTCATAAACCACCTTTCAGTCCACCAGTTGGATCGACCTCAGCACGGTATGGCCGTCTTTCGTCGTGAGGTCAAGTTTTGCCCGACTCGCTCGATCCACGATCGTGATTTCAAAGGTTGCAACTTTTGACCATTCGAGCTTTTTACCATCGGCGCTTTTGAAATCTTCTCGACCGACGATGACCTCCTGATTGCCTTGTCCTTCGACATTCCGAACCAAGGAAAAGTCCCCGAGGTTATCTTTCCTACTCAAGAAACTGCTCCCAAGATTCAAACGCACAACCAAGCGTTTTCCATCGGGATCGATCGTTAGCAAGAGCTTCTTGTTGTTCGAACGGTCCAGATCGGGGCTCTGGAACTTGTACGTCTTGATACTCCGCTGGTCTCTTGTTGACCAATCCTGGATTCCATGACTGAAGTCTTCAAAAACAACCCGGGTTTTGGGTATCTTCGCAAACGCCTGCAAGTCTACGTACTCCGGAACAATGGAGTGTTCCACAGAGTTCAACGCGAACGTCGAGGTTTCGCCACGCTCCAACTCTATCTTCTGTTCGAGCTTGTAGCGACACAACGCAAACACATACAGCGGCAGATCTTCGTAGACCGGCAAGTTCACTGACCAACTGTGCCTACTATGTTTTGAATCGGCCCGGTTCCAAAAACGGGTTCGTGAATTGGGGTCGTAGCTGAAGTACACCTCGGTCGCCAGCAACCGCTGTTGATCTGCCGGTGTGACGGTAAAGGTCGCTGTCTTGTCTTTCACGTTGAAAGTCGAAGGCGGTGTGACCGGAATGTCTTGCTCAATCCCTTTCAGATACTGATTGAACCATCGATTCAACAGCACCCACTGCTCCGGTCCGGGGCCATGGTTCTGGTGAAGGTTGGTGCTGACTCGCCAATCTGAATGCGTCAGCAGTTTCATCGACTGATAAATGCGGTCAAACGTAGAATGAAAATCATTCGAGGAACTGATAAAGAGAACGGGACATTTCACGAGCGGCCAATAAACACTGGCATCGATTGTTTTCCTGTAGAGCTCAAGATCCCGAAAGTGTGGTCGAATGCTACTGCCTTCGATGCCTCCAGGAAAATCGACATACTTGAATCCCGATCCACCAACGAATGGGACCACTGCTTTCAAACGTGGATCAATCGCAGTCAACGCCGTAATCATGCCACCCATCGAGTACCCAGAGAATCCAAGTTGATCCGCGTTAACCTCGGGTTGCTGTTCCAAAAACGTGATTGCTCGGCGGGCCGCAACCGTCAGCAGAAACCAGTTGGCATTGCGAGGACTGGTAACCGGATCAATCGAATGTTCATCTGGCTGCAGGTTCCGCTTCCAACCTTTTCGTAGTGCTTTGGCATAAAACCGGGGCCCTTGAGTCGGATCGACGTTGCCCCAATCCGTATTCTCATCGATTCCATCCTCCATCGGCCTTCCAAGCCAGTTGATGTCAAGCGTCGCAAAACCCTGCTTCGCAAAGTAGATTCCGCGGCCACGCTCAGCTCGCTGTCCTCCTCCATGGCTCCAGACGAATGCGGCGTTCCGTTTGCCATTATCAGGGAACGAATAATAGGCAGCCACGCGTGCATCGGCTCCCTTGAAAGTGCCCACCTTGAAAGTCACGTATCGCGTCACCACTCCGTCAGATCGCCACTCTTGGACAACGTTGATGTCCAATGGCTCATTCCTGGCGTCATAACGCTGCCAGAGATCAGTCACATTCTGTGGGACTTGATCGGGTTCGTAAGCCGTAAACGTGTCTGCGGCGAGGAGCGCAGACGCAAAGACTGCAAATCCAGCCGTCAGGGTGAAAATTCTGAGCCATCGTTGCAAGAAACCCATGGTCATCTGCTGGTCATCCAATCGTTATCGGTCAATCTCATCGTTGAGGATCGTTGATCCAACGCTTCCAGCACGTGACCCTATGCCTCGCGCGTGAGCCAGCATGCCGGCTTGTCCTCAACCTCAAACTGCTGGCTGCCAGTCTAATTCCTCAGCCAAACCAAACACAAAGTCTTGAGTGTGATTATCGACCGTGCGGCAATCTTTCAGGTTCCTTCATCGCTGACTGCCGACCGTGTGGCTGCCGACCGCGGAAGCTTCTTGAACTTTCTTTGAGTGCCGCTAACGAGTCAGAACTTCGACTCTTCGGATAAGCACCAACTCGACGCGTCCGCGGTGAATGATCCGCAACGGGACAGATCGGAGCCCGCTTCGCATTCGGTGTCGCGGCTGCTCTTCCCGCATCGAGTCAGCTATCGCCAGCGATCCGCCCCAACGACCGAGATCTCCAAAGGAAAACCGCCCGAGAAAAATTCGGGGCTTCGACGTTCAATGTCACCAGGAAACGGGGACGAAACGGCCGCAAGGTCCCCCTATTCTTCCTGTCTTACTCAAATTACAGCAATTCCGCCCTGTCGCTCCCAACCTCGCAATCGTTCGCTGCATCCCAGGCCACTTATTCTGCCCAGGCCTCTTGTTTTGAGCGTTATTGTGTGTCACACAATCTGCATCTTGAAAAGTGATTTCTTCTGAGATGCCAGGATAGCGATGCAAAGAAGAGCGGGGACGAACGCGAAACGGCGTTTGCGGCGGCGGCTTTTTCTAGAGTGCTTGGAGAACCGGCGACTATTGGTCGCGACGGACCTCGCATCCATTTCCGGACTCGTCTTTGACGACTTTACGGGCAATGGATATGACCCGGGCGAAGAGGTTGCCAATGCCACGTTGACGTTACACCGAGACAACGGCGACGGAATCTTCCAGCAGGGCACTGACACGCAAGTCTCGTCGACGACCACACTGACCGACGGAACTTACAAGTTTGGACGCATTAGCGCCGGTGGTTATTTCGTGCTTCAAGATGCACAAACAGCCAGCGGCAGCACACTGCTTCGCAACGTTTCACCATTGATCAGTTTCAGTGCTGATGATGTGGCTGGCATGATCGTGACGCCGATTGATACGTTCAATCAAACCACTCAACTGGTTAACGATCCAACGACGAATAGTCCCGTCTCGAGTTCGGTCGCCGCGCCTGAAGTCATCGGTGGTGAGCGAGACATCTACGTCAACCTCACCAGCGATACAGGCGTGATCACGATGAACGCCAACGACACAACACTTGGCCTCGGCGGTCTGCTGTCTTTTGGCTCGGGGGGGAATGGTGCTGGAGAGCGACGGGTTTCTTGGGATGGAATCGATGGTGATGCCGCGAACATCCAAGACACAGGCTTGGGTCAAACCGACCTAACGAACAATTCCGATGCGTTGGGACTACAGCTTCAAATCGGTGCCGATTTACCCGGCGGTGAAGTTGCAGTCCGTCTTTACTCTGATGATGCCATTGGCGGTTCCGCAAGTCGCTTCAGCACGGCAACCCTGGCGATTCCTCAGACGGGCGGCAGTGTATCCCAGAAAGAGTTCATTCCGTTCACCAGCTTCCAGCCAACCAGTGGTGGCGGCGCAGATTTCACGCAAGTCGGCGCAATCGAGCTTGAGATTTTGACAGGCGCTGCCAACGTGGATGGCCAGGCAGATATCGTTGGCACAGTCGGTGAGACGAATCGCATTCAGGACTTCGAAAATTTCGAACAGGCTGATCTAAGTCTCACGAAAACAGTCGACGACGCGACGCCAAGCCTAAATCAGCAAGTCAACTTCCTCATCACTCTCTCCAACGCTGGCCCCGATGCGGCGACCGGCGTTGAAGTCCGTGATCAGTTACCTGCCGGCGTCAATTTTGTTTCGGCGGTAGCCTCTCAGGGCTCCTACAATAATGCGACGGGCATCTGGACCGTAGGCAGTGTCAACAGTGGCCTTTCACCAACTCTTCAGCTCCGGGGTACAGTGACGTCCGCCGGCTCGCGAATCAACACAGCCGAGGTCACGGCATCGGATCAATTTGATCCCAATAGTACACCCGGCAACGGAAACCCATCCGAGAACGACCAAGCTTCGGTTAGCTTTGTTACCGAAGCGATCGACTTGGCTTTAACCAAGATCGCTGATCCAACGACCGTTGTGATTGGTAACAATGTTAGCTTCACCTTGACATTGACCAATGCTGGGCCGAGTAATGCCACTGGCGTGATCGTTGAGGATCAGCTTCCCACCGGGATCTCATTTGTCAGTTCTACACCGTCGCAAGGTAGTTATGTTTCAAGCACTGGCCTGTGGAATGTTGGGACGGTAGCAAGCAGCGGTACCGCCACGCTCACCCTGGTCGGCAGGGTCGATGCGCCTGGCGAAAAGACAAACATCGCGCAGGTGTTTGCCGCCGACCAAGAAGACATCAACAGTACACCGGGGAACAACGACCCGAACGAGAACGATCAAGACTCTGCCACGATCGCAGCACCCCAGATCAATCTTTCCCTGACCAAGGGCGCGTCACCGACAACCGTAGTGGTTGGTGAAAATGTCACGTTCACGATCATGGTTTCCAACGCTGGTCCAAACGAAGCGACCGGCGTCACGGTACTCGATCAATTGCCCAGTGGCGTTGCGTTTGTAAGTTCAAACGCAACGCAAGGAACCTACAACAGCAGTACCGGCATCTGGAACATCGGCGCCATCAGCGTTGGCGGCTCGCGAACGTTAACGATCACAGCAAACGTGACGGCACCAGGTCAAAAGATCAACACTGCCCAAGTTCAAACCGCTGATCAACCAGATTCTGACAGTACACCTGGAAACGGTGTCGAAAGCGAGAATGATCAAGACTCCGTCACGATCGAAGCGCCGCAGATCGACCTGGAATTAACCAAAACTGCTGTCCCAACCAGCGTGGTGGTTGGCGAACAAGTCGAGTTCACCATCAGCTTGACCACTCAGGGTCCCAGCGAAGCCACCGGAGTTGTAGTCAAAGACTTCTTACCAACCGGCATCTCATTCATCGGTTCGAGTGCATCGCGAGGAAGTTACAATGTGCAAAACGGTCTGTGGACGGTTGGAACGGTTGGTGCATTAGAATCGCCAACACTCACGCTGACCGGGCGCGTTGACACGCCAGGAGAGAAAACAAACACCGCTCAGGTTCAAGCTGCTGATCAGCCCGACATTGACAGCACGCCCGGCAATGATGTGGAGGAAGAGGATGACCAAGACTCTGTCACCATTCTCGCTCCACAAATCGATCTCGCGCTTGTTAAATCTGTTGATAACAACATGCCCGACGTCGGCGAAACAATCACCTTTACACTTGATCTTTCCAATGCTGGCCCGGACATCGCAACCGGTGTCCGCGTGCGTGATTTATTGCCAACAGGGTTAGATTTTGTCTCTCACTCCACCCTGACAGGCAGCTACAACGCCGGGACTGGAATCTGGAATGTTGGGACTGTCCCTGCAAATGAAAGCGTTTCGCTCGAGATCTTGGCGGTTCCAACCACCACCGCGATGATTGCCAACATCACCGAAGTTGTGGCCGCCGATCAGCCCGACGCGAGTTCAACACCGGACAACAATGACCCATCTGAAAACGATCAGTCCTCGGTCATCATTGGTGCCCAACAAATCGATTTGGAACTCACAAAAACGGTGGACAACCCCACACCGAATGTCAACGACACCATCACGTTCTCGATTGAGGTCAACAATGATGGACCAAGCGATGCAACCGGGGTGGTGGTACAGGATCAGTTGCCCGATGGATTGACCTTGACCTCCTCGACGACCACCGCAGGCAACTACAACCCGTCGACTGGGCAGTGGACAATCGGCGGGCTGGCAAACCAGACGACTCAAACTTTAACGCTACTGGCCCGCGTTGACAGCGCTGACATGGTCGTGAACACGGCCGAGGTCATCGCCGCTGACCAAGTGGATCGCGATAGTGTCCCCGGTAATGGCGTCGAAGAAGAAGACGATCAAGACAGTGCCGTCGTCAATCCACAGATAGCGGATCTGAGCCTGACAAAATCAGTCAACAACCCAAGACCAAATGTTGGTGAAACCACAACCTTTACCATCACCGTATCGAACATGGGTCCGGATGCTGCAACGAATGTGAGCGTCGCGGACCGGCTACCAACCGGACTCGCTTTCGATTCGGTATCAGCGTCACAAGGTGACTACGACGCCACCACCGGAGCTTGGGTGGTTGGCACCATTGGCGCCGGCGGTCAAGCATCTCTTGATATCGTTGCTCTGGTGGAATCAAGTAACGAAACGGTTAACACCGCCCAAGTCTCGGCCTCGGATCAGTTTGACCCCAATAGCACCCCAAACAATAACGTCGAATCCGAAGATGACCAGGACTCGGTGACCATCACACCTCCGGTGATTGACTTGGAGCTTAACAAGTCGATCGATATCGAGCGGCCCAACTTTGGCCAAACGATTCGCTACACGGTGACAGTCGACAACCAAGGCCCTGATGATGCATCTGGCGTGATCGTTGCCGACGATTTCCCCGATGGACTGGTGTTCGTGGCATCCACTGCAACATCAGGCAACTACGACGTGAACACTGGGCGTTGGACCGTTGGTGCCATATCAGCCAACTCAACGGCGACACTGACCATCGACGCAACCGTCAATACGGTTGAGACGACAACGAACGTTGCCGAAGTGTTTGCTGCCGATCAGTTTGATTCAGACAGTACTCCAGGAAATTCAAATCCTAACGAGGATGACTATTCAAGCGTTACCTTCGAATTGGCAGTGGCCGACCTGTCACTAACGAAGGAAGTGGATGAGACGACTCCCAACGTAGGAGACAACGTCACCTTCACCATCGAAACAACCAACGCGGGAATCGATCCAGCAACAGGCGTTACCGTACTGGATATGCTCCCAGAGGGGCTCGACTTTGTTTCCTCTTCCCAAACGATCGGGAATTACAACTCATCCTCCGGTATCTGGAACATCGGCGACTTGGACGCCAATCAGACAGCAACGCTAACCATCGTTGCCACGTCCACCACAAATACACCTGTCATCAACGTAGCCCGTGTTGAGTCGTCTGATCAACTCGATCCAAATTCAACTCCCGGCAACGATGAACCCGGCGAGGATGACCAGGACAGCATCGAAGTTACCGGCCAACTGATCGACCTTTCGCTTGAGAAATCGGCTGACAATCCACGCCCCAACGTGGGCGATACCGTGCGATTTACGATCGAGCTGACGAATTCTGAAATCTCCCGAGCCACTGGGGTCTCCGTGCGGGACGTGTTGCCAGAGGGCCTGGAGTTTGTGAATAGTTCCGCTACGCGAGGAAACTATGACGATTCGACCGGTATTTGGACCGTTGGAACCGTAAACAGCGGAGACTTGGTCACGCTTAATATTTCCGCCTCCACTTCCGGCGTCATTTCGGTGGTGAATACAGCGGAGGTCATCACAGCAGATCAACCAGACATCGACTCAACACCTGACAACGGCGACCCACTCGAAGATGATCAGGATTCCGTCGAGGTGATCACTCAGGTAGCAGATCTTTCGCTCACCAAATCAGTCGACAATGAACGGCCCGATGTCGGAAAGCCAATCGTCTTCCGAATCGATCTTGTTAACGACGGCCCCGACCCTGCCACCAATGTCCGAGTCGCCGACACACTTCCAGAGGGCCTTCGCTTTATCAGTTCCGAACCATCCCTGGGAACTTACAACCCTACGACCGGGATCTGGAATGTCGGAGAAGTCGGCAGCAAGGAAGATGAATCGCTACTGATTACGGCAGAAGTCCTAACAATCGGTGTGAAGGTAAATTCAGCCGAGGTCGTCTCAGCGGATCAAGCTGATCCCAACTCCACCCCCGGTAACAATGTACCCACCGAAGATGACCAAGACTCCGTCTCGGTGCAGCCTACGATCATCGATCTTTCGTTGGAGAAAACAGCAAGGCCTTTCCGCCCCTCCGTCAATGGTGAGCTGACCTATACCATTACACTGAAGAATGACGGAATCGATACTGCAACTGGAGTCGTGGTAGAAGACACCTTGCCGCCAAGCGTCACACTCCTCACTGCAACGCCTTCGGTCGGCGTTTTCTCCAATGGAGAATGGTCGGTTTCGTCTCTCGCACCAGCAACTGATGCCACACTTGAGCTACTGGTCCGTGTGGATGAACCGGGCGAACCAGAGAACCGAGCCCAAGTGATTGCAGCCGATCAATTTGATTTCGACAGTACGCCCGGCAACGATGATGGTATCGACGGAAACGGAAACGACGAGGACGACCAAGCGTCAGTCACCGTGACAACCGCCAGCGCCGATTTGTCGCTTACCAAAATCGTGAGCAATGAGCGACCACCCGCAGGTTCCGAACAGGTGTATACGGTCACGCTGAGCAACGCGGGACCGGACACAGCAAAAGACGTCGTTGTCCTTGACCAACTCCCGACGGGTCTAACTTTTGTATCAGCCACGACAAGTGCTGGTGATTACAACCAATCCAACAACTTTTGGACAGTTCCGTCGATCGCAGAGGGCGTCTCCGAAACCCTGGAACTTCGGTTTCGCGTCACCAGCCTGGGCGAAAAGATCAACACCGCTCAGGTCATCGCTTCGAGCGAATTCGATCCGAATAGTACGCCCGGCAACAACGATCCCGACGAAGATGATCAAGACAGCGTTTCGCTCGTTCCAGAGCTGGTCGACTTGGCCTTGACCAAGGTTGTGGATGACGCCACCCCAAATGTCGGGGGAACTGTACGCTTCACGCTTGAGGTAACCAATCAAGGTCCATCCACTGCGACCGGCGTCGTCGTCGCAGACCAGTTGCCACCCGGCATGACAGCGACGGAAATCATCGCCAGTGAAGGGGTCTACGATCCTGTAAACGGCATCTGGGATATTGGTACTGTGCTCAAGGGCAGTCGTCCGATGCTGGAAATCGATGCTCGGATCGATCAACCGGATCCGCAGATAAATGTTGCAGAGATCATCAATGCTGATCAACCTGATATCGACTCGACACCAGGAAACGGTGACGAGGATGAGGATGACTATGCATCTGTCGAAGTGACCCCACAGATCGCCGATCTGCGGCTCATCAAGACCGTCAGTGATCCAACGCCAAACAACAACGAAGAAGTCTTCTTTACAATCATCGTGGGCAACGAGGGCCCAAATGACGCGACGAATGTCCTGGTTCGGGACTTGCTACCCAAAGGAATGACGTTCGAGCGCGCGAATGAAAGCTCAGGCACCTACGATCCAATCAATGGCCTGTGGACCATCCCAGAAGTGCGGGCAAGATCAGTTGCATCTCTGCAACTGGTCTCCTTCGTCCAAACGAAAGATCCAGTCACTAATACCGCGGAAATCATAGCTTCGGATCAATTTGACCCTGACAGCACCCCTGATAATCAAGATCCTACCGAAGATGATATCGACTCAGCGTCACTGACACCTCGTCTGATCGATCTCTCAATCACGGCAACTGCCGAGAATGAGCAACCAAATCCAGGCGAACTTTTTGAGATGATCTTCACCGCGACTAATGATGGGCCAGATGAAGCCACCAATGTCATTGTCGACATTGATCTGCCTGCAGGGCTCACCTTGATTTCAGCGCGTCCGCAACGGGGAACCTTCAACAGTCCTTGGAATATCCCAAGACTTGCGGCCGGAGAAACCGTGAGTCTAGTGATCACGGCTCGAGCAGAGACTCGCGGCACCAAGGTGGTTGAAGCAGAAGTGATCGCCGCTGATCAGGCCGACGTCGATAGCACACCCGGCAACAACCAACCGCAGGAAGATGACCAAACGACTCTGCTGATTCGTGTCCCCGTATTTTCCAAGCGACTGTTCCTGGCCAGACGTTAATCGAACCGCCAGACGTTAATTCCAACCACCGAAGAAATCTAGATTCGAGCCGCACGGTGCTCGAATCCTCAACACACAACCGGGTCGCCATCAAGCGATGTCAGTCGCAATGGCACGTATGACGCACCGGATTAAGAGCGTTCGACTGTCCGCAAAACCACTGCCGTATTTTGGAAGATGCTACGGTGCGAAGGAATTTGCTGCCGTGCACAGCTTGGATCACGGATTGACAACACGTCGAGAATACGAGAGTTAATGCGAGCTCGTTCCAAAAAAGAACGGCACGAGGATTCAAAGGAACCCACGTGCCGTCCGACGTAAATCAAACGATGGTGCTACAGATTGGTCGGCGACGCGGCGGATGGCTGGCCGTCCGGTTCATCCTCATCAGGGTTTTCGAGTCTGACCAAAAGCCAATCCTCGGTACGTTCCGAACCAAAGTGAACAAGTACGGGCGCCTGTTCGAGCGTCAAGTTATAGAGCCCGGTCTCCACGACAACTTGCTCGCTCTCACCAATTCGGAAGGCGACTCGCTGGGTCTCTTTGTCGACCTGACCTTGAATCGAATCCGCTTGCTCGGTTTCGGAATTATAAAGCGTCCCACTGATGATCCCCTCCTGACTCACAGCAAGCTGGATGACGCGAGTCGGTTCTTTATCATCGACATCTGACGAAACCGCAAAGGTACCTAACGGCATCCATTCAACTTCGGCCGCTTCCTCTTCGGTTTCGGGAGGAGCAACCGTCGCTAACCGCATCGCGGACTGAGCAAACTCGTCACTACTGGCGACTTGTTCACCGTTGATGTAAACGCTGTTGTCTTGGTAGACAACATTGCCGCCGGTTCCGTAGTCGTAATAGACGGGTTGCTGCCAAACCGTCGTGGGCGCCTGCCACGTGAACCAATTCGTGCACGCTGCAAACGTCGGAACGGTCCACCAATAGTTGTAGCTGTAGCGACTAAAGCTGTAACCGTAGTGCCAACCACTGAAATGGTGCTGGTGAGATCCCCACCACGAGGGACCAAACCAGTTGTGGTGGTGATGGTGGTGGTGCCACGAATTACGCACATCATTTCCCCAATTGTTCCAATAACGGCCCCGATCGGGATAACGACTCACCCAGTTGTGCATGCCACCAATTTGGTTCTGCCAGCGATTACCGATGTTGTTGTAACGATCATTGCTAATGTTGGCCCAACTCGGACGATTATTGATGATGCCGTTGTTGCCAAGGTTGATGTCACCGATGTTGATGATGTTATTGTCACCACCGGGACGAAATGGTCGGTCACCCCATGGGCGATCGCCATCAGGGCGATTCCACCAAGGTCGATCTCCGTCAGGACGATTACCCCAAGGACGATCTCCGTCACCCGGTTTTTCCGGAAGGATGCTGGGACGATCTCCGTTGCCAGGTTTTTCGGGAAGAATGTTGGGTCGATCTCCGTTGCCAGGTTTTCCAGGAAGAATGCTGGGACGATCTCCGTTGCCAGGTTTTCCAGGAAGGGTGCTGGGTCGATCTCCGTTGCCAGGTTTTCCAGGAAGAATGCTAGGACGATCGCCAAAGCCTGGAAACGGCTTCGGACGTGTTCCCTCACCACCCCCTCCAGGTCGCGTGCCGGGTCGAATCGGCCTGTCCATTCCCAAGAAATCGCCTAGTCCGCCGGCAGACGGTCTGCCCCCACCTCCGAAAGCGGGACGATTTCCACCCGATCCGGGGCGACTACCAATGTCGCTACCAGGTCTTGTACCGGGCCTTGTACCGGGCCTTGTACTAGGTCTTGTACTAGGTCTTGTACTGGGTTTTGTACTACCGCCTGGCCGTCCAATGCTGGGAAAGCTAGGTCGATTACCGCCACCCAGACTCGGAAAACTTGGCCGCGTTGAGGGTTTCGTATTCGGTAGAGATGGTCGTGTCGAAGGCCGCGTATTCGGCAAAGACGGTCGTGTTGAAGGCCGCGTCGAGGGTCGGCTACTCGGCAGAGACGGTCGTGTTGAGGGCCGCGTCGAGGGTCGGCTACTCGGCAGAGACGGTCTTGTCGAAGGCTTCAGCCCTGTAGTTGGTCGACTCGACGGCCGGCTCATGCTGGGTCGACTAACACTGGGTCGACTAACACTGGGTCGACTAACACTGGGTCGGCTAACACTGGGTCGGCTAACACTGGGTCGGCTAACACTGGGTCGGCTTGTCGAAGGTCGACTACTGGGTCGGCTTGTCGAAGGTCGACTACTGGGTCGGCTCATGCTGGGTCGACTACCACCGAGGTGAGGCGCACTTGGACGCGATGTAGGTCGGCTTCGCTGGACACTCCCACG
This sequence comes from Rubripirellula sp., assembly GCA_029213145.1. Lineage (GTDB taxonomy): Bacteria > Planctomycetota > Planctomycetia > Pirellulales > Pirellulaceae > Rubripirellula. The sequence goes on along the minus strand of JARGNK010000020.1, from coordinate 52,077 downwards.
AGAGCCGCCACCTTTCAGACCGCCCCGTGCCAATGCATCACTCAGATCGGTCACATGAGTAATCGCGAAGGCGACCAATAGAGTTACAAAAAACCGGATTCTCATTACTTACCCTCCTTACTATCCGAAACCCGACCAACTGCCGGTGCGGCGTCTGCATCGCTGACTGCAGCTGGTTCAACTCGAACCATTACCACAGCGTCCTTGGTTGGTTGAGGTTCGCCTTCAATTTCATGTCCGATAAGACGAAGGACAGCCGTATCACCTTCTCGCTCCAAGACATACGTTCCCGAAGCGGCTTGGCCGTCGGCCAGAGTTTGACTGCTTCTGATCAACCATTGATCTCCACTGGCCGACCAATCACCGTCTCCAAACGAACCATCTGAATTGAATGACCATGATCGGATTGATTGCTCGCGTGGATCCCAGCCAATGACCTGCGTGCCACTTGCCGCCTCAATGCCCTCGCTGATCACCACATAGGATCGGATCAGAAAGTTTCCTCCGGGTGTCCAATCTACCTTTGTTTCAACACGAGTCTCTTCTCCTTGATCGGTCCATTGACCAATGAACCATGACAGGTCCTGCAGTGCCTCATATCCCGAGGCGGGGACCACGACGGGATGCTCGTCGATCGCGTTGAACTTCCAAGATCCATCCTTCTTCACCAGGATGGCGGAAAACGCAGTGCGGCTTGGTTCTTGATCGATTTGACTAAGGAGTGTCTCACCCTCGACTTTTGCCACATCCGGCGTAACAAACTGAATCCGGTCAATGCTGCCACTGATTCGAATAGACGCTTTTCCCTTCAGGGCTTGCTTCAGATCCGCAGCGATTTGATCTCTGCCCTCCGTTCGCTCACCGGTTTCTCGATCATGGTGAACCGCATCCTCCACCCAAAATGTGATCAGTTCATCCGCTTTTTGTTCATTGAACGACTTTAAATAGCTTTCAAGCATCGCCCGGACAGCGGGCTCATCACCTCGGACGGTCGGCACCCATATCATCAGCAAGCAAATACAACAGCCCAAACGGCCCAACATTTTTTTCATGGAAGAGACTCACGAATAGCCACGGATTGAGAAGCGAGACAGCCGATCCTGCAGGATCGAGCTCCAGTAATTTAATTGTACGGATTTAGAAAGCCATCTCCCGGAACGATTTAGCTTTCATGACAAATACGAAATATTTCTCGCTTGCTCGCATCGCGCAGATGCTGCCGCGTTCACTCGGCAAATCCGAGTTGAAAAGCACTATCTCACCAAGGTGTCCGCAACAACTCGACGAAATACTGCATGATGGCAACCAGCTTGCCGGAACCAATCCTGTTAACTGGTCAAGCCGTGCCAAAGCAATGCTGCAGCCCACTCTCTCTAATGCCGATTTTGGATGCCCAGATTTGCGGTGGCAAGTTGCGATCGCAGGCAATGAATTAGAAAAACAATGAATTCATTGGGGGGATAACTTACCGCTAGACCAAACCGCTTCGTCTGCCCCGAAAACGATTGAGGTTCCTCATGAAAGTGCAAACTGCTCGCAGACAAGTTCCATGCACCTCACCGATTCCATGCACCTCACCCAAAGCATTCCGCACCGGCGATGATTCCACTCGAAGCCAAAACCCTCTCAGAGCCCTTCGAACTGATCGCAAGACGAACATCGAACGATCAGGTCCAGAACAGAAAACCACCAATGATCAGAGCGGCCACAATGCCACCAAGCACAAGCAAACCCCTGGAATTAGGATTATCTGAACGACTGATTCGCCTCTTCATCCGTCGATAACGAAGAACAATCGAAAACGGCAGCAGCAGCAAAACTACAACAAAGGCGATGGGATTTGCTGCAATGAACTCGAGAATTTGTTCTTTCACGCTGGTGCTTGACGACTGTTTGAAGAGCTTGCGGGAGGGATGACATTCGCATCTAGATCTTTCAAAACTAAACCCCCAACGGAGATTGCAAAAGCAGTGGGATCGCAAATTCGTAAAAATGGCTGAAAATGAAATGCAAAATCCCCACATTTTCACGCCGCAAAATTCGCCGGAAAAGCAAAACTCGCTCACCTTGCTCATCCGCATGCTGGTCCGTGACACAGCAAGATGAAGGGACTTTTCTGATAACCTGTCGAATCAACGTTCCAGTGATAACCTACATCGGCCTGGGTGAAAACAATGCATCGGTAGAGAGGATCCCTGCCACCGCGTGAGCAACAGGCTCATCTCTACATCACGCAACGACTGCACCAAACAGCGTTCAACAAACAATCATTTGCAATGCAAAAATTATATTTCCTGTTAGGTTTGTTCTTCTTCACCAACTTTGCGTCTGCTGAACGACCAAACATTGTCTGGTTCGTGGTCGACGACATGTCAGCGAACTTCTCTTGCTACGGTGAAACCACGATCCAAACACCACATGTGGATCGTTTGGCACGGGAAGGTGTGAAGTTTACCCGTGCCTACGCAACATCTCCGGTCTGTTCAACCTTCCGCTCCGCCATGATCACGGGGATGTATCAAACCTCGATCGGTTCACACCACCACCGCAGCGGACGCGGCGCGCACCGAATCATCTTGCCCAATGGTGTCCAACCGGTTCCCAAATTATTCCAGGACGCGGGATACTACACCTGTATCGGAAGTGGATTACCGGACCGTGACTACCGATCCCAACCCGTCAGCGCTCGCACTCGAAACCGGCTCGGAAAAACCGACTACAACTTTGACTGGGACAAGTCGATTTACGATAGCCATGACTGGTCTGGGCGGCAGCCCGAACAACCATTCTTCATGCAGGTCCAACTTCATGGTGGCAAATTGCGGGGTGCCTCGGCGACTCAATATGAAAATTTTGACCAACAGGTGAAAGCTGTCTTTGACGAGGCCACCGCCCCTAGCCAGGTCATGCTGCCGGCCTACTACCCTCGCGATCCGATTCTCCTGAAGGACTGGTCGACTTACTTGGACAGTGTCCGCATCACCGATCACCACGTCGGCTTGGTAATGCAGCGACTGCGAAAGGAAAAACTAATCGACAACACTCTCATTATCTTTTTGACGGATCACGGAATCAGTCACGCCCGAGGCAAACAGTTCCTCTACGACGAAGGGACCCACATCCCGCTCATCATTCGTGGCCCTAAAGTAAACCAAGGTACAACTCGGACAGATTTGGTAGAGCACATCGATGTTGCGGCCGTGTCACTCGCAGCAGCGAACATTGAAATCCCCAAGACGATGCAGGGGCAAAACCTTCTCGCCCCCGACTTCCAGCCGAAACAAGCTATTTTCGCGGCCCGGGATCGCTGTGGCGAGGCTGTAGATCAGATTCGTTCGGTGCGATCCGAGCGATACCTTTACATCAAGAATTTTTACCCGCAGCGTCCGCACTTAATGCCTAGCACCTATAAAGACGGAAAGCTCATCATCCAACGTCTCCGCGAATTACATATGAACCAACGTCTAAGTCAGCTTTCAGAAAAACTGCTATTTGCACCTACGCGTGCCGCAGAAGAACTTTATCTGTATGGCCAAGATAAATGGCAGACCATCAACCTCGCCGATGATCCGCAGTACAGTCAAACGTTGGCGGAACATCGCCAGCGGTTGGATCAATGGATTGAGGAAACCAACGATCCGGGTCCCGAGACACTTGAGGTCTATACGCTGGAAACCGAAGACCAGATGAAAGCAACCAAAAACAAAACGACCCGCGAATCCTATCGAGCAAATACCGAGCTCTACAAACGCTGGGCTCAAGAAGGAAACTGAACAAGTAGATCTTGGATCCCACTTTACAACAGCCCCCACACTCAGGCAGCTTCGTCAAATCCTTAAACTGTTCACCGATAGCTGAATTCGAACCCGTAACGGCCAATCGATACAAGACCTTTCAGGATCGGCAACTTCGCAGGATGAGTTTGCCAGAACTGCGGTACACGATCCCGCTCAACCGAGCCATCGGCATCAAGATGGAACAATCAATGACGACAGCGATTGGACCGCTGCTGAACCCACAGAACCGCAATCCAGTGAAAACGTCGCTCTTGGTCCTCGGCAGCGACCTACCTTGACCAATTTTTGCAGGACCCAATCAGGGCGATCTCATCCACCTGTTGAAAATCCGCTCAAATCACACTAACAGAACACTCCCTGCTTGGTCCCATGACGTTACGATGGAATCTACAAGGTAATCGATTGTTTGCCTGCCGGTTTACCATCATTCTGAAAACTGTTGCTTCGCCCCAGCTACTATAAGAAACATGAATCAAACCATTCTTCCTTTTGTGTTGGCTTGCCTATTCGCGATTCCGGCTTCTGCTCAAAACAAAGCAAAGGTCGTTTTCATCTCCGGGTCACCCAGTCACGGCCCGATGATGCACGAACATCGCGCTGGAAACATGATTCTTGCGGATGCATTAAATCGCTCGGGCTTGAACGTAGAAGGTGTCCTCGTGCCGCACTACGGTTATCCGAAAGACACGTCGATTCTTGAGAACGCCGCGACAATTGTGATTTTCTGCACCGGACACGGGGGACACGTCGTTAATCCGCACTTGGATGAGTTTGATGCTCTCATGAAAAAAGGGGTCGGCGTCGTCATGATCCATTGGGCGACGGAAGCCGAAAAAGGAGAACCCGGTGAGAAATTCCTCGAATGGATGGGTGGGTTTTGTGATCTCGACTGGTCAGTCAATCCTCATTGGGCACCCAACTTTGATGAATTCCCAGACCACCCAATCGCGAATGGCGTTGAGCCATTTTCCGTCAATGATGAATGGTACTACCACATGCGTTTTGTGGAGGGCATGAAAGGCGTCACGCCAATCTTGTCTGACTTGCCACCGGCAAGGACGTTAAGCCGGCCCGATGGCGCGCGAAGTGGCAACCCCACCGTTCGCAAAGCGGTCGCAGCGGGTGAGAAACAACACGTTGCTTGGGCTTACCAACGCGACAACGGTGGACGCGGATTTGGTTTCACTGGAGCTCACAATCATGTCAGCTGGCAAGATCAGAACTTTCGCAAAGTCATGCTCAATGCAATCCTCTGGACTGCCAAGGTCGAAGTCCCCGAAGATGGCTGCCCATCCCCCTCGGTAAGCGATACAAAGATCAAGGAAAACGTGGACGACAAGGGCGGTCGCAAAAAGAAGAACGGAAACAAAAAGGCAGACTAAATGTCATTGTCACGTCTGCGATCACACGGCAGGCATGGTAGACGAAAAAAATCCATGCCGAATAAACACTTGGCGGTTTTTACTGAGTGCCTCGATGGCTGAACAGCACGGCTTACCACCTTTCCGCGGCGAGCCAATGACAGACGGATTCAAACAAATATTATCTGACCGCGAGATCCCATTGCCGAAACACGAGACGCATCCTGATCATTGAACATGAAATCAGAATTGCGATTCACCAATGGGAGTATCGAACGAATTCACCCGTCAAGCCATGCACAGCGAGACTCGAACGGAAAGAACTCTGATGAGAGGCGTTATTAGTTTCCTGTTAGGCTGGTTCGCATTCGGATTCTGTTCCCAACCAGTGCATGCGGATGACCAGCCGAATGTACTTTTCATTGCAGTCGACGACTTGCGTGATTGGGTTGGTCACCTCGGCGGCCATCCGCAAGCATCCACACCGAATATCGACCGACTGGCAAAGCGGGGCGTCTCATTTACCCGCGCCTACTGCGCCGCTCCGCTGTGCAATCCTTCCCGAATTAGTCTACTGACCGGAATTGCCCCATACCGATCTGGCATTTACGGCAATGGAGAAAAACTTCGCGATAAGCTGCCCAATGCAGTGACTTTGATGCAGCACTTCCAAACGTCAGGCTATTCAGCCCACGGCAGCGGAAAGATTTTTCATGGGCGTGATTGTGGTGACGCTGACTCCTGGGACAGCTATTTCGTTCCTCAAACCAAACCGGTCGCTTCTCCACGGGACAGACATTTACCAAAGTCTGCCTGGACGCCCTGGGGACCTCTCAACTGCAGCGACGAAGATATGTTCGATGGCAAGGTTGCCAGTTGGGCGGTCGCCGAATTACAGAAACCCCATGATCGACCTTTCTTTCTCGCCTGTGGAATGACGAAACCCCATTTGAGGTGGAACGTGCCGCGTCAATACTTTGAACGCCATCCGCTGGAAAGCATCAAATTACCTCCCGTCCAAATCAAAGATCTTGACGACATTCCGGACTTTGGAAGGATGCTCGCCGAACAAGTCTATGACCCATCCGGCGAAAAAAACTTTGCGGTTCCAGGCGGAGATCATGCCAACGTGATCGCCAATGACCAATGGCGTCTCGCGGTACAAGCCTATCTTGCCACCATTAGCTTCGCGGACGCTCAGATCGGCCGAGTTCTTGATGCACTAGAGCGAAGCGATTACGCCGATAACACAATCATCATTCTTTGGGGTGATCACGGCTGGCACTTAGGTGAAAAAGAACATTGGCGAAAGCACGCCCTGTGGGATGTTTCAACACGAACACCACTGATCTTTGTTGCCCCCAGCGACACCCATTCTCCCAGCAGAATCGCTGTCGACCAACTCTGCAAGCATCCGGTTAGCTTGCTCGATGTCTATCCCACGCTGATCGATCTCTGCGGCTTACCCAAACGAAATGAATTGGCTGGCCGCAGTCTGCTCCCCCTCTTGATGAATCCCAGTCAAGAGTGGGATTATCCCGTTGTAATGACCCATGGGTTTAAAAATCACGCGGTCCAAACAGAACAGTATCGTTACATTCAGTATCGGGATGGTGGAGAAGAGTTATACGACCATAAATTCGACCCAAACGAATGGACCAACTTAGCCGATTCGCCGGAACATGGAAAAATAAAACGGGAGCTAAAAGTGGCTCTCCCAAAAACGAACCGGCAATAGGATCCGAAATTAATTGAGACGAACCCATTACCAGACAAACCACCTCTATGTTCACTGCGGCCAAGCTCACCACGACGCGTAATCTATCAGTGAGATCAGGTAATCTCGATTTAAATCATTCTTTGCCCCAAATTATTCGCTGTCGATTTTCACACCCCTCAATCATGAACGACTACCACAGTCGATCACTCGCGACTCTGCCACTCGTACTGGTTGTGTTCACCTATAGCGCACTGGCTCAGGAAAGCCCGAACAGAGACGCTACAATCCCGTCAATTCAACGTTTCGTTCAGAACACAATGAAGGCCAACGATAAAAATCGTGACGGACACGTCACAAGAGACGAAGCCATCAATCAGCTGAAAAACAATTTTGACCGTGTCGACGGCAACCAAGATGGAAAGATCACAACCTCTGAACTCGCGGTCTTGGCGAAACGAATGCAAACTCGCCAGCGCGGACGAAATCGTTCTGCGGGAAGATCGGCAATCCCAGAAGGAGTAATTTTCGAAGCAGACATTCCTTATCGCACGGGCAATGACAAGTGGAAACTAGATCTAGCGAGGCCGAAAGCCGAATCAGAAACACCACGTGCAGCGATTGTCTTTGTTCATGGTGGCGGATGGCGGAGTGGTGACAAAGGTAGCGGACAATGGCGTGCACTACCGATGGATTATGCCGCGCAAGGCTATGTCTGTATCTCGATCAACTATCGTTTGACCGACGAAGCCATGGTGCTCGACTGCATCGCGGACTGTAAGTGCGCCGTCCGTTGGCTTCGTTCACATACAGACGAATATAACATTGATCCAAAACGAATCGGTGCCTATGGAAACTCAGCGGGTGCCCATCTTGTTTCGATCCTCGGATTGACTTCCGCCCAAGCCAACCTGGAAGGGGATGGACCGTTTCGTGACGAATCAAGCCTTGTGCAAGCCGTCTGCTGTTCGGCGCCGCCAGCAGATTTCAAAAACTGGGAAAAAAATCGACCCGAAAACGCACAGGGACGGCTTTCGCGTCTATTTGGTGACACGAATGTCGATGCAGTAAAGAGACAGGCGTCACCGATAACGCATGCAAGTAGCGAGGCACCTCCCTTTTTAATTATTCATGGAACCGCTGACAAAACGGTTCCCGTCACCCAGGGGGATGCACTCCACCGAACGCTACGTGAAGCTGGTGCGAAAGATGTCACCTATATGAAAATCGAGGGTGCAGGCCACGGAGTATTCAACCAGCACAATAAACGTACCGAACCGGCAATGCGAGAATTTTTTGATCGCGTACTGCAACCAACAGAAAAACGCGACGACGCTGACCATACACAACAGAAACATCACTCGCCAACAATCCACAATCTCCGCTAACGACAGAAACCTTCCAGCAGTCACACCTCAGCCATCAAATCTCGGTACGATCCAAAGATGCATCCACTCAAAAGCTACTGTTTTTTCCTGACAGTTCTGACCACACTTTACATTGGAAGTACGTGCCAAGGTGAGGAAGTCGATCCACTTGGTGGCCTTCGCCCAATGATGAATGTCCCTAGTGAAGTGATTTACCAGTCCGATTTCAATGGACTCAGAAAGACGAAATCCACTGGAACCAAAACGCCAGCAACTGCGATCGATAAAACGAGTTGGCAACCACGTCAGTCAACTCGGTGGTCTGTCGTGGATGGCTTGCTTCGTGGTGAACAATCGACTGCTGAATTCCAGGCAAAACGTGAGCATCACCACGGCTACGAACCCCGCATCAAATCGTTAACAACTCCACGACAATTCATCGCAGCCTTCTCCGTACGGTTTAATGATGGTGATGAAACAAACTTGGTTCCGCTGATTGAATTCGGGCACCACAATGTGCGGCTCAAGTTCAGTAAGAGCGGCGTCGTTCTACTGGCCGATCACGAACAGATCCAACTCGCCAAAACCCAGCAGGTGCAGCTTAAATCGGGCCGTTGGTATCACCTTTTAGCCGAACGCCAGGCTGACGAATTCGTCGTTCAATTCGCCGGCGGCCCGACGCTTTACGCCAAGCACAAGAGTCTGGCGATTCCCGTCGCAGATGATTCGGATGGCCTCGGGATCGCTGGCACGCGGCGGGGAACGGTTGAGATTGACAATGTCACCCTCTGGTCAATCAAGAGCGACACCAAGGCCAAAGCATGGATTGAAACGGTGAAGACACTCACTGCACAGATGGCTGACCCAGTGATCCTCCCAAAAAAGAAAAACGGCCAAAAGAATCCGAGCCGGAATCGACAAATCCCCGGCGAGACAGGCGATACATCACAAAACAAACCCTGGATCAACGCTTTCTTTGTCAAGAATCCATCGGCTGATGCTGATGGCGACGGCATCTTGACCAAACAAGAAATCAATCAATTCAAAGAAACGCGGAAGAATTGATCACGTGGTATTCCATTCTGTTCTTGCGATTGCAACTTCGACTAGTAGGAACCCCAAGGCCAGGAACCCCAAGGTCAGCCGAAGCAGCAAGAACGAGCTGGTGGTACAGCTCGGTGGCTCAGGAAGCAGCCTCAAAATCCTTCCCGCAATCGGGAATACTCAGCAGGCATGATTCAAATCTTCACGAGAAGATTATCGGAGCATCGGTGCTTCGACACCTTTCTTGGAAAGAGCTTCGAGATATTGCTGCGGCTTGGCGACGATCTTTTTAGCGCAACCTGGGCAACAAATATAGATCGCTTTACCCGCAGCATTGACCTTGAAAGGACCGCCCATGGCATCAAGTGGTTCCTCCATCACCGGGCAGATCTTTTGCGCTTGAATGTAGGGTGAATCTGCCGCGGTGACCTTAAAGACACCTGCTCGCACCTCCTCGGTTCCTGCTGGGACAACAGCCAACGCCGCCGGCGTTTGAATCGCTGGTGCTTGAACACCTCGCTTCACCAAGATTGCAAGGTACTTGTGCGGGTCAGCAGCGATACTTTTGGCACAGCCGGGACAGCAGATGTAGATGGCTCTGCCAGCCGCATTGACCTTATGAGGTCCACCCATCGCATCGAGGGGCTCTTCCATTACAGGACAGATTTTTTGCGCCGCAATAAAGGGAGCATCCGCAGCACTCACCTTGAAGACGCCGGCCCGCACCTGATCGGTTCCGGCTGGCACGACAGCCAAGGCCTTCGACGACTGGATGGTTGGCGGCTGCACACCTTGTTTAGTAAGCATGTTGAGATATTTCTGTGGCTCGGCCGATATTCGCTTAGCACAGCCGGGACAACAAATGTAAATCGCTTTGCCAGCCGCATTCACTTTATGTGGACCACCCATTGCATCGAGAGGCTCTTCCATCACAGGACAGATTTTTTGCGCCGCAATGAAAGGCGCATCGGCCGCCGTCACCTTGAAGACACCAGGACGGACTTGCTCAGTCCCGGCGGGTACAACAGACGACGCCACCTGACCTGAATTAGCCTGGCTCGAACCATCTCCGTAAACCATCGCCAAATACTTCGCCGGATCGGATTTGATTTTTTTGATACAGCCCTTGCAGCACAGAAAGACTGGCTTGGTCCCCACTGTGACTTTGATCGGTTGTCCCATACTGCCAAGTGGCTCATCCATGACGGGGCATGTGCCTTGACTCGCAATCAGTGATGCATCAGCGGCCGTAGCGGCTGACACGGTAATCTCAGGTCGTCCCGATGCATACTTGCCCGGATCTGCGTTGACCGATTCTGCACAAGAGACGCAGCAAACATAAACCTTTTCCCCGCTCACCTCGACCGCAACGGATTGCCCCATGCTCCCAAGAGGCTTTCCACTGACGGGGCAGATCTTTTGTCGCGCAATCGCGGCAGCCGCCAACTGCATCTCACTCGGTGGGATCCCGGCAACATCTCGGAAGGGAACTTGTCCCTTGGCCCCCGGGATGCCAATCAACCGTCCATCAAGTTCAACTTGGCGTCCGGCAAGCTTGGATAAGTTTACTGGTGCGGTCAGTGTCCCTGTTCCGCTGGGGAGCAACTCATATCGATAACGCTTCGCGTTTCCGGCAACCCGCAAGGAAACTGCCCCACGACCTTGATTGACCACCACGGGTTGACCAGAACGGTCATAGACAAACAACTGGATTCCCGCCTGTGTGACAAGTGTCTCGAGCTGAACTCCGTTGCATTGCCGGATCGAACCGCCGTGTGGCCCCGCCATTCCAAGCTGAGTTACGCCCAACGGCACAAGCTGATTATTAACCACCTCACCGAGGGTTCCATCATTCGCTCGAACTTGTGCAGAACAAATTGAGAACGCTATCGCCAAGCCGGCAGATCCGACCACCGAAGCTAGTTTCAGAATCATCTTTCTTCCTTGATTTTGAGCATTGTGATTCCAGAGGCATCCGAGCCAGCTGAAAGAATGATAGGCGACGATCCGGGCCGTCAAAAACTCACGCGACTTTCATCATTTCCTCCTCCGGTGATTGTTCACCGCCAGCCCAGAGCGGATCTTCGAATCCAAAACGCATCTTGATTTCTAAATACGCACAGTAAAGCGTCGGGACAACAAAGGATGAAATCGGCTCGGCAAGCATCCCACCAAAAACGGGAATCGCCATCGCACGGGCAACATCTGCACCACGCCCCGTCGCTAACAACACTGGCACAAGAGCCGCCAACGTTGTGATCGTTGTCATCATGCAAGGACGAATTCGCTTGATCCCAGCTTCGTAAACAGTATTCCGAATATCCGCGACGCTCGATATTTCACGGCGCTGAATCAATTGATGGATATAAGTTGCCATCACAACCCCATCATCCACAGCAAGCCCAAATAAAGCGATGAACCCAACCCAAACCGCTGTATTGAGTTCGACATCCATGAACCCAACTAAGAGCATGGCACCGGCAAACGCTACGGGGATACCCGTAAAGACCGCAAACGAAATCGGAAGATTGCGAAATTCAAGATAGATCAATAACAGATTTATGCAGATCACTAACGGGATGATCCACATCAATCGTAGGTTCGCTTCAATTTGATTGCGAAATCCACCAACCGCCTCGAGTGAATAGCCGGGCGGCAAGGAAAGATGTTTCGGATCCGATGGTGCCAATGCCTGTGCCTGGCGAAGCTGATTTTCAACAGCCGCAACGGATTCCAAATCACCAGCAACACCTGTAGTCATGAAAGAGACATGCGCGACCAAGCGCGCATTTTCGCTATTGATCGCTCCCGGTCCCCAAGTCGTCTCGAGTCTTGCTAGCTCGCCGAGTGGCACCACTGGCCCGTCGCGAGTCACCACCGGCAAACGACTCAATTGATCAATCTGTTCCCTCAGATCACGACTGTACCGCAATCGCACTGGGTACCGCTCCCGCCCCTCCACCGTACTGATCAGGTTCATGCCGCCGAGCGCGGTTTCAATAACCTGGTTCACTGCGGCAGTGTTCATCCCATAGCGAGAAGCTGCCTCGCGATCGACCGTAAACTCAATGTAAGGTTTTCCAAGTACGATATCTGGATTGACGGTGCCAGCGTCAACAAGATGCGATTGCTTCAATTGCCCCGCGACCGCCATGGCCGCATCAGCAAGCGTTTCTAAATCATCACCATAGACCCGAATAGCCATCGGAGCCTTGATACCGCTTTGCAACATCACCACGCGACCTTCGATCGGTTGCAGAGCGGCAGCAGGCGTCACACCTGGAAGCGTCGCCACCTCATTGATTTCATCCCACACATCGCGGGCGGTAACCCCCTCACGCCACTCGCTTTCCGGGCGAAGCATTACATAGGTTTCGACCATCGCCGCTGGCGCGGGATCGAGTGCTGACTCAACACGACCGATCTTACCGAGCACATCTTTAACTTCGGGAATTTGACCGATCAAAACATCCTGAGTCTGCAACACTTGCATTGCTTGCGAAAAACTCGCTGCCGGGTAGAGAGTCGGCATATAGAACCAACTACCCTCGTCTAAAGCAATCCAATCATCGCTGCGAAGACCGGTGAACGTGTGTTTGGCAGCGACGTAGCCCGGAAACTCATTGAGCTCTGCCCCGAATACACGAGCCACGCGTTCCAGAGGTCGCAAAACCCTTGGCAAACCAACCCAGGCCCCAACTCCCATCACGAGCAAAACCGCTGGAAACAGCATCGCAATCATCTTGTGATTCAATGCGTACCGTAGACGTGCCGCATAGACCCAATGCACCAACCGGCTCGACGGAATTTCGTTTAGCGGGAGAATCCGTTCGCGCATTAGTTGCCAGCCGATGACGAAAGCGGAAACACCAACCGCCAATGTGACGGACCACAACGGAACGCGAAAATAGCTCGCTAACCGATCACCCCAAAGAAAGTGCGATATCACGCAGAAGAGCATGGCGAAACTTAAACCTGACAAAAATGATTTGAGCTTCGAGTGCCGAGAACTTCGCAAAACAAGTCGACTGAGAGCTGGGACGATCGTCACCGCTGTGATCAGCGCTGCGGCAATTGCAAATGTCTTCGTGTAGGCCAGAGGTGAGAAGAGTCGGTAATCGCGACCCGTCAAAAAAAAGACCGGTAAAAAACTGACAATGGTGGTCATAACGGCGGTGAAAACTGCGGGCGACACTTCAACCGCTGCTTCGTAAATGACTTGATCCCGCTCTTTCACTGGCGAATCATCAACCTCCTTACTCCTCCTTAGTTCCTGCTCTGCCTCCCATTCCGCCAAGTGCCCATAAATGTTTTCCGAAACAATAATCGCCATATCGACCATTGTTCCGATGGCGATTGCTATCCCCGCAAGTGACATGATGTTGGCACCCACACCCAACAACTGCATTCCAATAAACGACATCAGCACAGCGGTGGGCAAGCAGACCGCGACTACGAAACTACTACGCACATGCATAAGGAAAAGCAAAATGATGACAGCCGTGATCAGTATTTCATCTCGCAACGCCGTGGTTAACGTCGCAATCGTTTCGTCAATTAAACCACTGCGATCATAAACTCCACGAATCTGCACACCCTTGAGCGCGGGTTCAATCTTGGAGATCCTCGCTTTCACACGATTGATCACCTCGCGGGGATTTTCGCCGTACCGCATCACAACGACCCCACCGACTGCTTCGGCACCATTGTAGTCGAGTGCACCTCGGCGAAAATCTGGCCCAAGTTGCACAGTCGCGATGTCACCGACGCGAACGGGCACGCCATCGCGTTGCAAAACCACCGTTTGCTCCACGTCGGCGATTGCCTTATCCGTGTTACCGTCGCTCCCCAAGAAACCCTTCCCGCGAACGATGTACTCCATGCCAGTGGTTTCGACCGTCTTCGCACTGACGTCCAGATTGGAACCCTTGATCGCCTTGACGAGCGATTCAAGCGGAATGTTGTGGTACCGCAGTTTGTTTGGATCGACCTCGATCTGATACTGACGGACGTATCCACCAATCGAGGCGACTTCGCTTACGCCCTCGACAGCTTGAAGTTCGTACTTGACGACAAAATCCTGCATACTGCGCAGCTCTGCCAATCCCATTCCTCCTTGGGGCGGCTGCAGAACGTAATAGTAGATCTGACCGAGACCGGTCGCATCTGGCCCCAGTTGCGGAATCACGCCATCGGGTAATTGCGAGATGGCAGACCCAAGCTGCTCCGAAACCCGACTGCGGGCCCAATAGAAATCAATCTCATCCTTGAAAGTGACTTGTACAAAACTGTACCCAAACATACTTTTACCGCGGACCGATTCCGCACCAGGGACAGCGAGCAACGACACACTCAATGGATAGGTGACTTGATCTTCAATGTCCTTTGGCGATCTTCCCGCCCAGGGCGTCAACACGATGACCTGGTTTTCACCAATGTTGGGAATCGCATCGATTGGAACGGATTGATAGCTGTACCAACCTGCAACACTCACACCAGCTGCCAAGAGGAGCACCAGCCACGGCTCCTTGACACAAAATCGGATCACGAACTGTATCATGATTCTAAGCATGGCGATCCCTCCTACTGCAGTGCATCAGTGACGGACGGGACTTCGGACTTGACAGCCAAGTCCCGAATAACCTCACCACAATTCAGCATTTCACTGCCCCAGTACGGATTCAACAGTTCGCCGCCGGGTTGCATCCAATCGCCACCGTTACCGGGGACCATTGGGCAGTGATAATGAACTAATGCTTTCGCCGTCATCGGCCCACGCACGATAACCGAGGCTCTCAACAAGGCGTGACTTACATGGCGGAATGCTGCACGCGCAGTGTCCAGCGAATTGTCCAAGCGGCCAGCAGCCCGCCGCGCTAGCCCGAATTGGGTCTGAGCCGCATCGGGCACACCGCCCAACAGCTCTAATCGCACCAACCCATCAAGCATCGCGTTCAAAGCAACGGGTGGTGGCGTGGTGTCGGCTGCCATCGCTTGCTGAATCTCAAAGTACGCCTGGTAGGTTCGATCTAACAGAACACCCGATTCACCTGCGAGTAAAAGTGGATCCCTACCCGAAAGTTCGATCGGTCCCGGTGCAAAACTTGGCGCACGGCTGGGATCAAGCAGAGACGGATTACCTGCGAGTTGCATTTGAGAATCGATCAAAAAGTTACCGCCCGTAGCGACGATTTCACCGGCAGCCAGCCCTTCGATAATCACAGCGCTTTGGTGTGTCATCGGCCCCACAGAAACTCGCCGTATCTCAAACCGCCCCGGCTCCGTTTCAACATAAATCACGCCGCTATCACCGGCGGATAAAACTGCATCGCGTGGTACTGACACCACACGTTGCTCAGGGAGCGGCGAAGGTGAAAACCCAAGCTCCGATGTCGAAATGAGATCCATCCCGCAAAGCGGACATGGACCGGGATCATCACGAATTACCTGTGGGTGCATCGGGCTGATGAACTTGCCGGCCAACACGGGGTCATACACCAAGTCAGCTGGTATCGCTGGAACCGTGATTCGAGCTGTCGCGTAATCA
The DNA here is from genome assembly GCA_029213145.1 of Rubripirellula sp. Classification (GTDB taxonomy): domain Bacteria; phylum Planctomycetota; class Planctomycetia; order Pirellulales; family Pirellulaceae; genus Rubripirellula. The sequence goes on along the minus strand of JARGNK010000020.1, from coordinate 36,244 downwards.
CCGGGCCGCAATTTTCCATCAAAGTTCATCACCTCGACACGAACGCGAACTGTCCGTGTTTTTGGATCAACTGTCGGATCGATGAAAGCCACCCGCCCAGTAAACACTTCACCTTGCCTTGATTGGATCTCAGCTTCAACTTGCTGCCCAAAACGAACCGCTGACACGTCATCGGGAAACAAATCGAGCATCAACCAAACCGTCGACAAATCAGCAATACGGTAAAGTGTTTGTCCGGTTTTGACGTAATCCCCTCGAACGAATGATTTTTCGATCACGGTCCCGCCTTGAGGTGACTTGATTCGTATCCGGGACTGAGGCTTGCCAGTTTTCCGCAAGTTGGCAATCTGGTCGCTGGTCATTCCCAGCTCACTCAGGTTCTCCTCTGCCAGCGTCCCAAGGTTACTGTCGCCTACGCTGAATCGGCCGAACTCTTCACCGTCTAAACTGGTGACAAATTCCGTCTGCGCCGAATACAACCGAGGGCTATAAATCAACGCCAGATCATCACCCGCGGAAACGCGCACGCCAACATAGTCCGCATACACTTCCTCTAAGCGACCATCGATATAGGCTGAGATTGTCGACAGGCGACTTTCATCAAAGTCAATTGAACCGATCGTGCGGATGGTTCTTGTCACGTGCCCCAATGTTGATACTGCGGTTTGAATACCAACAAGTCTGCGAGCCGCAGCTTCGATCCTGATTGACTTGCCATCACCTTTACCACTGGTGGTCGCTTCAACCAACTCCATTGCACAAACCGGGCAACGTCCAGATTTCGTCGATGGTGGTGTACACATCATCGGGCAAATGTACCGCTCGGGTACACCGTTAGTATTTTCAACGATGCCACTCTGACCGTCACCGGAGAAACCATCCGCGGTTATCCAGCCAGATCGCTGAGCAAGGCCAATCAAAGCCAAAATGAACGCGGCCACCGTGATAGCGGCTACGCCGTTTGCCCCGACCCGCAAAAGCCAACCCAACCTGCTGAGATTCGATGGAGTTTGTTTCGGTTCATCCGCACTTTCGTCGACGGCCCCACTGAGCAACGTCTCCGCCGAACTCGAATGATCGGAACCAATCACCATCTCGACAGCATTTTTTTGATCATCCGAACTCTGCGGTCTGGATTCCGGTTTCATAACAACCTCATTGGATTGCAAACTGCGCGAACAACGGCGCAGCTTTCCACAAGATTTGGAATTCCATTGGCTGATGGAGGTGCAAGCGATCAAATCAGTTGGCTAGAACCGCTTTTTGATCTCGATAACACAAATGGCGAATCGGCTAGGAAATCACCGGCTCCGCTGTTTAACTCCAAAACGCGGAAGCATTACAACCGCCAGATACAAAGCACCATTTGTGACAACCGATTCGTCGACGGCGGATGCGTCGAAGACCAAAACTTTGTCCGTAAGCGATGCGACTCGTCATCACTCCAGTCGATGTGAATCGAAACGGAAAGCGAATCTCGATGATCGCAAGTGGGGTATCGAGGTGATGAATCACTCAGTGGCGGGAAACGATTTCCACACAAGCAAGGCTGTGGTATGAACGTTTCCGAAACGACCTGCATTACAGACGCTTCTTCGGCTGCCTTCGACAGCCCATTCGCCGAAGATTCTTCGTGAGAACTGCAGCAAGCATCCTGGGCATTTCCCTCGGCCGCTGGAGCACAGCAACAACAGCTCCTCCCTTCCTCTAACCCACCCGCCTGGCAGCATCCACAACTAGAAGAGCCAGAGCTCTCTCCATTGCCGCAATCTCGACCAACACTCCCGCTAGCCATGCAGTTAGCAACCGGCTGTATCGCCAAAACGACGATCAGTAAAAGGTTGACGGCAATTTGAATGGGCTGGAAGTTTCGCATCGGATGATTCCGATATTAGATAATGTGTACCAATATATCGAAGTATATCCGTAATTCTCGAGAAAAATTCAAGTCGAAAATTTCATCGACCGAATGCTGGTACCGAAAACAGCCAACGGAGTGGCTCCCCAATGCGACCAACAACGACCAAATTGCGGATTTCAGGGATTGCTCAACAAATCCCGTTGTTCGCCTTGATCGCAATTTCGACGAGCGGATGCTCCGCCGTCCGAAGCTGGCAAACAAACTTCTCGATGAGCCGCCCCACCAATCAAATAACCACCTTGGCTAGCGATCCAGATTCACAGGCTGAGCAACGGGCTACCGCGGAGATTCCCGGGAAAATCAGTATCCACCCCGTCACATTCCGTGGTGCGGTCGTTCAGGACAAGCCCCTCATCGACGTGACCGAGCAGCGTCGGCCATCCGACGCGACCCTTGATGCCAACAACGGCGAACTCCCAATCCCCGTCACGATCCCCGTCACGATCCCTGAAACAACAACCAAGATCCCAGACCTACCCGAAGCAACTCCCGATTTCGAAACCATTAGCGATCCGCCAAACGCCAATGCGCCGCAAACCGTCGATCAGTTTGTGCAAATCGCACTTGCGAATCACCCAAGTATTCGAGCAGCCCGCCAACGTGTCTCCGCGGAACTAAACCGGATGCCCCAAGTGCGGGCGTTACCCGATCCCAAATTCACTAATACATTCTGGCCACTGCACGATCAGTCCCTGCAGACGGCTGCTGGTCGGGTCGGCAACCAGATGTCTTTGTCACAAGCAATTCCATGGCCGGAGAAATTGCAAACCAAAGCAGCAATCGTCAGTCAGGAAGTACGCGTTGCACAAGCCGAGGTCGAAGAAATTGAGCGAGAAATTATCGAATCAGTCCAACTTGCTTATTCCGAAGTCTGGTACGCCACACGAGCCACCGCAATCATCGCCGAAACAAGAAAGCTGATCGCCGATCTAACCAAAGTTGCTGAAACTCGCTATCGAAGTGGTGGCTCCCAGCAAGATGTCCTCCGGGCACAGCTCGAAGCGGATCGCCTAGATGAACAATTGGTGAATCTGCGAAAACAAAAGCGTTTTGCACAGGCGGACCTCGCCGCGCTCGTGCAACAACCTGCAACAATGCTGGCGGAAACCACAGATGACCTTGGCTTGCGAGACATCCCCAACCAACTTGATGAGTTAATCGCATTAGCCGAACGGTGCAATCCAAAACTCAAAGGACTCGCCTGGGAGATCCAACGGGACCGGCAAAAGCACCACCTTGCCTGCCTAGAAAAATATCCCGACTTGCAAGTCGGGATGAACTGGGGCTTAGTGAACGACAATACACGGGTACTCAGCCCAGTTGCGGATGGACAGGATCAACTTAACTTCAATGTTGGAACAACGCTTCCAATTTGGCGTGACAAAATCAATGCAGGTGTCCGCGAAGCTGCAAATCGCACCAGTAGCACCGTCAAACGCCTGGATGCAGAGCGTAATGCACTCCACGGCGAGCTACGGCGCTTGCTCGTGCAAGCAGACGCGTTAACCGAACAACGGGACATCTATCAAAATCGCATCATTCCGCGAACCGAAGCCACGCTCAAACTTTCAGTCGCCGATTACCGAGGTAAACGCACCGATTTCTTTAGTTTGATCGAAACCTATCGCGAACTACTGATCCACGAAACCCAACTCGCCAGAATCGATGCCTCGATAGCCGGCACTCTCGCTAGAATCGAGCGAGCTGTCGGAAGTCCAATGCATTGATTTAGAGAACACGATCGCAAATACGGACGAGGCAGGTCTCAAAAATATCCACGTCGCTCATCAACTTGCGGAAAGCGTGATGCCACACCGCGATCGGCAGCAAGCCCAGGGAACAACAGTCCCTTATTCCTGATTCTCGACCAATCTTGCTTGCAAGCTGGCGAGCTCAGAATCATTTTCGAGCAGATAGTCCTGTTGGGCATGGTAGGCCTCACTTCGTGCCTTCACCAAATCCTGGAACTCTCGATTTTCCTTGGCAACATCCCGTTGCTTTGCGCGGATTTCGTTGATTTCGTCGTTCGTGATGAACAACCGTGGATATGCCGTCTGCAGTTTGACTTGCGCGGCTTCGACGTTCGCCACAAGCTGCAAATACTCGTCAGATTCACGAAATTGCTGACGCAGTCGGTCAAGCTCTCGCTTTCGACGGCTGACGGGGAGCTGATCAGTTTCCGGCTGCTGTTGGATCAACCACGTTGTGATCGCTCGCTCAGCTCGATGCGTTGCAAACAGTAACTCTTTGTAAACAGGGTCGTTTGCAAGTAATTCCTCTCGACGCATCGCAGCTCGCGTCTGATACTCTTTATGAGTTCGAAATACATCAGGAAAAAGCTCTTTGCTTTGCACATCGATGCTGTCGACCCGTTTAACAAGTTTCCGATAAGCCTCATCTCGTTGGTAGAACCACTCATGGGCATTCCGTTTTTGGATCCCATACTGCTCGGCAAGCGTTTTTTCCACAGGGTGGCGACCGATAGAATCTTTGATTTGAGCGAGATTCTGGTTCTGCTTGGGATGCGCTGCTGCCCGAATCATTTGGACGTTATCGAACATCGCAGCGTGCTCATCGACCTGCAATGCAAAGTAGGTTCGCTGTTTGTTAAGAATCGGATGCTTCGCATAGACGAGATGCTCATGATCAAGGTGTGCGACCAACTGATCACCAATAATTTCGACCGTCATCGTGTACCACCGAGATGAGTCAAAGTTGAATGCACATTCTCCATGTCGATAGCTAAAGTAAGGCCCTGATTGATCAGCAGCCGTTTGCACGAAGAAATGGTCGGGTCGAATGTGAATGACAGCGTTGTAATGACCGTCGCTACCAGTCATCAGACGTACGTCATTTGCTTCGCCCAATTGAAAATCAAATCGTATCACGACATCTTCATACTCCGTATCGCGCAAAAAGATCCGCGTGGTCGATTCACCATTTTCCGAACGCTTGAGGACCCCCTCCTCGATGGACCAATCTTTGTTGAAGAACCAGCGCTCACTTGCTCTCTGAGATGAGAAGTGGTCCGCAAACTTCAGTTGACGCATTTCTGTCAGCATAGGTGGCGATGGAATTCGTGCTGAAACCTTGTTCCGCCACGCCAGCAACTTCTTTGTCAAATCACTTACAACCGTGGGATTTTGCGAGGCAACGTTGCTTTGCTCAGAGGGATCCTCGTTGAGCGAATAGAGTTCGTACTTATCCTCATCAAAAAACTCGATCAACTTCCAATCGCCACTGCGAATGGCCCCGCCTGAAACACCACCCAAAAAGTGTGGACGGTCAAGCGGATAATGCCAGTACAAATCCTCACGCTTGACGGTTGCCGATGGATCCTTCCACGTCGCCAAAGTCGAAATACCATCCAACGGTTGGCTTGGAGATGGCTCAAGATCAACTGCATCGAGCAGCGTCGGATAGAAATCGAGGTTGGTAAACGACTGATCACAGACTGATGAGGCCGGCACTTCGGTTGGCCAACGTACGATCATTGGCACTCGAATTCCCCCTTCGTAGAGTTGGCTTTTGCCACCTCTCAAAGGTGAATTCGAGGTAACATTTGTTTCACCACCGTTGTCACTCGTGAAGATTACGATCGTGTTGTCCGTTAGACCAAGCTGCTCGATCTTACGTGTGATCAAGCCGATTCCATCGTCAATGCTCTCGAGCATCGCGGCCAAGTGGGGATTGTGGTCCGTAGCCCAGTGATTCTGCGGGCACCCCTCTTTTCCGGCTTGCGAACAGAGAACGCAACGTGCCTTGCTGCTTTCCCCAGGAGGGTGCTTAGCACTGTATTTGGCAACAAGTTCCGGCTTGCCATTGACGATCGAGTGGGGAGCGTAGTGGCTGAGATACAGAAAAAACGGTCGATCCTGGTGACGCTCAATGAACTCGACAGCTTCCAGGTTCATCCGATCAACGAGAAACTCATCCGCTCCGAGACGTCGCTCTGGTATGTCTAGCCAACGGGTTTTCAGATGGCGATCCAGGTAAGGCCAGAAATTGACGCCGTTAGCGACGCTCTTTCTTTCACGAGCGAAGTCCCAATCAAAACCATGATCAGCAGGAGTGATTTCATATTCAGCTTCGTTGAGTGCGTACCCAGAAAGGTGCCATTTGCCGATCATCCCAGTCACATATCCCGCGGCTTGCAATCGTTCCGGAAGCGTCGTGTGCTCGGTTGACAAGGCGTTTGCCGAGTTCGGACGCAGGTAGTCGGTGATTCCAATTCGAGCCGGATGCTGACCCGTCAAGAACGCTGCACGAAAGGGTGAGCAAACTGGCGCCGCAGCATAGGCTTGCGTGAACCGCATCCCCTGCGACGCCAACCGATCGAGATGGCGGGTTTCATTGAAACTATTGCCATAACAACCGAGCTCAGTCCAACCGAGGTCATCCGCCAACACAAACACAATATTGGGTGGACGGGTTGAAACTTCCGCATGTGCGTATTCGTCGCCAACAACCACAGCGCAAATCAGTGAGAACAGAGAAACTGCCAGATTCATGCTGAACATTAAGCGTGTAATTTTCATGCTTGGGCCTGGAAACTTGCGTCGAAACAATAAGTTTCTTCCGATCGAATGTACAATCTGAAATCACTCAACAAAGGAGGATGGTTGCAAGTTCAAACGAACTTCAGCTGCCGAAACTTCATCCTCAAACCGATAGGTTGTGTAGTCTGGAAAGCGAGACGCCTTCGAATCAACCAACCTCGCGGGAAAAACCTCAACGCGGTCAATTCGTTGGCCCTCCGACCAAGGCTCAACAATGACCTGTAGCGGACAGTCTGTAACACGAACCAACTTCATTGCCTCACCGCTACCGCCTGCACGCTCGTACCGAATCACGGGCCAAGAAATTTCCTGTTCGCCGGGCATTTGGATCGGCAAACGCACTTCCATCCACTTCCAATCCTTAGGCATCGTGTCGTGAACCACTAAACGACGTTCTGGAATCGAGTACTCCAATCCAGCAATTCCTTCCAAGTAGAGAAGTATTTTGCCTGCATTGAAGTTCGAGTACTGATCCCCAAACAACTTTCCGTCTCGCGTGTAAGCCTCAGGAGCGACCGGCAAACCCCACTCAGAATTAAAGTTGTAATTCTCGAGGTGATTCAATGTCAGCTTCCACGCCGGATCACCGAGTCGTTGATGAAACATGCCGCTAAGCACAAAATAGGCAGTGTCGGGTGTATAGCCAAACGAGTGATCCACATTCGATGCGAACCTGTTCATTGCTTGGCGAGACATGGCGAGAGGGAAGATCTCACCATAGAAACCTTTTTCGTTGTCGACCGCCCAACTTGCGACCATTTTCGTAGCGTATTCGCGGGGAAAATACTTGGAACGCAGGTGCCAGAATCCTGTCGTCATCAGCATGCCACTTTTCGGACCGGCAAAAAAGTTCTTGTGGCCGTTAGCCTGCCATCTTTGATCAAACCATGTCCGGATCTGGTCCGCTCCCAGAGGAACTAAACGTTGCCATTGCGCAACATCCTCTATGTGTCCAGTAAGACGGGCCATCGCGATCAACACCGCAGCGACTTCAAAGTGGTTAGAAAAGAAGGGAGCGATTTGCTCCTGAAAGATCTGCCGAAAGTAACCCTCATAACAGTCACGCAAAAATTCAAGGTCTCCAGTGTGCTGGTAGATCTTCCACGCTCCGAGCACGTGCTCAGAAACTTCGTTCCCATAGACGCCAGAATGCCAGGTCGTTCCCTTGTTGTCTGGCAACGCGATCACACCATCTTGCGATCGCCGATAGCGACCGTTCTCAAAAAGATGCTTCCAGGTAAGAACATTTCCGTATGCGTAATGCGCCTTGTCGCCCGCCCAGGCACCCACATTGATTTGAAACGTTGCATCGTAGCGATGCATTCCAAGAAAATTATTCACCGCTGTTTGAGTGTGCGGTTCCATTTCCCATCCACGCTGCACATCGATGTAGTACATCAAGTAAAGCGACCAAAGGTAATAATAGATGTCCTCAAATTTACGGTCTGAACATCGAAACCAGGGAATCTGCTCATTGAGCTGTCGGTTCATTTCACGGGTCTTCGCAAGCATTGCTTTTCGCGCAGCCTGATACTGAACCACTTGCGCTGCTTTCGGCGTAGGCGAGGCCGCTCCAATCTGTATCTCTTGCTTGCCCAGCACGTCAGTCGCATGGTTGATTGCGTGCCGGTATTCATCGTCCATGGCCCATACGAGCACCACACCCCGACTATCACAAGCAACCTCGAACTCGTATTCCGCTTGACCTTGTTTTCCCGTCGTAAAACGATGGTTCGTCGCGAAGTCCCGCGACGCAGCGATCACCGTACTCATGCCTTCGTACATGATTGGACCGATCTGCTCAGTACGATCTGTCTCGGGCCGACATTTCGTAGTACCACCTTCGACAAGATGAATTGCGTTGCATTCTGCGACGTACTCAACCGTAGCCGTACTGGAAACGCTGTGCCGACCAAAAAAACTTTGGCCTTCAAATCGCAGAGTCACTGGTTGCGAGGCGGTAATGATTGAGCAAGCGGCATCATTAGCTGCAATAAATTTCTCTTCCCTTAAGCGAACCCCCTCAACTTCGTATTCGCAGATCATGCGATCAGGCCGCCAAATCATCCTACGTGGCATCGGATGCAGATGGGTTTTATCGCCAATGATGACGCTTCCGTATAGAACTCGCGTGTCCTTGTAAAACTCCCACCCAGAGAAATCGTTGCCCAAGCCGGTGTCTCCATGCCCTGTCGCGTGACTCTGTTTGAGTCCTACTCCACGACTCCGAAGATCGTGGTGAAACGGATGAGTCAAACCAAGCGTTTCAGATTCTTTCTGCTCCCAACTCGCATGAAACCCACCAACATAGTAGGTGACGTTTCCAGCCAAGAAACCATGTTTCTTACCCTGGATCTCTTGCTGTAAACGATCGCAGTAATCAGAAAACGGGGGAGCCTCCGCAAGCGTGACACCGCCACTTAACAGCACAACAACGAGGATGTGTTTCAGGAAAGAAAGATCAATGCACATATGGGCTTTCGAAGGTAACCAGCATCATCAAGGACTCACGATAATCTAGCAAAAAACAAGCGAGGGCCTCTGTTGCAGCGCGCCATTACTTCTGATCACCGATGCGTTCAGCCTCCACAGTAGGAACGACAGCCTCTTAGTCTAATCCAGTGAGTCAACGCTGCCCGTGTCACTGAAACGGCGGCGAACTCCGAATCGTATTTTCTGGAAAGGAAGCCGACCAAAATCCACACGCTACCCGCACACAGCCCAAGCTACGCCAAGTCCGTGCCAAGGTCTTAACCCGGGCGCAACAGCCATTTGGGCGTCACCGCCGATCGATAAAACGCGATCCGCATCGCAAAGCAATGCTAACCCGACAACCACCAACAGAACCACGATCAAGCATCCGGAGCCCCCCGATTGTTGACTCAGTCGCTACGTGGGCGAGCAAATGAACCGATTGAGCTGTTTTTTAGATCGTTTGCATCTGCCACACGCCTATCATTTCTTCCAAACAAAACTGGGAGGCCGAAAGGCTTTTACATCGCGATCATTTTCTAGATCCGGGCCGTTCGTTGATCGACCGCGACTAATAATCTCCTGGTACATTTCTAACATCTCCCTGACACGCGTTGGATGAATCTCAGAGAGATCCCTTGTTTCACCAGGATCATCCTTCAGATTGTAAAGCTGAACAAACGCGGGATCCTGCAGATCCTTATGGCTGACTGGTTTCCTTCCGAACACCTCAACCGCTTGTTTCCAAGCATCCTCATATCGCGGCTCCGTATAAAAAGGTCCGGAACTTCCACTCCCTGGACCCAAAATCAATTTCCAGTCGCCCATTCGAAACGCGTTTGAACGTGTCCCCCTGGTAACCAGAGAATCACGATGTGGTTGCGTTGAATCGTGCAGCACCGAAAGAAAACTAACCGAATCGGGCGCTTGGTCCGGAGCCAAATCGATGTCCGCAATCTCCGCCCACGTCGCCATCAAATCGTTCAACCCAATCAGTGCGTCACTCACGCTACCAGGCTGAACGACACGAGGCCACACGGTCGCGAATGGAATACGCAGGCCACCCTCAAAGGCAGAAAATTTGTATCCCCGCCATGGACCAGCCGAGAAATGGCCATCTTTTTCCATTTCCTGCATTTGATTCGCTGTCGCCACGAGATTTCGGCCGGAGTAATGTCCAGGCCCATGATCAGAACCAACCATCAAAACCGTATTCTTTTCGATACCGGAATCGCGAAGCTGTTGACGAATCCTTCCAATGCAGGCATCAGCATTCATCACAAAATCACCATAAATCCCAATTCGACTCTGCCCTTTGAAAGCTGCTTCCGGCGACGTAGGCGTATGAGGTGCCGTCAATGCGACGAACAAGAAGAATGGCTTGGGCTGTCCCGCCTGTCGCTTGATAAAAGCACCCGCCTCTCGGCAGAACGTTGGCAACACCTCATGATCGACAAAATCTTCCGCCGCAGGGCCAATACGATTGAAAGCACTCCAACCTTTCTGCACCGTGACATCTCCTTGCCATTGCTTGCCGCGAACAAAAGCATAGGGGAACATGTCGAGTGACCCAGGTAGAAAAAAACATTGTTCGAACCCATAGTCACTCGGACCAATCTGGATCGGTTGGGTAAAGTCAGTGTTCTCTGGTCCTTGAACTTCTCCATCCCGCGTCGTCATCCTTGTACCGAGGTGCCACTTTCCGACATAACCTGTGGCGTAACCACCCGAACGAAACATTGCACCAAGCGTGTGCTGTGATTCTGGAAAACGCAATCCAGTAAATCCCCAAGGACCACCTTGTTCCGCTTTACCAAATCGAAACGCATATCGGCCAGTCATGATCGAAGTCCGACTAGGCACACAGACCGAGTCGGTCACATGGGCGTCGGTGAATTTCATCCCATCCCTACATAGCTGATCAAAATGTGGCGTGTCCACGTTGCACTTATCGCCACCAAAAGCCTCGATATCACCATAACCGAGGTCATCGGCTAAAATGAAAACGATATTGGGTCGCTCACCGGCATACAAATCATGCGAGATAAAAAGAAACACTAACACCATCATCTGGCAAAGCTGTCTTGTCATCAGGATTCCTCTTACCCGTATCCATTGAGGTGGTGGTTATCAAGAACGTGATATCCTACTCGATCAACGAGTCGGTAAATCCATCGTTGCAACCCAGTTCAACACCTATGCACAGGCAGCACAATGGACTGGCCCCATCTCATTCATTCACACTTGGTTCGCCGGCGATCGCTTCATAGCAACCGCATCACTAACCCCTGGCAATCTGCCTCGGCAGTTTTTTGTTAGTAATGTGGACGCAGATTCAACCCTGCTTTTCCTCATGGCCTCATTGATGGCGATCTTCGCTTTACCAAGCGGGCACCCAACGAAAAAACCTGGTCAGTCGATTTAGTTTTCATTTCATTGAAACAGCCGACAACAAAGGCCGCGTGACGTTGCGGAAGAGACCCGCTTGCATGAATACCTAGGCCACCAGACCCTCGGCCTGAGCCATCGAGGATTATCGAACGTCGCCGTTCAATGCAACCGGGGATAAACCACCGACTCACACGCCAGATCCTCCCGATGGCCAGCCCTATTGAACGTTCCCCATATCGACCAATCCGCCAATTTGGTGACAAGAAAATCTGCCACACCTAAGCGACTCAGATGCTGGGAGCGTACAATGACGGGTCGGTTCAATAACCAACAAGATGATTTGCCGTCCAACTCAATGTTCGCCTGAATCGCTCGGCCACACCCATCGTTTACCGAGCGAATTACGAACGGGTATCACTCGGCAATCTTGACCCTTCGACTTTGACCCTTCACCTTGCCAGGAACAAATCCGATGAAAACACGCTCGCTAATGGCCTTGATCGTTGCGTGCTGCTGCTCGACTACCTTCGCTGCTGACAACTCACTCACCGATGCTGAAACGAAAGACGGCTGGATTCAGTTGTTTAACGGCAAGGATCTAACGGGCTGGAAACATGATCAATGGAATCCAGAGAGTATTTCCGTGAAAGACGGAGTGATCAAATGCAACGGCGAGCCCACGATGATTTACTACGTGGGCAAAGGGAATCAAATGAAAGATTTCCACCTCATTGCAGACGTGATGACCAAACCGGGTGCGAACGGCGGCATTTTCTTTCATACGAAGTATCAAGACAAAGGCTGGCCAATCGGGCATGAAGCACAAATCAACATGACGCAAGGCGACCCTGTCAAAACTGGAAGTGTCTACATCGTCAAGAAGCATCTGGAAGCACCCGCGAAAGACAACGAGTGGTTCAAGTATGAGGTCATCGTGCGAGGCAACACCGTCGAGACGAAAGTCAATGATAAGACGATTGTCATCTACGAAGAGCCCGGCGACGTGAAAGGCAGTAGAAAACTCTCTACTGGCACGATCGGGATTCAAGCCCATGACCCAGGAAGCGTCGTGCTCCTGAAAAACATCAAAGTCAAACCGTTATAAAAACGGGCGACTTTCACTACTGCTTGAAAGCCCGCCACTTTTTGCTCGGATTTCTTGATGACGATCTGGGCGAATCAGAACTTTGGGTAATCCGCTGATTCGATTGACAGTGTTTTCAACCAGGCCTGGGCCGCAAGACGCTCCAGGCCTGTCGCATGCGGACGAGCAAACCAATTAGCGAATCGCCCCAGATATAATCGGCCACCCCAAACTTCACAGAACAACTCGATTCCAACAAAACGTTGACCCGAGAGAATCACGAAGACTCAAGGTAAGCGACCGCTTGCGTAAAGTACGTGGTCCAGTTTCGAACCATCATCACCTCAACCGCCCCACGGCAAGCAAGGCTTAAAAAAAGATGAAGGTTGATCTTTTTGGTAAGAGCGGCTTTTCATCGCGGGTGTCACGATGCCCAAGCCCAACACCCTAATTTTATGCCATCTATCATCTGAGCAGATGAAAGCTCACTTGATCCCAAATTCATCTGACAATGCAAAATCTACAGTGAGATTCAGATTTCGCAGGTAGCTGCAAACCCGAAAAAAAGATCGATATTCACCGACTCGCCGACGGGATCAGGACAGCCACTGTTCGCTTTTCTCGACCGAGCCGAACTACTTCCAACACGAGACGCAAATTCAATGCAACACTGCACAGCAAGAGCTATCGTCGGATGCGCCGCGATGCTGCTAACCATGACCATTGCGACTGCGGCGGAACCAGAGGTTGTGAGGCTCGAAAACGTTCCTGACGCGAATGCAATTTCCGCGGAGGAACCTGTTCGCAAGTCCTTCTCAGCGAAACAAGCAGCATACTACCTCGACACAGCGTCCTTGAATTGGCAGAAGAATCGCAAGTGCGTAACCTGTCATACCAACATGGCCTATTTGATGGTGCGTCCCGCGCTCGATTCAACGTTGAAGAATTCCGGTGAGGTTCGAGAGTTCTTTGAACGCTATTACCTGAGTCGCTGGAAAGCCGGAAAAAGAATGCCTCCGACCGGGGCATACGAGCCAGTCGTTGTCAGCACCGCACTCGCGTTCAACGACACCCAAACCACAGGAAAGCTATCACGCGTAACCCGCAACACCTTCGACGTCATGTGGTCAACGCAACGCGACGACGGTGGTTGGGACTGGGCGAAGTGTGGCTGGGCACCGATGGAAATCGATGACCACTATGGAGTAACGCTGGCAGCGCTCGCAGTTGGCATTGCACCAGAGAACTACGCCAATACTGAGACGGCGAAGGCAGGACTCCAAAAGATCCGCGAGTATCTGAAAAATAACCCACCACGCTCGCTGCACCACCGCATCATGATCACATGGGCGGCACTTCGGGTTGATGATCTGATGAGTTCCCAAATGCAGGCCGATGTACTAGAGCAAGTTTTGAACAAGCAACTACCGGATGGAGGTTGGTCGACCCCAGCACTCCTCAGTGACTGGAAAGAGTTTGTACGTAAAGACGGCAAGGAACATGACATCAATCACTCGGACGCTTACGCAACCGCGCTGGCAATCGTTCTCGCGCGCGAACTCGGAATCCCTGCAACGGATGATCGATTGAAGAATGGAATTACTTGGTTAAAAGCTAATCAACGCGAGAGTGGCAAGTGGTTCACGCGTTCCCCATCCAAAGACAGTCGTCACTACTTCACAAATTTCGGGAGTGCTTTCGCAATCCTCGCCCTACAGGCCTGCGGTGAACTTCCGGGATGGCCATTTTCAAACGCCCCCCAGTGACTTGCTTGGCAAACACAAAACTCACGCCCTCAGCGAGACTTTAACCCGAGCACTGTCTCTCGCTGAATCAAAATCGCCGCGTTATCCGCCCGCCATCGGAAAAACATAAGCCGCCGTTTAGACACAATGGCCGTGACGAGTCCTCGGATTCGGTTTCCACGAAGAGACAACAGTCGGTTCCTGACTGAGCGATGGCCAAATTACCATCCGCGTCCGAAATCATCCCGAAATTAGATGAGACCTCAATGAACGAACCAACTGATGCTGGACGTTTTTATGCCTTACTACGTTTTGAAGAAGCCTCGCTCGCATTGCGAGCAGTGCTGAAAATGAATTTGGTCGACCGCATCGCTGACCAACATATATCACGATACGCGATTGGCGAAATGTTCGGCTTCACAAAACAGGCGACACGAACATTCCTCGCTTTGCTTGAAGTGATGGAAATCTTGGAATCCACGGCGGGACGCTATTGCGTCACAGATCGCGCAAAAATGTGTTTGGCAGACGGACGTGCCACCAGCCGAAAACCTTATCTTGCGATGGGAATGGATTCCCAAGTCGATGAATTGATCGAGGTACTGCAAGGTAAAAACGCAGCGGATGCGATTCCTCTTTACGGCGGAGAGAACGCTGGAGCAACTGTGATGGATGAACCAGAAGTCGCTCGTGAGATCGCACTTGGTTTATCTTCGCGTGCCAGGAACTTCGCGGATCCACTGGCAACCGCGATTTCTAGCGAGGGTTCGAAAGCGACGACCCTGGCCGATATCGGGGCAGGCTCACCCTATGTCGCCCAGGCGTGCCTCGCCGCGATGCCACGACTCGAAAAAGCGATCTTGCTCGATCGCCCCAATGGAATGCGGTTCGCACATGAGATTGTTCAAAAAGAAAATACTGATACACGGCGACTGGTGTTCCAAGAAGCCGATTTTTTCAATGCCGTACCGACCGCCGACATCTATGTTTTGTCTAACACCGCGCATGACTGGCAACCACAAGAATACGCCCTGATCATGAATCACATCCGTCGAGCGATTCCAGCTGATGGACTTGTTTGCATCCACGAACCATTACTGTTGACGAATTGGGATACAGACACAGCCTGGCTACGAGCGTTATGGATGGCATGTTACGCATTGACACTACTGCGTCTAACACTGGGTCAGGGCACCTGCTATTCAATCGAGGAGCACCACGAGATCCTGGGCAAGAGCGGCTTTCATCCAATCGGAGTCCCAATTCCAACGTGTGATGGCTGCACCGCATTGCTCTACCGCCCAATGACTGTAGAAATCAATTGAAAACCACAATCTTAACGCTCACCGTCACGAACCGAGCCGCATGATTCATCGAAACATAAAAACGACACACTACGTTTCGCTGCCATTTCTTTTGTCAGTACTAATCTGCGGAACTCTCTGCGCAGACGAATTGCAAATCAGCGGCATCTTCACTGATCGAGCGGTGATCCAGCGTGACAGGCCGATTCCGGTCTGGGGCACCACCAAGGCTGATGCGAAAGTCACTGTTGAATTCGCGGGACAGTCTAAGTCAGCAACCGCCGCGGCAAACGGATCATGGCAGGTGCTGCTCGAACCGCTGCCGGCGAATGCTTCAGGAAGTTCAATGTTCATTGAATCCGAGCAACAGCGAATCGAACTACATGATCTGCTTGTCGGTGAAGTTTGGTATGCCAGTGGGCAGTCAAACATGCAAATGAAACTGGCCGCCTGCGCGAAGAAGATCGAAGCGATTTCAAAAATCGCGAATTTCCCAGAGACGGCAAACATTCGCATGATTCGAATCGATGACCACGACTCACCCAAACCACTCCGTCACCGGAAAAAACAATCGACTTGGCAACGCGACACCCCCAACAATCGAGCCCAGCAATCTGCGGTGGCCTACTTCTTTGCCCGGCATTTGCATGCCGAACTTAAAGTTCCGATCGGCATCATCGAGGGGTCTTGGGGCGGTAAACCGGTGGAGGGATTTATCCCGCGTGACCAATTCCAACGACACGCGTCTCTACAACCCATCCTGTCACTTGCTGAGCAAAATAAACTCGAGCAGTTAAGCCGACTGGAGGGAGGTGTGATTGTGCGGAACACTGCAGGCATGCCGGCCCGAATCTTCAACGCCAGAGTCGCACCAATCGCTCCATTCGCAGTTCGCGGATTCATTTGGTACCAAGGTGAATCCAACGCCGGACGGGGGGAAGACCCTCGAAACTATCGAATCAAGATGCAAGCCCTGATCGAGGGTTGGCGAGCGGCTTGGAATCAATCCGACTTGCCGTTTTATTTTGTGCAACTGCCGGCATTCAATAATAGTGCTACCGGATGGATTCGCTTGCGTGAAGAACAACGTCGCAGTCTCGAGATTCCACAAACTGGAATGGCCGTCACGATTGACCTTCGCGACAGCGATATCCACCCATCTAATAAACTGGATGTCGGAAACCGCCTCGCACGTTGGGCTTTAGCGAAAACCTATGACCAGGACATCGAATTCAGCGGCCCCTTGTTTCAGGCCGCGATTATCGAAAAAGATTCAATCAGAGTGGAATTCGACAATGCAATGAACGGACTGATGATCGCTCGCAAAGAGGGGATTAACTCCCCAGTGCCAACACCAAACGCTGAGCTAGCCCATTTTGAATTGGCAGATGAAACGGGCGAGTGGCAGCCAGCTCAAGCAACCATCGAAGGATCGATAGTTCGAGTCAGCAGCCCTCGGATCAAAAACCCGAAAGCTGTCCGATACGCCTGCAGTGGAGATCCGGAAAACGCCAACCTATACAACCAAACAGGCCTCCCGGCATCTCCGTTCTGCAGCGATTTACAATTGTTACCCTGGGCATCTGCATCGCCGAATTAGATTCTTCCCAAAACCCGCCGCGACCTAACCAGACCTGAATCACTTCGTTTGAAGCGGACACAATCTGATCACAAAAATCACCGTTCGTGCCCGATCACTAAGATCAACCGTTCAATAAAACGCTGGGCTAGGGTCACTGCCAAAGTAGCTTACGCACATCACCCCAAGCCCACCGGAGAGATAGCATCCATGAATCCATTCTACATCGTCACTCTGGTTCACCTGCTGCTGGCTGTCATCCCAGGTTTCGCGAATGGCCAAACCACAGCAAACGTGGAAACAGAACTCAAGAGCATGAAAATGCCTGAGCTTATCAAGCTGGCGAATCGGCGCGGTGATCCTCGCCGGGGCGCGTTGGTTTTCTATAAATCAGCAGCTGCCTGCGTTAAATGCCATCTCGACAGCTCCGACAAGATATCACCGCTTGGCCCAGCGCTCACCGAACTCGATGAAAAAACGACGGATCAATACATCATCGAATCGATTCTCTACCCCTCAAAAAAGATCAAAGAGGGTTATGAGTCCGTTCGCATCCTGACCTTCGACGGCAAGGTAGTCACAGGACTGCTGGTCAAAGATGACGGCCAGCAAGTTGTTCTACGAGATACCGCTGACCTGCAGCGAGAGATCGTGATCGACAAGGAGGACATTGACACTTCCAACCTCAGCACTGTGTCAGTGATGCCCGAAGGCCTCATTGCGTCACTGCGGGAGCCACGGGAATTCTATGACTTGGTTCGCTACGTCGCTGAAGTGGCGAGGGGAGGCCCATTACGTGCGAAGCAACTCAGACCGGCACCGGAACTGTTGGTGGTCAAAGACGACACGACAAATCTCGATCATGCTGGGATCCTCAGCAAATTGAACGCAAAAGACTTTCAAAGTGGAAACCGAATCTACAACAGTCACTGCATTAATTGCCACGGTGCCGATGGTAACAAACCAACTCTCTCCACTGCGCGGGCCTTTGGAAAAGACAAACTCAAATTCGGTGCTGACCCACTCAGCATGCTGGGCACCCTGACCCAGGGAAATGGACTGATGGGGGCGATGCAACACTTATCGCCCAAAGAACGGTACCAAGTCATTCATTTCATCCGCGAATCCTTTATGAAGGGAAATAACCCTGACTATGTCACGATCAATCGCGAGTACTTAGGAAGCCTGCCTAAAGGAAACGAAACGGGTGAATTCTTGGTAGGCAACGATCGCGACTTTGGCCCGGTTCTCGGATCTCAGTTGGGAACCAACATCAATCACTCGTTGACGTTTCGTCTGTCGGATGACATCACTGTCAATTACGACATGCACCGATTTCGCCTTGGCGGAGTCTGGCGTGGAGGGTTTTTGGATCTATCCCAGACACAACACTATCGACAACGCGGGGAGGGCATGCCTCGTCCAGTTGGCAAACCCATCGCTGGCATGGACGACTATGTGTGGGAACTTGGCGGATCATTCGATATCCCGCCGACCATCAAACCGCCACGTGGTCCAGTGCAAAGTAATCTAGCGAATTACCTCGGGCACTACCTGTACGACGACCAAGCAGTGCTGAGTTACGAAATCGGCGGACGTGGTGTGCTGGAGACGATCACCAGTGAACGACTCGATCAGATACCGATTGTTCGACATACATTTCGAGTTGCCGCGGGTGACCAACCCTTACGACTCTGCGTTGGGCGACAAACCCGTCCCGGCGTGACTCAAGTTGAGAATACAATCACCACCAATACTGACGATGGCGGACGGGGAGCGTCCACGGGGAACTCCATCGCCTTTGTTCCTAACTTGCCAGCCAAACCCCACGAGGCTGCTGCTAATTCCAATCAAGCCATTCATGTAGTCTCCGGCCCACAGGCGAAAGAACTCGACCTCGGAACTCCCGAACGAACCATTGTCGTCCGGTTCAAAACTCGACAAGGCGGAACATTGATTGCCTCCGCTCCCGCAACGGGAAAATGGGCTGCCGATGGAAAAACCCTATTCATTCGCGGAAAGCAGTTGGTATTCGACATCGGTTGGGTCGGCGCGATCAGCGGCAAACGACCGGTGACTGACGGCCAATGGCATACCGCCGCCCTGGTGGTCACCAAGAAGAACACGCAACTGTATGTCGACGGAAAACTTGAGGCAACAAAAGCCGAGTTTCGTCGAAATCCAGTTAATGGACATGTGTTGAAAATAGGCGCGACCGCGACCAATTTTGGAGGTGATTTCGATGGTGAGATTGACTGGGCTTCGGTGTATGACAAAGCGATGACAGCAGACCAACTGGTCCAACTCGCAGATACGGATCGTCCGAGTCCGCAGCAAGCGATCTGGGCCTGGAAAGCTGGCGAAGACCCATTGCAATCGCCCCCGCCAACGGTCGAAACCCCACCGACGTTTACAGTTGCAGGAGTGACAGGTGACACGACTGGCCTCACGTGGGGTTTAGAAAACCAACGGTTGATTCTGACTATCCCTGCAGGTAATCGACCACGAATTTTCACCCTGAACCGTTCCTCGATGAAAGAGCAACAACTACAAGGGTTCACAGACTACATCACAGAAGCATCCAAACGTGCCGTCACCGATCCCTTATCCATGACGAAGGGTGGTGCAACGCGTTGGCCCCAACGATTGAAGACCACCGGTTCTCTTGGGGAATCGGTGAATGGCTACGCATTGGATACAATCTCACTCCCCTCGGAAAACCCATGGAATGCCTGGCTGCGAACCAGTGCACTCGATTTTTTTGAAGACGGTCGCTGCGTAGTAACCACGCACGGGGGAGATGTCTATCTCGTCAGCGGTATCGATACAACACTGCAAAACGTCACCTGGAAACGATATGCCGCTGGTCTATTTGAACCGTTTGGTGTCCGCGTTATCGGCGGCCAGATTTATGTAACTTGCCGTGACGGGATCAAACGACTGCATGATTTTGATGGTAACGACGAGGCTGATTTTATCGAAGCGTTTTGGATTGATGACGACGTTTCCTCGATGTTCCATGCATACAACTTTGATCTACAAACAGATTCGCAAGGTAATTTTTACTTCGCCAAAGCGGGACAGTATACGAATCACCACCGCCCCGGAACGATCATGAAAATTCCACCCGACGGAGGCTCGGCAGAGGTCGTTGCTTGGGGAATTCGCACGCCGAACGGGATGGGCAAATTAAAGGATGACCGCTTTACCGTCAGCGATAATCAGGGCCCGTGGATGCCGGCCGGAAAAATCTCTCTGGTGAAACCAAAGGGCTTCTTTGGCAACATGCCGATCAATCAGGAGCAAGATCAGTGGCTGCGTGGCAAGTATGGCGGAGAGCTGCCGGAATCCTACGACGAACCATTCATCTGGATGCCGCAAGAACTGGACAATTCGTGTGGTGGGCAAATCTGGGCAGGCGATGAGCGGTGGGGTCCACTCGCTGGACGTTTGATCCACTCGTCGTTCGGTAAAGGTTGGCTCTATTACATGTCATTACAAGAAATCGCTGGCACGATGCAATCATCAATCGTCAGTCTCCCTCATCAATGGCAGGCCGGTGTGATGCGGTTGCGCGTAAACCCGACAGACGGACAAATGTACGGCACAGGACTTTCCGGATGGCAAGGACCAAAAGGCGGAAAAGATGGCTGCCTGCAACGCCTTCGCTATACCGGCAACCAAGTCCGAATAATTGACCAAGTTCGCGTCGTCCCCAACGGGATCGAACTCACTTTCAACTTTGAACTCTCCAACGAAGCTTTCGATACGGAATCTTGGGATGCTAAGATGTGGAATTATCTGTGGTCACGCAAATATGGGTCGGATCAATTTTCAGTGTTGAATCCCGGAAAAAAAGGCCGCGATAAATTGCGAATCGAATCGATTGATCTTTCAGAAAACAAACGAACCCTGACCCTCCACACCCCCGATTTGAAATCCTGTGACCAAGTCCATATCGAAATGGGTTTTTCGGATGCCAACGGGCAGCCATTTAGCGAAGAAATCTACTTGACCATCCACTCCGTTCCCGAACGGTGATGACTCAACTTGCGCCCGCGTTGAGCCTTCAATCATCTTTTGCTTTGGGCTCGGTTTTTTTTCGTCGTCAAAACGCTTGCCATAATAGAATCCGGCGACTTGCTGCGGTGTTGACTGCAGTAACAATGACCTCGATCAATGAAACACCTCAAGCGACCAGGTTCGTAGAATGAAAACTTTGTGGATCGCATTTGCTTTGGTTTGCGTCACCTGCAATCCGAGCGTTGCCGATGCCGATCAACCAAACGTTGTGATCATCATGGCAGATGACATGGGCTATTCAGATATTGGTTGTTTTGGTGGTGAAATTCGCACACCGAACTTAGACAGCCTTGCCAAAGGCGGTCTTCGTTTTACTAACTTCTACAGCGAAAACATGTGCTGGGTCTCCCGCGCTTCGCTGCTAACCGGTGTTTTCCACAAAACATCAATGGTCAATGGGAGACTCCATCGACGCTGCGAAACACTTCCCGAAGCACTGCGCCGCAATGGTTACCAAACACGGATGTCCGGTAAATGGCACCTCGCCGGAAAGAAGTACGACGTATTTCCCGTGGATCGTGGTTACGACGAGTTTTATGGGATTCTTGGCGGAGCCGCTAGTTTCTTCGCACCTGCTCACTTGACTCGCAACCGCGAAAATATTGAACAGGAGGCGATCGACGATCCCCACTACTACATCACCGACGCGATCAGCCATGAAGCTACCCGCATGATTCGCGAGGCAAAACCGGATCGTCCACTTTTCCTTTCGGTCGCCTACACGGCGGCTCACTGGCCGCTGCACGCGAGAGAATCCGACATCGCCGAATACAAAGGCAAATATGCGATCGGCTGGGACAAACTTCGCGAGCAGCGATTGGCCAACATGAAACGCATGGGAATCGTTCCATCAGACACGCCACTTTCTCCGCGGCATCCAACCGTTACCGCCTGGAAAGAGACAGAAAACCAAGCGTGGCAACAACGACGAATGGAAGTGTACGCTGCGCAGATCACGGTCATGGATTCAGGAATCGGCCACATCATTGATGCGCTGAAAAAAACCAATCGCTTCGAAAACACACTGATCTTTTTCACCATCGACAATGGCGGCTGCCACGTTGAATACTCGCCCAATCGGAAAGGGGATTACTTACCCAAGCGAACTCGAGCTGGCGGTAAAATGCGGCCAGGTAACCTTCCCACGATCATGCCGGGCCCCGAGGACACCTACCAGAGTTATGGCTACGGTTGGGCCAATGCCTCGAACACTCCCTACCGCTACTTCAAGCAATTCGATCATGAAGGTGGAATCCGAACTTCAATGATCGCCCACTGGCCACGAGGCATCGAGCGCACCGGTAGGCTTGTCAAAGGTGTCTCACATTTGGTCGATATCATGCCGACTGTACTCGAAGTAACGAATTCTTCCGTGGAAACTTCCCTCCAAATAGAGATGGATGGCGAATCGTTTTCAGATGCATTTGGCAAGGAAGACCATAACGGTCGAGAGATGACCTTTTTTGATCACGCGCGTGGCCGTGCCTTACGGCAGGGCGATTGGAAGATCGTCGCTACGAAGGTTGGAAAGAATTTCACCTGGGAGCTCTACAACTTGCAGAATGATCCCTTGGAAATGCAGGATTTGGCCGACAAAATGCCGCAAAAGGTAAACGAACTCGCGTCCAGGTGGAAATCAGAGTCCGTTCGTCACGCTCGCCAAGCAGCACTTGACTGAGCCGTTGGCTCATTCAGATACGCACTGCACCTACCGGAAAACAGATCAGGTCCGCCCGTTCACCTGACCCTGCTCATCCCAAAACAAAATAACAACCGCGAGTTTGACAATGAGAGCAGCAGTTAAGAGAAAAGGGAAGGGTTCCCGCAATTGCGAGCCGCAATTCAAAAGATCTACTGCCGTTGACTTGGAAACCAACATATTTTCAGCAAGTCTGCAATGACAACCTCTGGAACTTCCCTTAAAAATCCTAGTTCACCAAATAGACTGTTGCGAGCAGAATGCCGTTTCTTCAAATTCAACTGAGTACAATCCTGCATTCGCAACCTGCTCTGACCATCAAGTTGGCCAAGAGGACTGCCGCAATTGAATTGGACTTTGAGTTTGGATCACTTACCGCAATCAACAAGGCGTTCATTGCAGCTTCACTGGGCCTCAGGTAGCTCGTAGTTCGCCTCTCACCGATAGTAAAGCTGCACTGAATCTGCAAACAGGAAAGAAATGCCCAACGATGTTGAAGCGAGCGAACAGAGATGAACTCCGACCGATCCCCAGAGCCCTGCGCAACGCCTGCTTCTTCATCGTGCTTCTTACTTCATCCGCTTTCACTGCTGATAGCTTCGCGGTTGAACCCACCATCGAAGTAGCAATGCCGAAGGCCAAGATACAGCCATTCCTGCAACGCTATTGCGTGCAATGCCACCGCCGCGAAAACGAAAATGGCCAAGTGAGATTCGACACGGCGAGCTGGGTGATCTCAACCGGTGACGAAGCGCAGAGGTGGCAGGACGTACTGGATACACTCAACTCCGGCGACATGCCGCCAGAGGACGAAGAGCAGCCGAAAATCGATGAACTTACGAAGGTGCTTGATGCAATGACCGCCGCGCTCATCACAGCCCGGCGGCGCCTGACTGACCACGGTGGTGAAATCGTCATGCGGCGGCTTAATCGTCGTGAATACGCGAACACAATTCGCGAATTGTTTGGATTCACGATTCCAGAGGACATGATCCCCGAAGATGGAGAAGCTGCAACATTTGATACGGTGGGAGAGGAACAATTCTTTAACTCTTCGGATTTTGAAAAGTATCTTGCTTTAGGCAAAGAGATCGCAGATCAAGCGATTACATGGGCGGCTAAGCCACGCCTCCAATCGTCAGTGGTGCGTACCGAGCCCGAGTCACGGGTCACAAACGCCCTCCGCGCCAAGCTTGCTGATCTCGACAACAAAATGCGAATGAAGAAAGAAGGAAAGACTTGGCAAGAGATGGGGTTCAAGGATGAAGGTGAAATGGAAATCGTCTTCCGTCAGTTTAAGAGCCGAGCTGGAAAGCCACGTACGTATCTTACGTACCCATTAGTCGATAGCGGGATCTACTTTGTCGATGTCAACAATTCGACCAAACGATTTGTCGCAAATCGAGGAGCAGCCGACCCACGTGGTTTTTATCAGTTGCGCCTACGTGCAGGCATTGTTAGCGAACCTCCCTCGATCCGCACCTTCTTTCGCGTGACGGATCAGGTTGGCACCATCGGCATCATGAAGGTCCAAGGGACTGCCAGTCGACCGCAAACAATCGAGATGAACTATCAGCCGAAGCTGGGTCAACGGAATGTGAATCTCGGTATCGAGGAAAACCGTGCTGATATCCGTGTGCTGGATGGGTACCTCAAACGCATCGACAAAAACGGACAATGGGCTGCAATTTGGATGGATTGGATTGAGATCGAAGGACCGTTTTACAAAGGTGATCGCGCCTTCGTGGAAAAACTTTTGCATCCCGAACCACCGCCCCCTCGTGGTCGCACGGAGAACGTCTGGTCTGATGAGAACGTTCGAGATCTGATCGACCGGTTTGCACTGGAAGCCTTTCGTCGGCAAACACCTCCGGCCGACTACATTGATCGACTGGTCGCTCTGTTTCAATCCAATCGCAACAGTGGGCAATCGTTTGACAACGCACTCGGTGAAGTCATCGGGGTCATTCTGGCTTCACCGCAATTCCTGTTCATCCAGGAACCTGGACCCGCTCGAGGTGATACCAAGCGTCAACTCAGTGACGATGAATTGGCGATTCGCTTGTCCTATTTTCTTTGGAGCGGGCCGCCGGATGCTGAATTGTACGAGTGTGGTAGAACGGGCACCCTTTCGCGCCCACAGGTTTTACACGCTCAAGTTGAACGAATGCTAAATGATCCACGCAACATAGCGTTCTTCGAAGGATTCGTTTCGCAGTGGGCAGATTTGGAACGCTTCGATGCGGTGACAGTTGACGAGCAGGCCAATTTTAGATTCAACAAAGGTGTACGGCATTCTGCCAAACGTGAGGTAATCGAGTTTTTTGCAACCCTGGTGCACGAAAACCTTTCGGTTGCGAATCTGATCGAGTCCGACTTTGTTGTCATTAATGAATTACTCGGCAATCACTATGAGATCCCCGGTGCAAAATCGGATCAATTCGAAAAAGTCAGTTTGCCGGGCGATTCGCCACGTGGTGGACTGCTTGGCCAAACTGCGGTCTTAACATTGGGATCGAATGGTGAACGCTCTTCACCGGTGATCCGGGGCGCATGGGTCATGGAGAAATTGCTTCACGACAAACCGGCTCCGCCACCACCGAATGTACCCGAACTTGGCTCCAACACGAACAAACCTTTGAGCAATCGCCAACTGGTTGAACTCCATCAAAAACAAGCTGTGTGTGCTTCCTGTCACAAAAAGATGGATGTGATCGGATTTGGTCTGGAAAATTTTGATACGACCGGACGCTGGCGAGAAATCGAACAAGTCGCTCGCAGAGAAGTGACGATACAATCAGGCGGAAAACTACCGGGCGGTGCTGTATTCAAAAACGTTCGTGATTTGAAAGCCGCACTATTGCTAGAACAGCCTCAACTCGCGGAGGAATTAGTTGAATCATTACTCGCCTACGCGCTGGGCAGATCCGTCGAGTTTTCTGATGTTGACGAGGTGGAGCAGATTCTTCAGCGACTGAAAGACGATGATTACCCGATGAGGTCGATGATACATGAAATCACCAACAGTCATCTGTTCCACACAAAATAATTGAAGACGCGAAAATCATGATGGCGAATTTCATAACCAACTCTCAAACGCGACGCTCGTTCCTTCGCGTTGGCACCTCCATCTTGGCACTACCATTTCTGGAAACCATGGCCAGCGCCGCAGCGACGACGGCTGAACCTCCCAAACGGATGGTCTTTCTGGGTACCGGGTTTGGCTTTACCAAAGACACGTTCTACCCAAGTCAAGATGGGCGGTTCTCCGAAATTGGTTTGACCGACGGACTAAACTCGCTCGCTCGCCACCAAGACGACATAACGATGGTCAGCCGCCTCACGAACTTAGGAGCGAGCAACCCCCATGGCGGTAGCGTTTCGTATCTGACAGGTGCCAACGTCGCGGGGACGCCGGGTAAACGTTTCTTCAATTCAGTATCTTGCGATCAAATTGCGGCGAAGCACCTGGGAAAAAACACACGATTCCAATCGCTCTCCCTTTCGGCCAACGAATCTGATGGGGGACAAAACTCGGGACATGGACCAGGACTGTCGCTTTCTTGGGACGACTCGGGCAATCCAATACCTGGGATCAAACGACCACTCGATCTGTTCCGGACTCTCTTTGCCAATCCTGAGGACACACGTGAAGAATTGGATGCGCGGCTTCTCAAGCAGCAAAGCATCCTCGACATCGTAAAGGTCGGTGGCGGTGCAATGAACGACCGCCTTAGCAAAAGAGATCAACTAAAACTGGACGAATATTTCAGTGGCATCCGCCAAATTGAACAGGGATTGGCACGCCAGGCACGATGGGCCGATATCCCCAAACCGGATGCACCCTTCGACGAACCGGGTTCGAGCCTGACCGGCGAAGATGAAATCAAGATGATGTACGAGATGATGATCATTGCGATGCAGACAGATTCGACTCGTATCATTAGTTATCGCCAACCTGTTTGTTCGGTGCTCGAAGGAATGGGCATCACCTTGAAGGCTCACTCATTGAGTCATTATGGATTTTCTGAGCCCCGCAAATTGGCTTCGCAAAAACGTGATCAAAAGACGACCGAACTCTTTGCTCACTTCATTGATCGCATGAAAGCAGCCAAGGACATCGACGGCAGCCGCCTGTACGACAATTGCATCGTCAGCTTCGGCACAAACCTCCGCAGCGGGCATGAGCTTCAGGATGTCCCCGCCATCGTTACTGGTGGCGGTGCCAAAGATCTCAAACATGGCCGCCACATCATCTTGCCGAAAAAAGACACACCACTCGCCAATTACTGGCTGACACTTATGCAGCAAGCCGGCGTACCAATCGAACAATTCAGCCACAGCACGGGAACGACAAGCGAGATTTTGACATGAACCACCGAAAGAAGAAAAAACTCGTGTTTCCTATTCAATGGCTGATCATCGCAGTCGTGATGCTGCTTTGTTGCGTCCCGTCGATGGCAAAGGCTGCAAAGCCCAACATCATTCTGATCATGGCGGACGACTCAGCGGTCGACAACTATGGATCGTATGGCAGCCGTTTTTTTAAAACGCCGAGACTCGATTCACTCGCGCGATCCGGAATCCGTTTCACGCACTGTTATTCGGAACCGGTTTGCACCGCCAGTCGCGTCAAGATTATGACCGGCCGAGATAACGTCCGTAATTATGTAGCGTTTGGGACCCTGGATAAGACCGAAACGACCTTCGGCACAATGCTAAAAAAAGCTGGCTATGCAACGGCAGTCGCTGGTAAGTGGCAATTACACGGAGCTCCGAATGGTTCTCTTGCTCCCGAATGTGGATTCGATACTTATTGCTTGTGGAACTACCCGGGGACTGAACGCAGGCGGTTTTGGAATCCGAGCATCATGCGTGACGGTAAATTGTTGGAGACCGACGAAGAGGACTACGGGCCAGATATCTTTACCGATTACATCATTGATTTTATCGGCCAACACAAGAGCGACCCTTTTTTTGTCTACTACCCCATGGTGCTTGTACACTCACCGTTCCTGAAGACTCCAGACAGCAAGCCTAAGCCTGCGAATAGAAAAGCCACCCCGTTGGACAACTTTCAAGACATGACGGCTTACGCAGACAAATGCGTTGGTCGCATTATCGACTCGCTCGAAGCGATGGGCTTGAGAGAAAATACGATTGTCATCTACACCACCGACAATGGCACCGGCCGCAGCCTGACCTATCCATTTCAAGGCGAAAAACGGGCGGGAGAAAAGGCCTATGCATCTGAGGCAGGCTCCCATGCGCCCTTGATCATTAACGCGCCGGGCACGATTCAACCCGGATTGGTCTGCAACGACTTGGTCGATTTCTCAGACTTTTTGCCGACACTCGCCAGCATCTCTGGTGCCAAGCTACCCGACGTGGAACTCGACGGCCGCAGCTTTTGGCCACAATGCCTCGGCCAAAATGGAAACCCACGCAAATATATTTTCCAGTACTACTACCCAAAATTTCAACCGGCAGCCAAAGCTCACGGCGGGGGCGTGAACAACAACGAGATCATCTGGGCCCAAAACCAGGATTACAAACTCTACACCGATGGAACACTGTACGCTGTTGCCGATCGTTACGAGAAAAAACCGATTCCACCGAACCGCGAGTTCAACCATCCTGCTGAACGGGCCAGAAGGATGCTTCGAACGGCAATCGACTCAATGCCTGCAAGCGGGCAAAAGCTTCTCGCACGGAAATCTCAGAACAAAAGCAATGATTGATCAATCAGCAGCAAGCAATGGGTAAACCCACCAAGGAAACCAACTGCAACTCTTACGCCTAGGCTTTAACGAACAATCCGCCTAAGGTCGTAATGCTTGCCTCCGCCTGCGATCTGGTCACCAAACGCCTAACCACTTGCCAACTGGCTCAAACCACCACGGCATCGTGCTTGCCGCGACAAAGTGTTCAATCCTCAAAGCTAATTGAATCGACATTCATGAGCCCGCCACGGTTCTGTTCGTTTTTAAAGACTAAGAACAGATCGTGAAATCCTTCTGAAGCTTCCAGCGGAATCTGCAGATCATAAAACTCCTCCCACTGGCCATTCACTCTGACGGTGGCCTGTCCGAGCAGGTCTCCATCGGTACGATCCCGGCGAACTTCAATGACACCGCCCGCTCCAGCACTTGCCACCTTGGCGTTGATGCGATCGATTCCATCAAGGCGAACTCGATTGAACCGTAAGAACCCATCATGATCAATTGCGCCCATGAAGGTATTCCCCTCAGCCTTGTTCGAATTGAGCGGTCTAGTACCCGCGAATGCATCAGCTGATTCCGCTTGCAGGTGGCGACTCCGCAACGTCAAACTTCCAACGCCGATGAGTTTGGGAATCTGTCCGCGTCCGAGATCAACATAACTCGCCTCCAGGATCACTCGGTCTGCATCCTCTGGCGGCAGCAATTCATTCCGAAATCCCCTGGCGTTGGGATACGATTCACCGGCCTTTGTTGAATAGACATACTCGACCATTTCCTGAACCTCTGCGGGTGAATGCTGCAGATGCGGAAGCATCCCGATTTTCCCCCAAACTCCGGTTGAACCATTCAGCACACGTTTAACTGACTGAGCAAGCTGATGCGGCTGATCCCGATATTTATCGGCGATTTGCACAAAGCTTGGCCCCACGAGGGGGCGGTTCATTGCATGGCAATTTAAACAATCACTTTTCTTGATCAGCGCAAGACCTGGATCGTCGTTTGCCTCACCTGAATTCGGCACAAACGGCATCGCTTCGACGCCAACCCTCATCGAAGCACCCGCCTCGATGAAGTGTTTACCGTCCTCCTCGGCTTCGTCTGGATCACTCGTTCCATCCTCATCATCATGCACAACGACTTTGTATTCGATCGCGACACCAGGTTGGAAAAAATCACCGTCTTGTGGCTCGACAAACTCCACCACAGGGCGTGAATTACCAACAATGACAGGCAACGTGATCTCACTCGATGCGCCCTCGTCATCGCGAACTTCAAGACGGACCGTGTAAACACCCGGTTCGTCGAAGACCGCAGCCGTTCGCGCCTCTGTCCCGATCAGACGAGCCTCAACCTCTTCACTTCCAGCCCGTACCGCCGTCCAGCGATATTCCAATGATTCACCATCACGATCGCTCGATCCCGTTCCATCAAGCTCGACCGCCAAGGGCTCCCGTCCGATAGCATTCTCAGCATTGGCCACCGCGACCGGGACTCGATTGCCGCGTTGGTAATCGATACGGACCAATTGAGCGTCAGGGTTGACGCCCCATGTTTCACCATATTCGATGATGTAGAGTGAGCCCTCTTTGTCAAACTGCAAATCGACAGGACGAGAAAACTTCATCTGCGGTAAAAATCTTTCAACCGATTCAAGGTTCGAATCTGCATCCAGATGCACCGCGTAGATCATGCTACGGGACCATTCAAAGGCGAACAATGTTCGATCATAAATTTTAGGAAAACGCCTGCTCGAAGATGGTGCATTGTCGAAGTAGTAAACAGGCCCCGCACAGGCAGTACGTCCACCCGACGCTACCGCTGGAAATTTGTCGCTTCCGCTGCCGGGATAATAAACAAGGGCTGGCATCGCAGGTGGAAGATTGGTTGCTCCGTTATTGTTGACAGATCGATTTCGAGGCGCTGCCGCATCTTGCGCCGGCGCAATCTCACCGGTTGAAAAGTCGACGAGACCATACGCAAAGTTGTCTCCGATGAAGTACGGCCAACCAAAGTTGCCTGCAACTCTCGCCTGGTTGATCTCGTCATAACCGCGCGGCCCTCGCGGACCATCTTGGCCGGCATCCGGACCGACATCTCCCCAGTACAGAAAGCCTGTTTTCTGATCGACGTTGATGCGCCATGGATTTCGGCAACCCATCACATAGATTTCTGGGTGACCAATCGACCCGTTCGGGGGAAACAAGTTCCCGTTTGGTATCGAATACGTACCATCGGCTTCCGGTCGAATACGCAACACCTTGCCATTGTAGTTCTTGGTGTTGCCGGCAGTTCGCTGGGCATCCCAAGGCCCTCGATCTTTTCTTTCGTCGATCGGTGCGTAACCTTGCGAGTCATTAAACGGGTTGGTGTTATCTCCAGTTCCGATAAACAAACATCCGTTCGGGCCAAACTCAAGCGAGCCAGCATGGTGGCAGCATTGCTGACGCTGCTCCTCATACTTGAACAGAATTTTCTCACTGCTCAGATCAATCTTCCCATCTGAAAAGGTAAAGCGACTGACATGTTGTCCGGAAAAATCAGGCGGCGAATATTGCAAGTACAACCAGTGGTTTTCCGAAAACTTGGGATCCAATGCTAAACCAATCAATCCGTTTTCTTGCTCAGTTGTCACCGTCAACTTTCCGACAACATCAACTGCCGACGTGTGTGGATCAATTAACTTGACGACACCTTCCAGCTCGATCAAAAAGATCTTTCCATCCGGTGCTATATCAAGCTCCATGGGTCGCATCAACTTGGTGGCGACCGTTACGCGTTCAAATCGGGTTGCGTCAACCTCCTCCGATCGAACCGATGAGGACATCGCAATCAGATTGAGAAAACACAGAACTGCAATGAAACAAGTGGTGAATAAATTTGTTCTCATAGTGATAATCATCGGCGGAACTGGAATCGACTGTCGACATCATAACCCAAATTTCAAAACTGGACTCCCGCGTCACGCGACCCAGTGACCACTCCAAGAGATCAGTACATGAGAAAGATCGACTCCCTGACAGCGAGTGAAATGGCTCGTTCGCTTGGGATGCTGATGGATGACATTAAGACAGGCGAGCCAAACCGGGTGACGCCTGCATCGCTACCTACGATTCCCGTACTCGCATGGGTGTCCAATTCACTCGGTGATACTTGTCGATGAGTCATCCGCGGCGAGTGATGAAATCGGTAAGACTGACAGCCCACACTCTTCTTTACCGACCGAATACACCACGTACAATTTCCCATCATGCTCGTAGCCGTAGGGATAAGACCATTGCTTGCTTTTGGCAGCACCCGCGAATCGTGGCGGAGTCGATTTGCCGTGTCGAATTCGCCACATCTGATTCAAGGTCTGTTCACCAGGGCGGCTAACCGAGACGACCAGCGTGTCGCGATTCTTGAGATTGGAAAGCAGGTAAAGCTGCCCCGTGCTTAGCTTGCCCAGATACGCTTTGGCACGAGGCATTGGCAAATTACTTTGCTTCGCTTTCGACCAGGTACGACCGCAATCGCTACTCACAGATACCCAGGCAACTCCCTCGCCGCCACGAATGATGGCGATGACACGATCGCCTTGGGACCACACGGTCGTTTCGGCATAGCTGGGTTGAAGTCGCCTGTCATAAGGGATCAGCACCGAGTCCCACTTCAGCAAATTATCGCCGTGGCTGATAGCTACCACCGGCAAGCCATCTTTATCCTGACCTCCTGTAATGAAATTCCCATCCGGCATACGAACGGGTTCGTCGTACGGCCAACAATTGTCCATCACGATTCCGCGTGAGTCCCATCGATCTGTCACAGGATTCAAGACAAACGCTTCAGCTTGCAAACCATTGAATCGGCGTCCGTTCCTGCCGACACCAAATCTCGCAGCAATGCTCCAGACATCGCCCTGATGCACGAACAAGACCCCATGACTGTGTCGTTCCTGTCCTTCAAAACCGGGACCGATAATTTCAGGTTCGGTCCAGGTGACGCCCCCATCGGTCGATCTTCTTCCTTGCAGTGTTTCATGCGGCCCATTTTCATTTACCGGACTATTGGCCCAGTTGGCATACATGACACCCTGATCCTCAACAATGGCGGCTCCATGCAAGAACTTATAACCGGTCTCTGCTGGTCGATGGATGGTACGGTGATCGGCACCTGTTACGAAGGGGATTTGGTTGATGTCTGCCGGGATGGGCGATCCGGCCCAGAGAACGAATGGCTTTGGCGGCTCCGGGATTTCGTGCTTCGCAGAAACAGGCGTATAAGCAGCAGACATTTGGTCGGCATCAAGCGGTTCATCGACTAGTCGGATCGCGTCAAGTGCCCCGACGAAGTTTTGCCAAACACGACCATTGTCATCGACTCCACCAAACGTCAGAGACGCTTTCGTTTGACGCACAGAATGCGTAAGTCGCAGTTGACCAGCCCGCTTTCCGTTCACCCAAAGCTCTGCCTGCTTGGGGCGCACCACAACCCCGATCAAGTGCCACTCCCCAGGAACGGGAACCACCTTCGATTCCAATGTCTCCCACCGTCCTTGCCAAACATACAACCGAAATCGGTTGTCCTTATCAATCATCACACCCCATTGCCGTTCATCTAATGAATAGCAATTTTTTGCGGCCAGCATCTGCTGTGAACCATTCAAAGAATATGGATTTACCCAAGCAAGCAACGTGAACCCAGGCTCTCCGTTAGCAAACTCTTCAGATGCTTTTACCTTCAGCATTGAGCCGCCATCGAGAACTAAACTTCGACCGCTCACCCCAGCATCTGAAGTGACTTGCCCATGAACACTGAAACCCTGCAACTCCTCGGTTTCGAGCGACCAAGATTGCTCCGTCGCTCCAACCCTGGAGATCGCACAGACGATCATCGAAAACACCAAAAGCTGTTGAGACATTATGTCAATCCGTATAACGAGAGACGCATGATCAATCTGGTAAAGTCATAACCAAGCGAGTCAGATTCCGCCCAGCCAACAGGCTGTTTCAAACGATACCTGGATTCAAGCCTCGATTGTATTTAAGCGTTTCCAAATATACATCCAGCACAGATCAGATGGCCGCGTACCGCACCCTGACCCTGAACACTCCCTGAGCTTGAACCTGAACAAAGCGTCCACGACTCAACCCCAATGCGAATGCAACTAATTTCACCTGAGCGTGAGATTCAGACAACGCCCAAAATCGGTTGCAGTTTTTGATGTTGCCTGCATCGACAAGAAAGGTCGACTCGGCGCACCGATTCGCCAAGTCGACAATTTTGCAAACTGAAGAACCTAAAACAGATCCGAAATGGGGTTGCCATCGCGTGTTAACGTGATCGGCCGGCCAACATTGGTCTGAAATTCTGTATCCGGTGAGATTCCAAGATTGGCAAAAAAGGATGCGGCGAGATCGTCAGGAGAGTACCCAACCGAAGCTGGCTCAGCTGCGATCGCATCGGTTTCCCCGATCACTTGCCCGCCACGTACGTCGCCACCTGCCATCACCGCACACATGGCTCGGGCCCAGTGGTCACGCCCACCACCTGAGTTGATCTTCGGTGTCCTTCCAAACTCACCCGCGGCCATGATCGCGGTTGATGACAACAGATTGCGTTCCTGCAGACGGTCTATCAAACCTGCCAAAGCGCGATCGAAAGCGGGAAGAAGCGTACGCAAACGCGGGAAATTTTCGCTATGCGTGTCAAAGTCAAATTCCGCCGGGCGGAGCCTGACCGTGACAAAGTGTACCCCTGCCTCGATCAAGCGTGCTGATAGTAGTAATGACTGCCCGAATTCATGCTTCCCAAATCGATCACTTTCGGCAGGATCTTCTTGAGACAGATCAAATGCCGCACGCGTTCTGGGAGCACTGATGATGTCGTAGGCCTGTTCCGTGAAACGGTCCATTCCGGCGACTTGATCATCAAGGTCTTCAAACCCTTTGAATGCGATGTCCAAATCATCGAGAAGTCGCTTCTGTGATTTGTAGCGATCGACGGTCAGGCCTTCTTCCAACGAAATACCCCGTACCGAATAAGGTATCCCGTGTCGTGGTTTAGCTGCTGTCAAAGCGCTGTACTGTGTTCCCAGATAGCCGGGCCCAACAAAAGATTCGTCGATGGAAACATAGGTCGGCAGGTAAGGGTCCGAGGGATGCTCGTGACTGACAACACTGCCATATTCGGGGTAACTGACCGTCTGTGACGGCTTGTTTCCGGTCAGCAGATATGTTTTGCCAAGTCCATGGTCAGGAACGCTGTGCGTGATTCCGCGAATGATCGCATACTTGTCAGCCCGACTTGCCAGTTGTGGCAAATGCTCGCAGATCTGGATTCCCTCGACATTGGTCGCGATCGGTTTGAATTCACCACGCACTTCGACGCGAGCGTCAGGCTTGAGATCAAAGGAGTCCTGATGGGATGGGCCGCCTTCAAGAAAAATGAAGATGCCAGATCGCTTGGGTGCATTGGGGGTTTCGGCTGCGTGCATACGCAAGTACTGAGACAACGATAATCCCGTTCCCAGCATTCCGATTCGCAACATTTCGCGGCGTTTAAAAGTCATCATGGTCGCAGCAGTCAAATAATGGTGACGGTTTACAGAAACAAATCTGGAATCGTGCGTTGATTCAGCGGCTTCATTAGTGGTTCAACAGAAACTCTTTTGTATTCATCATTGCCCAAAGCAGGTCAGAGATCCCGGCAGCGATCGTATCGGATGACTCGAGGTGTTGTTTGGCGCGTTGTTTTTCTTTGCTGTTCGGCAATCTTGCAACGGTTCTCAACCAGACCTGCTCGACAAGTGAATCATGATCCAGCTGCTGTTTGGCAGCTTCTGCATCTTCGATGTCGATGATCCAATCGCTGTCGGCCACACGCATTCGAACCAGAGGGTCATTTTGTGTGAAAATGGATTGCAACAGAGTTGGCTCATTGACCCGTTCGCAGTCACAGTTGATAGATCGATCGGGTTTTCCGAAGACTTTCATGGCATGCGTGCCTGCCATCCGCATGGAAAGATGACCCGAGGCCCGTCGTCTGAGATCATTCCGTACTTCCTGCATTTTATCCGCCGAAGCGGTTACCTGTTTCATTCCGTCATACATCACCTCGGCTGGGATGCGTCGTGGGATGGCTCGACTGTAGTTGCGGCGATCGTTCCGATTGGAATGGTTGGGGACCCAACTTCTCTGGTAGGCGGCACTGTTGGTGATCTGGCGATGCAGCCATTTCATATCAAAGTTCTGATTGATGAATCCTTTCGTCAACCATTCAAGCAATGCCGGATTACTTGGTGGGTTGGCCGGGGTAAATTGGTCCGGTGGATTGACGATGCCGATGTGGAAGTAGCCGGCCCAGACCCGATTGACAAAGGCACGAGCGAACCACGGATTTTCCTTGTCACGCATCCAATTCATGACGGGCTCGCGGGGATCGTCACCTGGGTCCAGTGAGATGGTTTGACTGCGCAACAAACCCAGCGTTGTTTTCTCGCGTGTTCTCGATTGTCGCTTTGTCGTAGTGACTGACGTGAAGAATCGACCGAAGTCATTGAAGTCTGCTTGGGTCCATTGGTCGAACGGGTGCTTGTGACATTCGGCACATTGCAGCTGAATGCCAAGAAACGCATGGGCGACCGACATCGCAGTGTCTTTGGGCTCTTTCAAACTTTGGCGGGTCCAGAAGGTTGGCATACCTTCAC
>JARGNK010000228.1 GCA_029213145.1 Rubripirellula sp. | reverse complement strand
TTGGTTGAAAGAAGATACGATCTAAACAAGTGAGGCCATCAAGAGTTTCAACAACAGATGGGACATCCCCTCCGCGATGGCAACCAATCCAAGTCTCGATAAGTTCTTCGCCTTTGTGAAGTGACGTGCGACCTAAAAAGAATGATCAGAAATCGTGAATCGTAGATTTTGAAGCTGCCGCGATACTGACGATTGTGCACGTAATGATGATGAGGATGCTAGGCTTTAAGCGGGAAGACTTCGGAAAGTTAAGCCCAAACGGAGCCTGAGGCTATATTTGGAAGGCTTGTTGGTCCGCCCTCGCTTTCAAGAATTGAAACCAAATGCATAACTCGGTTGGTTTTGCCCTCGCGCCCCTGCAGAAGAGTTTGTGGAGGAGATATACCGACTCAGTCGAGAGTCATTGCCAGCAGGTTGAAGTCAAGATTCTGGGACTTGTGCATCATGAATCGCTGGAACAGGCGATCGAAGAGGTGGTAAGTGATCATGAGATCTTACGCACCTCATTCCATCAGCCTGCTACACAGGCAGAGCCTCTGCAGGTCATTAATGAGGCTTCCCAAACGTCTCCGGTTTTATGGCATGACTTATCAAATTCTTCTCATCCCGATGAAGAAGTGAACTTAACGGAAGTGTCACGTTTGGCGGCAACGAAAACATCAGACTGCAAACA
This sequence comes from Rubripirellula sp., assembly GCA_029213145.1. GTDB lineage: Bacteria > Planctomycetota > Planctomycetia > Pirellulales > Pirellulaceae > Rubripirellula. The sequence goes on along the minus strand of JARGNK010000228.1, from coordinate 9,057 downwards.
AACGAACTTGTTTCGGGCAGACCTGGTGGTGATCTCCCCAAATGAAATTTGGATGATTCTGACCACCTCTGCGTTGTGCGCTGACCAGACTTCGCTCCCGTTGATCGTTGGTCAAATTAGTCGAGCTTATGAAGCTCTCGTTGATCGTCCGAAAGAACCTCTAGAAATCCCGCAATTTGCAGATATTGCTGCATGGCAATGTGAATTGGTCCGGGACAGCGGCCATGAGGAAAGTTCATTTTGGAATCATCACACATCCGGCTCGTTTGATTCCGTGGCGCTGTCGTGCGGGGACACGCTACCTCATGAATCATCGTCCAATTCGGCCGGAACTGTCCGAGCCGAAGGGAAAGTCAGTTGGGCTGCGATCACAGCAAATGCACGAGATTTGGGTGTTTCCGAGGAAGCTTGGATCTTGGCAGGTTGGTACGTATTGTTGGCGCGGTTGTCTAACGCCAGGCAAGTCGGATGCGGAGTATATTTCGACGGTCGAGTTCTCTCAGAGCTAGAGGAAGTCATCGGGCCATTAGGGCGTTTTCTGCCGTTGGTTGGGAAAATCGATTTCGAACAAACCTTTGAGGCGTTCGTAGGGCAGGTCGAGCACGCTTTGGTTAACGCGCAACAAAGGCAATTTGCTTTCGAAGCAATTACGAGACCATTGGGTGATGACCGTGACAGTGATCTCCTGACCCCGCCGCGTGGGTTCAGTTTTCAGCGTGCGCAAAAAGCGTTCCGGAGCGCAGAGACGACATTTTTCCTAAAAACCGTTTCGTGCAATCCTGCGCCAACACAATTATGGCTTGACTGCCAGGTGTCAGGCGACAATCTGATAACCATTCTTCACTACGACGGGCAAAGATACCAAGAAAGCGGCTGCGAAAGACTTCTCGGGCAATTCAGTTCGGTGCTTCGGTCTGCTGCAGAAAGACCGAGTCGACGCGTCGGCGATTTGAATGTTTTGTCGGAACACGAGTATCAGACGTTGATTACTCAGTTTAACGATACTGCTACCGATTCTCCTATGGAGCCGTGTATCCATCGCATCATTGAACACCAAGTTGAGCAGTTTCCTGAATCAATCGCATTGGAATTTGGAGATCAGCAGGTCACGTACGGGGAGTTGAACGATCGGGCAAATCGTTTGGCCCATCATTTAAAAACGAAGGGGGTTGGACCAAACACGTTGGTTGGCATTTGCTTGGAACGATCAGTTGACATGGTGGTCAGCATCCTTGCTGTTTTAAAAGCTGGGGGAGCCTACGTTCCAATGGATCCGAGTTACCCGCAAGACCGTCTTTGCTTCATGTTGGCCGATACCTCTGCCCCTGTGATCATTACTCGTGAATCCCTTATTCAGCATTTACCCCAACACGATGCGAACACAGTGTGTGTCGATCGAGATTCGGCCACGATTGATGAGCAACCTGCTGGCAATCTGGAATCGGGTGCATCGGCAGATGATCTTGCCTACGTGATTTATACCTCAGGCTCGACTGGTAAGCCCAAGGGTGTAAAGATCACGAATGAAGGCCTGGTGACTTCGAATTCAGCTCGGATCTCGTTCTTCGAACGACCGGTCAAAAAGTTTTTGCTGCTATCTTCGTTTTCTTTTGACAGTTCAGTCGCCGGTATTTTCTGGTCCCTCTCCACTGGTGGCTGCCTGTTACTCGTTGAAGAAAAGATGCAGCAGAATCTTAGGGAGTTGAATCAGGTCATCGCGACTCGAGGCGTCTCGCACTTACTCACACTACCCTCCTATTATGCATTGATTCTTGGGCACGCTGTTGCCGGTGAACTTGATGTTCTCGAAACCGCGATCGTCGCCGGTGAGCCCTGCCCCAAGAGAATGGTTGATACGCACAGGCAGTTGCTTCCACACGTTGAATTATTCAGTGAGTATGGTGCGACCGAGAATACTGTATTCAACAGCGTTTACGACTGCCGTGAACAGTCACTCGATTTTGCTCCGATTGGAAGGCCCATTGATAACGCTGAAATCTATGTGTTGGACAGTCGCATGCAGCCTGTTCCCATTGGAGTTGCGGGTGAAGCCTACTTCGGCGGGCGTTGTCTTTCACCTGGGTACTTAAACCGACCCGACCTGAATGCCGAGAAATTCGTAAAGTCACCGTTCAGCAACGATCCCCAAGCACGTCTTTATCGCTCTGGTGATCTCTTGCGGCATCTTCCGAGCGGAGAGGTTGAGTTTTTAGGACGCATTGATAACCAGGTGAAGATTAGAGGATACCGAATCGAACTGGAAGAGATCGAATCCGTCTTGCTACGACATAAATTGCTTAGCGAGGCAGCGGTGCTTGCGGTTGCCAACGAGGATTGGAGTGGACCCGCAGACAATGATTCAACGCGGAAAGTTGGTGAGGGAAAACGTCTGGCGGCGTATGTCGCCACCCATGAATCCGCCGGCTCGATCACGAAGGAACTGCGGCGGTTTATTGCGGACCAGCTGCCTGATTACATGATGCCATCTGCATTTGTAGTGCTCCCAAGTCTTCCGAAGCATCCAAACGGAAAAATTGATCGAGGAGCTTTGCCTTCTCCGGGGAACGCACAATCCTCGATTCAGCTCGACGTCGCAGGCGCGCGATGTGCTGATGAGAAACAGTTGGTGGAAATCTGGAAAGAAGTTCTTGGACTTGAACAGGTTGGTGTTCATGATAACTTCTTTGAATTGGGGGGAGACTCGATACTGAGCATTCAGGTCGTTGCGCGTGCCAACCAAAATGGCCTAGCCATCACGCCCATGCAACTATTTCAGCACCAGACGATCGCTGATTTGGTAGGCAACGTGAAAAACGCTCGGCTAATTCATGCGGACCAAGGTGAGGTGGTCGGGTCGGTAAGGCTGACACCCATCCATCATTGGTTTAAAGATCGGCAGTCACCCGACCCAAGCCATTGGAATATGCCCCTGCTGTTGGAGCTTCAATGCGATATTGAGAACGATGATTTGCAGGAGGCCGCCTCAGCTCTCGTGCGTCACCATGATGCGTTGAGATTACGCTGCACAATGGACGATGGCCAATGGAGCCAGGAGATCCTTCCCTTTCGGTCGAATCCACTGGTAACGACCGTTGATCTGTCAACGGTTTCCGAAGCCAAATTGACTGACCAGATCACTAAGAAATGCGAGGACTTTCAGAGGGGCCTGTGTCTGGGGAGCGGGCACTTGACACAACTAATTGTTTTCGAGCTCGGACGCGGCCGAAAGAATCTGCTGTTTTGGAATCTCCATCACCTGGCAGTTGATATCGTGTCCTGGCAAATTCTTTTGGAAGATTTGCAGCTCGCATTGGACCAGATCGGCAGGGGCGAAACGATTGAACTGCCACCCAAGACGACGTCATTCCAGTACTGGGCAGAACAGCTCGGGCGTTATGCACAATCCGCCGAGGTCTTGCAGGAAGCAGATTTTTGGTTGACTGAAGAGCGTGCGGAAATCAACCAACTTCCGATCGACCATCAGCACGGTCGGGATTCAAATACGGAAGAAAGCTTACTGATTCACAAAGCTTGCCTTACTGTCGCTGAAACTGATCAGTTGCTGCGCGTCGTACCAAAATACTTCAACACGCAAATCAATGAGGTACTGCTTACCGCACTGCACAGTGCTCTACAAAAATGGACGGGAAGTTCATCGTCAATGATCGATGTCGAGCTTCATGGACGTGAAGAAAACTGCTTCGACGACATCGACCTTTCACGCACGGTAGGTTGGTTCACCTCTTATTATCCGCTGCGACTGACCAGCTCGATTGACATCTCACCGATGCTGCTCTTGAGGTCAGTGAAGCAGCAGATGAGAAGGATCCCGAATCGCGGCTTTCACTTTGGTCTACTAAGGTACCTTCAAAAGGATTCCGAAATCGGCAACCGATTTTCGAAGCTCCCCGCAGCGGAAGTGAATTTCAATTACTTGGGCCAGTTTGGACAGGTAGTTCATGGAACGACTTTATACAAGTTGGCGAACCACGAAACGACATGTGGCTTTGATCACAGCCCTAAAGGTTGGCGGAGCCACTTGATTGACGTCGTCAGTTGGGTCGTCGATGACCGCCTGCAAGTCGATTTTTCCTACAGTGTAAATGCACATGCAGAGGAAACGGTGCAAGCTTTGGCCGCTGATTTTCTCGCAACGCTTCGTGCTCTCATTGCAGGCAGTAAGGAACAGGTTTTAAGCAATGACGATCAGCTGAATTACAAGATGCAATCAGACGAAATAAAAGATGCACAGGTGTCCGACTTTGGTTGGGACGATGCTGATTTGGCAGCTATCAGGAAGGCGATCAGCAAAGCAACGGAGAGTCAATAGCGATGCAAGAGGATGCGATACAAAGTTTCTATCCGCTCTCTCCACTCCAGGAGGGAATCCTGTACGAGAGCCTGGCCAATCTAAAATCGAATGCGTATTCGGAGCAGGTTACGTGCTCGTTGGTCGGTCGACTGGATTCACAAGCTTTCAAATCAGCCTGGCAGGAAGTGGTCAACCGCCACGCGATTCTACGCACCTCTTTTGTTTGGGAGGAAGTTAAAGAGCCGTTACAGGTTGTTCACCGCCACGCCCAGATGCAGGTCCTCTATGAGGATATGCGAGATACACCGTCGCGAGAACGGGACGCCAAGGTAGAAGCCTGGCGGAGACAGGAAGAATACGCGGGTTTTGATTTCTCCAAACCCGTCTTGATGCGAGTGCTGTTCATTCAGACAGAGGACGATCGGCATGAGTTGATTTGGACCTTCCACCATCTACTGCTCGATGGTTGGAGCATGTTCTTGATTCTCCAGGAACTGTTCACGACCTACGAGTCCTTCAGAGAGAACAAGCCGCTTGATTTAGTGACGCCTCGGCCATTTCGCGATTTGGTCGTATGGCAAAAAAACCAGGATTTGTCTGCGGCCGAATCTTATTGGCGTAGAGCGTTGGCTGGAATCGAGTCCTCGACGCCTTTGGTCGTGGACCACTCGCCGCCTCCCAGATCGGATCGGGTCCCGCAGTTTGATTGGCAGGAAACGCACCTCTCATCAACCGTCACTGCCTCTTTGCATAGCACGCTCCGGCAATGGCGCGTCACGATGAACACATTGATGCAGGGTATCTGGGCACTACTGCTTAGTCGTTACAGTGGTAACGAAACAGTAGTGTTCGGCGGCATCGTCTCCGGCCGACCACCATCGTTGCAGGGTGTGGAGTCCATGGTGGGATTGTTCATCAACACACTGCCCGTCTGCGTGAAGTGCCCTGACGACATGGAGGTGAATCGCTGGCTTGGCGAGTTGCAAGTCCAACAACTCGAAATGCGGCAATACGAACACAGTCCACTGAATCTAGTTCAACGCTGGAGCAATGTGCCGAGTGGACAACCGCTCTTTGAGAGCATTTTGCAATTTGAAAACTATCCCAAAGACTCGCCTCTGGAAGAAATGGGCAAGTCGATTGCGATTCAAAAAGTGCGCTGGTTCGATCGAACAAACTTTCCGCTGGTCGTTTTGGTTGAACCGAAAGAACAGTTAGGTATTCGATTGTTGTACGACACCGATAGGTTTGATGCCCAGACCATCAAACGCATGCTCGGCCACCTCGAGACGCTACTGATGGGCATTGCCGAGAATCCACACCAGCGTCTCGGCGATCTACCGCTGGTCACTCCCAAGGAACGTCAAACGCTGTTGTTCGATTGGAACCAGACCGCGAGCGATTATCCGCAAGACAAGGCGATTCACAAGGTTTTTGAGGAGCAGGTCGCACGCACTCCCAACGCGACCGCTCTTGTGCTCGACAATGCCAAATTGACCTACGATTCCTTGAACAAGCAAGCCAACCAGTTCGCACACTACTTGCATTCGCTGGGTGTCGGCACAGACACCGCTGTCGCCATCTGCTGCGATCGCTCTTTTGAGATGATCGTCGGTGTTCTGGGAATCCTGAAGGCAGGCGCCGCGTATGTGCCTTTGGATGCTTCGTATCCCGATGCACGACTGCGGCTGATGTTCGAGGATGCAAAACCGCCCGTTATTGTCACCCAACAGCGGTACTACCGACGTCTGAAGGAATTCGCCCCGCAGGTCATCTGCCTGGACGCTGCATGCGAACAGATCGCCCGGCAGCCGTGCGAGAATCCAGACTGCGCCGTCGATGCCAACGGACTGGCCTACATCATGTACACTTCCGGTTCGACCGGCCGGCCTAAGGGTACACTGATTCCACATCGCGGCGTGGTGCGACTGGTCAAGAATAATACCTACGTCAGTTTCGGGCCGAACGAGACGTTCTTGCAATTCGCGACACTCTCGTTCGACGCGTCGACGTTCGAGATTTGGGGTCCCCTGCTCAATGGAGGGCGGTTGGTTCTGTTTCCGAGACGACACGCGTCGCTCGAGGATCTGTCTCGCGTTATCCAGGACACCGGCGTGACGACACTCTGGCTGACGGCTGGCTTGTTCCACGAAATGATGAACAGCCATCCTGGCGGGCTGCGGGGAGTGCGGCAATTGCTTGCCGGAGGAGACGTGCTTTCGGTAGAACACGTTCGCCGATCGCTGGAAACACTCGAAGGCTGCACGATCATCAACGGGTATGGGCCTACTGAGAATACAACGTTTACATGCTGCTATCCGATAACGCATCCGGAACAGTTGGAAGCAACGGTTCCTATCGGCCGTCCAATTTCCAACACGCGAGTGTACGTACTGGACAGCGAAATGCGCCCGGTGCCGGTGGGTATCCCCGGAGAGCTCTGCATCGGAGGTGATGGGTTAGCTCGGGAGTACCTCAATGATCCTGAGTTGAGCAATCAGAAATTTGTGTCGAGCCCGTTCGTGGAGTTGCCAGACGAACGACTCTACCGAACGGGAGATCTGTGTCGCTACTTGCCAGACGGGCGTCTTGAGTTTCTCGGTCGTCGCGACCAGCAGGTGAAGATTCGTGGTTTCCGCATCGAGTTGGGCGAAGTTGAGCAGGCGTTGCGTGAGCATTCGGACATACGTGACGTTATCGCAGTTGCCAGCGATTCGGTTTCAGGTCAAACGCAGCTGGTCGCTTACTTGATCTCTGTCGATTCGGCATCGCCCACCGTGGAGAGCTTGCGTTCCTATTTGGCACGGGCATTGCCTGATTACATGATCCCCGCCTTCTTTATTTTTCTGGATGCTTTTCCGCTGACTGGCAATGGAAAGGTGGACCGCTCCACACTGCCGAGACCAGAGCGTTCGCATTTCACTCTTAACTCCACGCATGTTGCGCCACGGTCGTCAATTGAAAACTCTCTGGTCAAGATCTGGTCTGATGTGCTGGGGATCGAAAGCGTTGGAGTCACCGACAATTTTTTTGAACTGGGCGGAGATTCCATTCTTACCATCCAGGCCATTTCTCGTGCAAAGCGAGCAGGTATCTCCCTCGCGATCCATCAGGTTTTCGCCCACCCGACGATTGCGGAGCTGGCGCAGTTTGTTGACGTCGTGCGATTTAACGATAACGATCAAAGCGAGGTCACAGGCACTGTACCTTTGACGCCGATCCAGCACTGGTTCTTTGAGCAGCGGTTTGTCGCTCAGCACCATTGGAATATGGCGATGTTGCTGGAAGCCCAACCAAACGTTCGCGATTCCCACCTGCGCGAGGCAGTCAGGCACTTACTTGTCCATCACGATATGCTGCGAGCGCGATTCAAAAAGACAGAATCCGTGCCCGGTTGGCAACAGATGATCACACCCTTCGATGGAGATGTTCCCTTCGAGGCGTTTGATCTTTCTTTGCGCACGAAAGAAGAACAGGATGCGATCGTTCGCGAAAAGAGCACGGAGCTGCAAGCAAGCCTGGATTTACAAAACGGCCCGCTTATTCGCTTTGCCTATTTCAATTGCGGATTCGAGCAGCCCGCCCGGTTACTGATCATCGCCCACCACTTGGTCATTGATGGTGTTTCCTGGCGCATCATTTTGGAAGACATCCAGGTGTGTTGCGAGCAACTAGCCAAAAAACAGGAAGTTCAGCTCGCTCCCAAGTCGACCTCCTTTCAAGATTGGGCGCACCAGCTAACAACATATTCGCAAAGCGACTCTGTACGACAGCAGTTTGGCTTTTGGAAGATGCAGAACGGCGAGCCGATAAGTTGCTTACCGGTTGATTTCGAAGTAGATGCAACAAGCAATTCCATGGCTTCTGCGTGCACTGTCAGCTCATCACTTACCGAACTGGAAACGCACTCTTTGCTATACGATTTACCAAAACACTATCACGCACGAATCGACGAATTGTTACTTTTTGCTCTGACACAAAGCTTCTCGAATTGGACACATCAATCCTCGTTGGTGCTGCACTTGGAAGGCCACGGACGCGAGGATTTGCCGGAAGGCCTTGACGTTTCGCGAACCGTTGGTTGGTTTACCACGATGTATCCTGTGCGACTCGACTGGGGCGAGACGCACGGAGTCACCAAAACGCTTAGGCAAATCAAGCAACAACTTCGCAATATTCCTCAGCGCGGCATCAGCCATGGTTTGCTCCGCTATTTAAATCAAGAAACAGCGAGCGACCTGGGATGCTTGCAACACCCCGAAGTCAGCTTCAATTACCTGGGGCAGTTCGACCAGGGTGTCCAATGTTCGTATTTTAGGCAGCTAGACGCAGAGATTGGCCTAATGACGGATTCCGAGGCTCAGCGTTTCCATGTCCTCGACATTTCGGGAATTGCCTTGGAAAAATGCTTACACCTGAACTGGATGTACAGCAGCAACATTCATCGGGAGTCGACGATTCAACAATTGGCCAATGGCTTTGTCAATTCGTTGCGATCTCTCATCGCTCGTGCGGAAAGTAATCCTGACGCAAGCAGCAGCTACGTTCCGTCCGATTTTCCCTTATCGAGATTGGATCAGTCGCAGTTGGACCGACTTATTGAGAAAAAGAGTTCGGGGGCGTCGCATGAATCCGAGTAATATGGAAGACATCTATCCGCTCTCGCCGATGCAGCAAGGCATCCTTTACCACAGCCTGTCTTCACAGGCGAGTGAATACTTTCAGCAAGTCCATTGGACGTTTCG
>JARGNK010000227.1 GCA_029213145.1 Rubripirellula sp. | reverse complement strand
TCCTTGTGAGATCCTTCATATACCGCGCGCATCAGTTCTTGGGGAGCACTCCACTGGCCGGTGATCGTTTACACACGAATGTACTTTGGTCACTTCGATTGGAAGCAGATTGTCTTCGCGTCTGTCGTATCACTTTCTCTTGCGATTCTGTCATGGAAGTATGTGGAAACGCCACTTCGTCGAACGACATTCCTAAGGCAACGGCGACGGCTGTTTTCCTCGGCATTTGCATTAAGCGGAGCAGCCATTGCAGTAAGCTTATTGATTATTGGCTCGAATGGATGTGATTGGCGATTTCCCGACAACATTTCTTTACTGCAAGACGATGCAGAATGGGCTGGCTATGAGTATGTGTCAGGATTTGACAACGATCACCAATTTAGAAGATCGGCATTGGCTTCTTTAGGGGTCGATAAGATCGTTCGAGGTAAGCGTTTGGACTTTGTTGTGTGGGGAGACAGTTTTGGGATGGCATTGTGCGATATTATAAACACTGTCGCATCGGACCATGGCTTACATGGCAAGGCAATTGTAAGAAGCAGTTTTCTACCGATTCCGAACGTCTGTGTAATTCCTAGTCATGAACCAAGAAAGTACCGTCGAGATGTGCGGCAAAGGTATAATACCATGGAGTTTCTGAGCAAAGCTCGGCCTCGAAATCTGATACTCGTGGCTGCTTGGTCTTGGTATGCCGACACTCCCAACATATCCCTGGTTGACACCAGGTCTAATTCCGAAACTGGATCTGCAAGCGAGACAATTAACCGGAATCTGCGAAACCTCAATTCTTTCTGCATGAACAGAGGGATTACGCTTTGGATCGTAAAAGAAGTTCCCCTAACGGGCGAGAGTCATCCTGCAACCACGCTTGTCAGGTATGTAGCTGGCCGGACCTCAAGTCTGTCCAATCAACGACGGACAAAAGCAGATCATGATGATAAGACAACTCTAGTTGAGGAAATATTCGATGTACTGAAAGAAGAACACGTGAGGTTTATAGACCCAGCACCGCTACTGTTCGATGATAACCAGATGACAATAAATTATATGGAAGGACGATCTGTTTATCGCGATAAAAGTCACCTCACTCGCTGGGGAGGTCAGTGCGTAAGACCAGTGTTTGAAGAGATGTTCGATGAGATTTTACGTCAATCTCCAGCCAATACGAATTTGATTAAAGGGCACTAACATTGTGCGATCTACGCAATGGGAATGGGCTGACACCTAAAAAAAAGGCTGCCATCCCCGAAGGGACAGCAGACCCTCATACCTACCCCCGCCACGCAGCACACTGACTGCGATAGCCGCAACCGGGGCACTGCATGGGGGATGGGCTGGGATAGAAATTCCGGGACTGGATGGCCGACCAAACGCTTTCAAAGACCCGCTTCGTGCGATCCAGTTTGCTCTTGTCGAAGTTCGCTTCGAGCAACTGCACCTTCGGAGACTTGGCCTTGGTGATCACAGCGAACTGCAAACGCAGTTGCTTGCCGGGAACGAGACGCCGAACCAGATCGGCATAAAGCAAGAGCTGCTCCGACTGGTCCTCCGCCTGATATTCATTCCATGCTGATCGCGACGTTTTGAAGTCCTGAACAATCACCGAGTCGTCGGTTTCCAGTAGCAGGTCAACACGCCCCAACAAATCGGGTAACTCCGGCGAGAGTTCGCCTCGCAGTTCTTCTTCAACGCCGACGATCCGACCTTCCTGTTTTGTCAGGTCACTGGCAAGGAAAGCCGCTAACATCCGATCCGCCAACTCATGCAACGAATCTGCGGTCTCCGTTTTGCCGAAACGAACCTCGTGTTCGGAGCGGTCCCACCAGCTTTGCTGATAAACATCGAGCAGCTCATCAAGTCCCGGCTCTTCTTCTCCAGCCAGCTGTTGACTGAAGAAGAACTCCACCGCGGCGTGGATTGCACTGCCAAACACCAGGGCTGACGACACGCATTCCTCCGGCAGTCCGTCGATGTAGCGAAACCGATACTTCAGCGGACAACTTTGAAACGTACGGACCGCGGAGTAGCTGAGGTAGTCTCGCTTCGGGGGCGATGCGACTGCGATCATGATCGCACCTCGACTGCTCCACGTTTGAGGTCGTCGATCAACGTGCTGGCCTCACGAATCGACAGATCCTCCGGTCGGTCAACGCTGAACCGTTCGCGAACCACAGCTGCCGGATCGACCCGCTGTCGCCTGGCAATTGCAAAGATGGCCCGAACCTGGCTTTGCGTGGCTGTGCCAACTTCGTGCCTGGTTCCCTGGCTGTTGCCGTTCGCGTGAGAGTGACCATTGCGATTGGTGTTGTTGCCCGCTTGACCATTGCCGTTCGGAGATGAATGCTCCGATTGCTGAGCCAGTTGGTCATTGACCGCCTGGCGGCAGGCAGCGAATGCACCAGCCACCTTCTGATGAAAGCCGTCCAGGTCTTGGTCGATCAAGCAGCGGTCAATCTCGAACTCGACGTGACAGCTTGCACCGAACGAACCGTAATCGGGAAGACCAACCTTCTTCTGCAGGCCAACGGAAAGTGTGACTGCCATATTGAATGTCTCCTGAATGAATTGATGAAAGAGAACAGCCACGCCCTCAAACGAACGAGGACGTGGCTGAGAGAAAACCGTTCATACGAAGTGGCGGGCTCGACCTTGCGATACGACCGCCAGATTACGTTCGAGCTCCAGCTCGTCCCAGTCGATCATCCGCGGTGGCAGATTGTCGGGTTCGGGATCGAAATTGACTTCCAGCGGATCGGCAGCACTGAAACCACGTTGACGGATCGCTCGGACATCTTCGCCGGTCGCCTCGGCCACCAGCTGTTCAAGTTGCATTTGCGTCATAACGTTTGCTCCAAAGAAAAAGAGGAAACGCCGCCCCGGAATGGAGCGGCGAAAGAATCACCGCCCCGACGTTGGGGCACAATGAGAAGCAGCCAGTTAGGCTGCGAGTTGACAGACGCGATCCATCAGCCCATGCAAGGCCTGAGATCGACGGGGTAGCATTTCCAGAGAGCGACTTTTGAAGCTTTCCGTGAATGCGTTGAACAATCGCCAGACAGAGCGACCGTTCTCAGTGAACTCCGCATGACTCGGCTCTCGCCACTCACGCAGAACGGTTGGCAGTTGAGTCACCGGAATGACGCGGCTATCGACTGCTCGGACGATGAGATCGTGAGCGGTTCGATCCTGGATGCGAGTCTGCTTGTAGGCGTCGATCCGATCGGACTGCTGCGTTCGCATCTCGGAAAGGCGACCGACGGCTTGAGCGACAACCCCGGGCAGGTCACGTTCAATAAAACGTGTGTGCCGACGAGTCAGCACGACCTCACCGAAGAAGCTCAAGTTGTCACAGACAAGCACCTGGCTACCAAGTGCCAGTGACGCGGGAAACGTCTTGTCGTGACTGTTCCGCAAGCCCAGCACGAGGCTGTAGTCGTCCGCCGCATGGCCATTGGCCAATTCCATCAGGCCAAAGTACCTGGCACCGTCACCCCACAGGCCGTGAGCCTGATTCGTCACATGAAAGCCCTGTCCCTCGATCGTTTGGTCGACCAGTTCAAGTAGTCGTTGATGAGGTACGGGAACCCATGTTTGGGTTTTGTCAGGAGTCGCTGCATCGGTCAATTCATCCCGAGAGATGTGTTTGCCGCCGCAGTGCATTAAGAGATTTGCCATGAGTAATCCTCCGGAAAGGACCGCTCCCGGGAAGGAGCGGTCGTGAAAAACACAACCGCCCCCGCACCGTGCGAAGGCGAATCAAGATGATGCTGGCGTGACACCAGCCTCCTCAGAACGGTGGCTCCAACTCGCTGGATGAATCACCTGCGATCATCGTTTGCTGATCTTCCTCGTCCGAGTGATCCAGCAATTGTCGAGTTCGACCGGGACCGGGAAGCAGAAGTGGCTCATCGCTGGTCAGCTCAAGCGTGAGCAGCTCAGCTACAGCAGCATGATCCGGCCCCTGCGATTGCATTTGCCGAATGACATATACCGCTACGATCAAAGGCAGCAGGCAGGCGATCACCAGCCCGAAGTTCTGAATCACGGCAGCAACAATCGGATCGCGATGGCGTTGCTCTGCGATCTCGCGACGATCCTGTTCCAGCTGATCATGGCCTGTGTAAATGGTCGACTGCTGCTCGTTGAGCTGAGTCGTCAGCTCTTGCTGTGCCGCAATCAACTCCCGACGAGCTTCGGCGTCGCGTTCAACCAACTCCTTCGCGGCTTCCGCGAGTTGGTGGCTCTCTTCGACAACCGCCTGGGACTGATCAGCAATGCGATCATTCTGCTTGCGTTGCTCGGCCATAGACTGCTGAGCAAACTCCGCAAGTCGTTCATCCGGTGACCTACCGCATCCAGCGATGGTTGCCAGAAATAGCACTGCCACGAGTATCGTGACGCTGCGGAAGTGAATCATCCGCTTCATGAGCATCTCTCCGTTGGGTAAAGACTCGGGCAAGGAGCGACTGCAGAGCACGTCGCAGTCGAAACTCCTTGGCCCAGCCAAAGGTGATAAGCACGACCAGCACGCTGCTGGCCGCAATCAAAGCTGTGGTCATCGGTACCTCCTTTCGCAAAAGGGTTTGGAAACAAAAAAAGCCCCGACCTCCGAGCGTCTCGCTGTGAGACGACCGGAAGGCGGGGCTTTGACTGTGAATTGAACGGGCTGGAAGAGCTAAGTTGCCCTTCTACCTAATACTGACACCGAATCGCCCAGGATTTAGGTCTTTGCAATGACGCACTGGTGATCGCCGGTTGTCTCCACCGAGATCCAGACCGTTATCGAACTCGAACGAAGTGATGCGTGATGGGATTCCGACGTCCATCGACCGAAAAAATTACTGCCCAGAAGAGGTCCAATTAGGCGGCCAATAAGGGCCATTCACAGGTCCAATTAGAGAAATAACCTTTCCGTAAAGCCCTTTTTTTCATGGGTTTACGGGTTCTGTTCCGGAGCCCCGCCGCCTCCACTCGGGCCAATTTGCGATTCGATCGCAAATTGGCCTTTTTCTTTTGCTTACGGTAGATCTCTTGTTTTCCCAGGTTTTGGCACAAGAAATTCACGACCAGAATTATTTTCAAAACTCGATACTACATTGATGGTGAAATTTCGCTCGTCGAAAAATCGTTATCAATTGTTGCCATTACTCTGATTACAGTTTTCGTCCTGCGAATGCTTTGGAGCAATTGGAGGATCTGGAAAGAATCGTTTCTAAACCTCCGCCTGCCCGGCATCGCGACCGCCGTTGCAATTACGGCTCTGATCGCAAGTAAAGTAATCGACTCAAGGCTTAGAACGATCAAACGGGCTGGCTTTACAGTCCCAGAATCATTGCAACAAACCCTCTCCGGTGTCGAGGAGACCTTTGAATTGGTCGGCCCAGCAATCATCATGGCCTTAGTGATCCGTTTAGCGATACAACAATTCAAGCCAATGTCATTGTTGATTGCCGGGCGAAAACAGGGATCTGAAAAGGGAGTACAGCAACTACCGATCCAGCAGGGCCATCACCGTTGAGCATTGACAGCCAGCAAGCGAACCGACGCAAAAAAATTGCGTTTGCAATCAACTCAAAAGACGCAGGTTCAAAAGACACGGGCAATTGATAGAAGTTCCGCGTCATTGTGAAAAACACGGACGGAAAGTCACGCGAGGCGTCGCGGGTATTGCCTCGCTTCAGGCCTTACGAGATTGCAGTTCATCGCAGGGCATTTTTAGCGACTCATTTTTCTGCGATGGGCAAACCTAGACATCTATCACCAGACTCTCCTGCACCTTCTCGCTCGTCATCCTTCTTGCAACATCGATATCCTTCTTGCAACATCAATCACCATTTAACTTAGGGTGCATTCGTCGATCATCATGAGTCGACGCAGTGAACGCCCATCAGTGCCAATGCGAGCACAAAGCAATAGCTCCAGTGATATCTCCTTGACGATGGGACGCCGCCAAATACGGGATTCATCCCCTAACCCCAATCGTGTCCGCCTTGGTTGTCGCACTGGAACGTCCAGCGTTTCATAACGCCAATTTCGTTCGATTAGTTTGTGATTGACTCTGCAAATACGCTCGTTGCGGACGTAGCCGTCGTCACATCTCGTTCAATTTCAACCAGGTCTCTTACTCCAGCGACCGAATGCGAATGTTGCGATAAGCGACTGGGCCGTGGTCTCCCTGGATCATCAGTGGGCCGGTTGCTTGCTCATCGTTGAAGCCCGCGGCGCGTGTTGGGCCGGTGACCTCAATGTTCTCATGCACAACCTTGCCATTGTGGACGACGCTCACAAATCTGGCGTTGGCAGTTTTGTTACCATCCTTATCAAATCGCGGTCCTCGGAATACGACGTCGAAGGTCTGCCACTGCCCTGGTGGCTTGGCCGCGTTGACGCGTGGTGGATGACCCTCGAAGCCCTCCTTGCCTCTCCCCCGGCTAGGGTCCCACCGCTGATAAATTCCACCGCAGTCACCGTGCTTGAGCTCTTGATTGCCCCAGCTGTCAAATACCTGAACTTCATAACGCCCCATGAAGTACAGCCCGGAGTTTGAGCCCTTGGGTACCATGAATTCGATGTGAGCCTCGACATCGCCATGCGGCTGCCGGGTAACGATGTTCCAAGATCGCCCGCCATTTCCATTGATGATGACGCTCGTGCCAGGCTCGCTGATAAGCGTCTTGGGCTGCTGATCCGGCGCACCAACGCTGCCGACGTGCATCCACTGGTCCTTGAACTCTCGCTTCACGTGCAATGGCGCACGAGCCCAAGCCTTCAGTCCGCTGTCGCCGATCAGTTCAGTCCAGTTGTGAGCCGAATTGTCGGACCGATTCACGTTGTCGTCGCCCGAGACTGAACCGACCAGAGCCGTGATCGCCATGAAAAAAACGGATCGAATTGCCGAGAACTGATACCTCATGCGTTACACCGATATCGCCCTGTATGACTGTCAAAGAAATCGTGAATGGCTGTCAAAAAAATCGCACCGACACAATGTTTTACTGCAATTTCGATCGGCAATCGAGCGCATAGCTTGGTAAACTCGGCAACTCGATCGACATTGTCACGTGGTGACCGCCGAGAGTCAGTGCGACAAACCGTGTGGGGATATTCAAATTGTTGCTCCCGTAGGTTGAAAACATGAAAGCAAATACATCACAACCGACGCGTCGTACCTTTCTCCTCTCATCGGCTGCGGGTGCTCTGACCTTGCCACTCGTTCCGCGGCCCAGTGCTGGGCAGCCGCCATCGATGAGGCTGCGTGTTGCCAGCTTCGGCGCAGCACGGCGGGCGTGGGCCAATATCCAAGGCATCATGGCGGTTCCCAACACCGATTTGGTGGCGGTTGCGGAAGTGGATGATCGACACCTCAAGCAGGTCCGCACTCAGTATCCCGATGCGAAGGTGTACAAGGATTTTCGTCGACTGCTCGACACCGAATCAAAGAATCTGGACGCGGTTGTTATCGGCACGCCCGATCACATGCACGCCGCGATGGCGATGCATGCCATGCAAGCAGGATTGCATGTCTACTGCGAAAAACCACTGACGCGAACCTTGCATGAAGCGCGTGCATTGCGGCACTATGCCGAACAGAACGACATTATCACGCAAATGGGCAACCAGCGTGCGCAGGGCGACATGAACCAGACGACCGTCGGGGCGCTACGGTCCGGCATCGTCGGGACGGTGCGTGAAATCCACTGCATGCAGGCGAAAACCTGGGGATCGATGAAACCACTAAACTCGCCGACCAAACCGCCAAAAGATCTCGACTGGGACCTGTGGATCGGCGTTAGGCCGACGCGGCCGTACGTGGCTGAAGAGTTCCATCCGAGAATGTGGCGATCACGATTGGGATTCGGTTGCGGGAACCTCGGCGACATGGGTTGCCATATCTTTCACCCATGGTTCATGGGGTTGGGATCCCCATCGCCTCTGGAGGTCAAAAGCGTGGGCCCGGGACCGGCCGATGCCGCGAGCTGGCCCACCGACGTTCGCGTTCGTTGGAAGTTTGGTGGCACAAAGATTAGCGGTGAAAAGCCATTCACTCTAACGTGGCACGATGGCGGCCAAGCTCCACCCGATCATGTCAGCAAAGCAGTCGGAGGACAAAAGAATCTGATTAATTCCGGCAGCATCATTATCGGTTCCAGCGGCACATTGATCGCGCCCCACGGCGCAGGCCCCGTCCGATTCTTTGTCAACGGAGTCGAAGAAAAAGGGGCCTTCGAATTGATCAAAGGCAGTAACAATCACCACGGGAATTTTGCCGATGCCATCCGGGGTGAGCCCGGAGTAAAACAGCCCCTTTGCCATTTCGGGTACGCCGGCCCCATGGCTGAGGCTGTGCTGGTCGGGACGTATGCCGTGCGCTTGCCAGGCGATAACCTGATTTGGAACTCAAAAGAATTGCAATTCAACAACTCGCAAGCCGCCAACGAGTTGGTGCGGGAGAAATACCGCGAAGGATGGAAAGTTGCCGGACTATGACATGCCTGCCCTCATTGCTGGCATGCCGGTGCCCATTGCTTCGAAACGATTCGAGCGAGACCAAAACTCAAAAAACAATGTGAGCCGGGTATCTGCCGTGCCTCACATCACGCTCGACTTTCAAACACAAATGGTCCTGCAGTCCGATGGATCATATGCCCGCGTGTAGAATCGTCGGTCAGTGACGTGAAGTGAGAACGGATCGGAGCAGTAGTCGCAGAGCATCGCCCGCGGTAACCAGCGTGAAACCGCGGTAACCAGCGTGAAACGCTGTCTAAGCCTCGGCCTATATCGCGATTCAATTCAGACCTAGATCGCGTGTACGCTTCAGAACTGTGGTCTCTGCACCACAGCGATCGAGGCGGGCAACGCATTGAACTCATAAAGCGCGAAGCTCAAGCAGTCCGTCGCTACAAGCGGAGAAGTCCGCCGAGACGAGTTGTGAGTGAATGCAACTTATCACACATGCCTGGGAACCGGTGTGGATCATATTTGGACTCCAACGATCGGGAAAACTGCCTAGGCGTCAAGCAGCAAGGTAACGTGGAATTTGTTAGCCACCAATGTTGCGAACAAAAAAACGATTCCAGCGGATTTTGCAGCTCGGCCAACTATTTCTGCCTCGCGAGGTCGACGCCGAGCCGCGTTTCGGCGACTCTAACATCATGCCGATTACCATGACGAACCTGAAAGAAGCGACGATGACCGACAACAAGACAACTTACGACCGACTGGGCGGAGAATCAGGCGTCCGGGCGCTTGTGGACCGATTTTACGACTTGATGTCGGAATTGCCCGATGCCAAGCCAATCCGCGAAATGCACCCCGCGGACCTCACCGATTCAAGAAACAAACTATTCAAATTCTTGTCAGGTTTCTGGGGCGGTCCGTCCCTGTATATCAAAGAGTATGGACACCCAATGTTGCGGGCGCGGCACCTGCCGTTCTCGATCGGCGAAAACGAACGGGACCAGTGGCTGCTGTGCATGAATCAAGCCGTCGATGAAATCGTCGAAAACCGGCAACTCGCCGATTACCTGAAAGCCAACTTTCTCCGAACGGCGATTCACATGCAAAATCAAACTCCATGACTTCGGTCCGCGGCCGATGTCTACCACCGACACTGATTACCCGCCCATTCCGAAAGACCATCCAAGACAGAATGAGCAGGATGTCGTTTCGCCAGCTCGGCACCGGTTGTATCGCACCACCACTAAGAAACTATCCGAAAACCCATTCGATCATGGATGAGCGCGAAGTGTCGTAGCGGAATTCGTCAAGAATTTCGGCGGTTTCCGGTGAGGG
>JARGNK010000226.1 GCA_029213145.1 Rubripirellula sp. | reverse complement strand
GAACCATCGCCGCAGGCTGGAGAACCATCGCCGCAGGCTGGAGAACCATCGCCGCAGGCTGGAGAACCATCGCCGCGGGCTGGAGAACCATCGCTGCAGGCTGGAGGAAATGCGATTCCAGCGGGCAAGGCGATTCCAGCAAAAACAAGGCCGGTCCACCGCTACCGGAGTAGTTAAGATTGTATGGTTAGGAACCAGAAGCGGGTTTGTCCACGGACTCGTCGCTCGTGTCAAAATGCTCGAGCAGCTGGAGTAATTAGGGATTTCCCAAAAAAAAATTTGGCAAATCCCTAAGAAACCGATCCCAGCCGGGTCTTCTTCTACAGAGCGTGAAATCGTCCTCATCCAGGGCTACCCGGCGCAGCACAGAGTGAATGTTGAAACCCTCTCCGCAACGAAATCTGTCCGGTGGTCAGGAAGTGTGTGAGCACACGCTCCGATCGCTGTTTGACGAAGAGGAGACTCCCCTTTTGCGGTATGCGCATTCACTGATCGGACGTCGGGCGGTGGCGGAGGAGATAGTTCAGGAAGTGTTTTTGCAGCTCCATGTTCGCTGGGACAATATCGACTCCCCCAAAGCGTGGCTGTATCAAAGCGTCCGCAACCGCGTCTTCAACTATTTACGCGACAACCGCAAAGAAACGATCTCCAATCAGCACGAGGAGACCGCAAGCAACATGGATCTAGAATCACCCGAAACGGCACTGATGCGGATGGAGGCCACCGGGACGTTGCGAAAATGCTTGGAAGAACTGAATGACACCGACCGACAGCTGGTCAAGCTGAAATATTTTGACGGCTTGAAATATCGTGACATCAGTGAACAGACCGGCCTAAGCATAGGGAACGTCGGCTATCGATTGCACCATATTCTCAAAGAGCTGGCTCAGAAATTAAGTCCACTTGGTATGGACAATCTCTCATGAACGAAGAACGACACCCCAGCTCAATCGACCCGCAACTCGAAGCACGTTTGGTGGCGCTCGTACTCGGCGAAGCTTCCGATTTCGAGCAGGACGAGTTGAATCGCCTGATTGCACAAGACCCGACGTTAGCGGTGTTCCTGCAAGAAATACAAACAGTGCATGGACTGCTGCGTGAAGTGGGAGAGGGAGATACCATTCCAGAAATCGATGACTGGAAGCTGCCCTCGGAGAAACGACAGGCAGTCCTGGCAGCAATCGATGGCCAAGCAGCCCCACTGGCCTTCCCCGCAGCCACCACCGAACTGATCGACGATCCAGCTTCGCAGCGACGAAGATTGATTCGAAACATCGTGTCGATTGCCGCCATATTCTTAGTCATTAGCGGAGTGTGGACCGCGATGACCATGAACCAACAAGAGGCAATGGTTGCCACAGCCACAGATTCGAGAGTGCTTGAATCTCCCACCGCAAGCCCAGATCTGGACGGGGGAACGAGGCTTTGGTTTGGTTCACCAGCCGACAACGAGAACTTAGGACTCGAAATCGCTGACACCGGTGACGACAGAGATGAAATGGATTTCGAGTTGGAACAATTATCTGAATCACCGCCGCCTGCCCCTCCAACGAGTGAGAGTAATTCCAGGTACGAAACCGAAGCTAATATCGCAGCCAATCTGGAAGCTGAAACCGGCCAGCAACAAGAACAGCAGCAAGGTCAGCGGCAACAGAGCCAAATCAGTTCAGCAACGATTTCAGACCAAGGATTGACTCCAGGCATCACAGGCAACGGTGCCTTCGGAGAAGCATTGCAACAACCAGGCCCGGGGATGAACGGGCCTGGCACAGGTGAATATGAATATGCAGCTGAGCCTGCACCTGCATTCGGAGGTCGCGGATTCGGGGTAGGCAGAGCTTCTGGCAGCGCTGGCGAACCTCGCAGTTTCTCCGCTAACGGAATCGCAGCCCCCAGCGGTGGCGCTGTCCCCAATCATGATGGCATCGATCAAGAAATGATGGGTGGCATGATGGGTGGCGGTGGTGGTGGTGGTATCGGCGGTTTCGCTGGTGGTGCCGATCGGAAGCTAAGCGAGCTACGCACGGGTAGCGTGGAGTCGAAAGATGCAGCAGCAATCGAAGACTCCTCGGATTTATCAATCGATGAAGCAAGCCCCCTGGATAGAGGACAGCGGGAGCGACTGAATCGAACCGATCGGATGAACCAGATCAAGACTCCAACAACTGACCCATTGAATCGGCTCGGAAAAATCAGTGAGGCCTTCCAAGAGGCCGACGCGATCGAAGGTAACCTCGACGGTGAGCTCGACGACGATTTATTTTCTCTGCCAGCCACCGCAGAAGCCGAAGCGTCAACTCTTCAATTCGATCTAGACGAAATCGAGCAGCCCAGAAGCCAACTGCAGCGTGGCGAGCTCCGAAAACAGCAGAACGACCAACAACTTCGCCGGGATTCGATTGCCCCCGCAATCACAGGCGGTAACAAAAGAACCGTCCAACAAAACGATGAGGCAATCAATCTGGCACTGGAGGATCGGGAGCAAACCAGTCGGAGACGCGAAAGTGAAAAACGGGGGCAGGCGGACAAAAAATCCGATGCTGGATCTCTCGAATTACTTGGTGGTCAAGCGCTTCCCACGCCAGCCCAACGAGGTCTCAAACCGCAGTCTGGTGAAGATGCATCCAAAGGAACGCGAACTACCGAGAAATTCTTGGAACGAAAGATTCCTGAAAAAGCGGAAAAGAAGCTGAGGTCCATCACCAAAGAAGTAGCGAAGTCGAAGGCAGATAAATCGCCAGCAGAAACAACGCTAATCGAAAAATCAGCACTCCAAGAACCATTCTCGACATTCTCATTGCATGTCAGCGATGTTTCTTTCAAACTCGCCCGCGCAGCCCTTGGCAGCGGTTCTTGGCCAGACCCTGAGATGGTGCGAGTCGAAGAATTCGTCAACGCCTTTGACTATGGCGATCCAATGCCGAGTCAAAACGATAAAGTGGCCTGTCGCATCGAACAATCAGCACATCCGTTTCTGCAGCAGCGAAATCTGATGCGGGTCTCAATGCGGACCGCAGCGGCTGGTCGCTCGAGTAGCACACCACTGCGGCTGACACTGTTGGTTGACAATTCCGGATCAATGGAACGATTCGATCGCCAACAAACCCTGCGTCGTGTTTTCATCACTCTCGCACAACAGTTGCAGCCGATCGATCAGGTCACGCTGATCAGTTTCGCACGCCGCCCAAGATTATTGGCCGACAAGGTCAACGGAAAGGCGGCAATGCAATTGGTGCAAACCATCGAAAACTTACCGAGTGAAGGGGGGACCAACCTCGAATCTGCCCTGACACTAGCTTTCGAAAAAGCGCTCGAACAAAAAATGGACCAAGCCCAGAACCGAGTCATCTTGCTGACTGACGGCGCTGTGAATCTTGGCAATGCAAACCCAGAGAGTCTGTCGCAAATCATCACCAGCATGCGTGGGGCCGGCATCGCTTTTGATGCAGCGGGCATTAATGCTGAGGGTTTGAATGACGAAGTCCTCGAAGCACTTACCCGCCAAGGCGATGGTCGCTACTACCTGCTCGATTCAATTGAAACTGTCGACGAAGGCTTTGCTCGCCAGGTTGCCGGTGCGCTGCGGCCAGCCGCCAAGAACGTCAAGGTTCAAGTTCAGTTCAACCCTAAACGAGTCAATCGGTACAAAGTGCTGGGATTCGAAAAGCACCGTTTGAAGAAAGAAGATTTCCGCAACGATAAAGTCGACGCAGCTGAAATGGCCGCAGAAGAGGCGGGTGTTGCGGTCTACCAATTTGAAGCGAAACCAGACGGCGAAGGAAACATCGGAATGGTTTCCGTGCGATTCCGCGATGTCTCAACTGGGCAAATGGTTGAAAACACCTGGCCGATTCTATACGACGCCAACGCACCGAGAATCGACCAAGCTGCTGCGACCCTTCAACTCGCGACTTCAGCCGCGCTGTTAGCGTCCAAACTGCGAGGAGACCCACTGGCAGAACGCATTGACTTGCGAGACCTGTCCAATCTCGTCGCCGAACTTCCCGAACATATTCGCAACACAGCGCGAGTCCAAGAACTACTACAGATGATCCAACAAGCAAGACAGCTAACGGGCCGGTGATGCGTCAGGCCCCGGCAATGACCGCAATCACCGCGGAACCTGCACCGCCACCTGACACCAATTTCAAATTCATTGCAACTGCAGTGCACTGCAGTTGCGACCTGTGAGCACGGGTGAAACGTCAACCACTCGCCCGCACGAATCCATGCCACTCAGGAAAATGCAAACATGACCAGGCTAAAAAACTCCGCGTTCAACCATGGGTTCCCAGTGGCCGCATCGATCCGTGGTATCGGCATGGCGGTAATCGCCGTCTGCCTCGGCACTCTCACTCCCGCCTTGGGTCAAGGACCTGACCAAGCATCGATCAATAGTGCAATTGGCAGCGATGGCACGGGAACCATTGTTGTGGAAGCCCGGGGCAAGCTACCGGAACCGCCGATGTTTTATACCGCTACAGCAAACACCACCGCGACGATCAACATGACGCAGATTGATCAAGTCGTCCAATTGAAAGCCAAGGTCATTCAGGGGAAAGCCAAAACACTGAGTTTCGGAGTTCATGGGGCGGGGCAAGTGATCAAAGCAGACGGAAAAAACTTGCAATCTTGGGCAGTTCGCCAAGTCGGTCCAAAGCGTTTCCTCGATTTAGAAATCAAAGCGAACACCACCGAGCTCGAAGCCACAATCGCCCTCCGCTCCAATGCGATCCAACTTCCTGCGACCATCGATCTAACTCACCTGACACCGGGCGAGTCCATCGGATTTGCCTCAATGTTGCACCTTCAATTCGCTTCCGAAGTGGATGGCCGAGTGACCAAGGCGAACGGGTTCGCTCCGCTAGAACCGAAAAACAATCAAAGCCGTTTCCAGACAGCAACAGGCGGACAAATCCAACTCTCTCTCAGTCGCAGTGGCACAGCACCAGCACCGGTCGAGTTTACCGAAACGACATTGACCGGAAACCTTCACGACAATGGCAAGTCGATCGATTTCACCTTACGCGCCTCGGCAGTCGTAACGGAGAAGAATGCTGAGATCGCGATCTTGTCGGGTAATGCGGCGGTCAGCGAAATACCCAAAGAGAAAAACTATCGATTGCGACTCTCTAAAGTTGGCAAACAAACCATCTACAAACTGATCTTTCCAAAAGTTGGCACCTTCCCAGTAACGCTTGATTTTGTTGCGGCGTTATCACAAGGCGAGGCAAACGACCAATCCATGGACTTTTCGGTCGCCGCTAGCGCAGTGGTGCCGTTAACCATCAACGGCCTCGAACCAGAACTTGAATTCCACCGTGACCAGCAATCAGTCGTCCCACTCTTCGAACAACAAGCATGGGTTGGTTTCCTGCCTGCCACCGGTCGCGCAAATCTGAAGTGGAAACCAGCCCGCCAAGCAGGTGAAGGAAAACTCTTCTTCACTACAACCGGGCAAGTCGAAGCCCAACTCGGCGCTGGCCTGCTGCGACAAAACCACCGAATCGACTATCAGGTTTTGCAAGGGGAACTGAACTCGTTGAGCGTTAGGCTGCAGGGTCCGGGAGAAATCCTCGATGTCCAGGGAAATAACTTGGTTGCCTGGAAGGTGATCGATCAAGGGGAAGATCGTCAATTAGATGTGACGCTCAGTCAACCGATCACCAATGCAAGCCAACTCATCGTCCGCAGCCAGACTCCGCTCGATGCATTCCCGGCCAGGGTCGAGGGATTGCGACTGAATCCGATTGGTGCAATACGCCACTCAGGGTTCCTGCGGCTATCCAACCTCGGATCTGTACGTCTAGAACCAACAGGGCTGAGCGGCCTGACCCAATTATCGCCGGAGCAATTTCCGGCTGACGCGATTGAAGCTCGCCAGGTGTTCGTTTATCGATTCCCAGCGGCCGATCACGCGTTTACGGTTGCCGCCGATCGCATTCAACCGGAAATCAATGTCTCGGAGATCGTTACCTACCAGGTGGCAGAGACCGATCGCGTAATTCGGGCCGATATCGAATTAGACATCCGTGAAGCCCCGATTCGCGAGTGGGATTTTGGCATCCCCGAGGACTATTCAATCGTCTCGGTCAGCGGTGCCAACGTCGCTGATTACATCGCCGCTACAGAAACCAACGCTGGTCGACGCAATCTAAAAATAATGTTCGGCCAAGACGTTGGAGGACGGCAACTGGTGACGATTCACTTGGAAAAAAGTGAACCAGCCGCCGCCGAGGCCTGGGTGCTACCACGAATCGAATTTCCAAATGCGAAAACAGTTCGTGGCGACATCGGCATTGTCGGCGAGGCAGGATTTCGGATGGCGATCACCGAGGCCACGCTATTGGTTGAAAAGCCACTCTCGTATTTCCCCAAATCAACCACTGGATTGCAACACGCCTTTCGAATTCGCGACCCCAACTGGTCGGCTACGGTTCAAATCGAATTACTGGAGCGCAGTATTCAATCTGACACCTTCCATCTCTACTCATTGAGTGAAGAGACTGTGTATGGCAGCTGCCTGATCAACTACTTCGTCACCGGAGCACCGGTCAACGAATGGCGAATCAATGTCCCGGCAACCCTCGACAATGTCATGGTGGATGGATTGGACGTCCGCACTTGGCGGCGGGAAGGCGACACCTTGATTGTCTCACTGCACCAACCAGTGATGGGGGCCTATACGCTTTTGGTGACATTCGAAGAAAAACCTGATGCTGAAGCGGGGACATTCCAGGCCGGTCAAATCACGCCACTTAACGTACAAGGGGAGCGAGGTTACATCCAAGTTGTGAGCCCAATGCAAGTGGAGCTCAAAACGGAATCTGTATCGGATGACATCCTGAAACTTGACCCATTGGAACTCCCTGCGGAGTTTCAGCTGCTGACCGCCGCGCCTCCGCTCGGCACGTGGCAGTACACCGATCGTCCCTTTGAGCTGACCCTCCATGTGAATTGGTTCCAACCCGGTACAACCGTGACCCAAGTCGTGGAATTCTCGGAAGCCAACAGCCGAGTTTCCCAGGATGGAGAACTGGTAACCGATGTAATTTACTACGTGAAATCACGAGGCCGCGGCACACTCCGCATTCAGCTTCCGATGGCCCCCGTGCGTCTCTGGGAAGTCTCCGTCAACAATCAAGTTGTCACCGCAAGACAGGCCGAAGATGCCACATTGATTCCATTACCTAGTGGTACCGATCCAAATGTGCCCATTGAAGTCCGGTTGCGTCTGGGCAAACCGACCGTGAGTGAATCGAATCCTGAGCTTATGCTGCCAGTCGTACTCGCCCCCGTGCTGAAGACACAATGGAACGTTTCGGGAGACGACAAGTACCTTCTCATTCCGAATGGTGGCACGGTGGCGCCGCCCGTACCGGTCACACGCCCCTCTGGTTTCGACTGGGTGGCCAAACGAGGCCTCGGCTCGTTGGCATTGATCGGTTTTCTTACCGTATTTGGTGTGGCGACTCGCTACAAGTCGGGCTCTTGGGCAATCCTCGGTTTGATCGCGTTGGCGATTGCGATCTCAATCTGCGTAAAGACAGCGGATAACGCGAGATCCGAAGTCGGCTCACCTAAGCCGCTGGAAATTAGCTTGCCGATTCTTTCCGCCGGAGAAACCGTCCAACTGTGGGTCAAAAACACTCCGCTCTGGCGAATCGACCTCTCCTGGTTCGGGGCATTCCTGTTGGTCGCCGGAATCGCAGCGATTTTCTGGTCATACACCAAGGACGAGATTGTGCTCAAGGGACTCCTCCGTTGGATTGCCGCTTTCTGCATCGCTTTGGGGGTCTTGATGCAAGGGGCAGGGGCTCCTTGGTTCTATAACTTGCTCGCAGTGGCCATCCTGCTCATGATTTTCATACGCCCTGCCTGGAAGTTGGCGCGAGAGACATATTCATCGGCACAAGACGTTTGGAAAAAACGGAAACAAAAAAAACGAAAACAAGAACCAACGGAATCGTCCGGCCCGAATACAGAATCAGGCGGTGCGGTGACGACCGCGATTTTGTTGCTCGCGTTGACGCTTTCAAACGGCCCCCTTTCATCCCCTGCACATGCAGCCGATGGGTTCGAAGCTGCTGATCTGATTCAACAGGATTGGCAAATCACCCACCAAGACTCACGGCTTCGTGTCGCGGGCACCATCACGCTATCAGGGCAACCGGGCGACCGGTTTCAACTGCTGCGTGCCCCAGCGGTGCTCACCCAATTCGAAGGCAAGGGTTTGCGATTGACCAAGCGTGAAATCCCCGGTGCAGGACTCACCTACATCATCAGCATTCCCATCGCCGACGAATTGCCAAAGGACGAAACAGCAAAGGACACTCCGGAATCAGCGGAAACCGCATCAAGCGGTTCGGGTTCAGACGATGTTGACCAGGGCGATCGCGAATTGACCGAATACTCCGCATCATTTGAATACCAACTCGAAGCGATCAAAACACTCCAAGGGGTGCCAGTACTGACCGGCACCGCGGGTGTCCAGCGAATTGAATTCAATTATGACGAAGCGGGCTGGGATGTGATCAGCCCAACAGCGGTTCGTGTCCAGTCCGTCCAGACAGAAACCGATGTGACCAAGGCAATCATTTTGCTAAGTCCTGGCAACGCTAGCGTGATGTTGAAGCCGCGAGCCCGCGACGTCACCAGCGAAGAAACCCAATTCTTTGTGGAAGCATCCAACCTGTATCTCCCCGGCCCCGGCGTCGTCGATGGCCGTCACCGACTGGAGATCCGTCCCTCGCAAGGTGAGGTTAGCGAACTGAATGTGACCGTGCCTCTCGGACTAACCGTCAGCGCGGTGGAAGGCCCGGTCGGATCTTGGCAATTCGATGCGGAGAGCGGAATCCTGCGGCTCGAGATCGTGCCGTCTCAATCGACCGCTTTCAATGTCATGATCGAAACCCAACGCGGGCTTGACCCGTTGCCGACGGACGTCGAGTTGGCCCCGCTGGAGGTTGCCGACGCAAATGGTCAAGTCGGATTGGTGGCGATTGCGTTTGGCCCAGACTCGCAACCGGAAAAACTGGAATCGGAGCAGATGTCGGCGGTCAACTTGCGAGACTTTGACAGCAGCTTACTTCCCAATCAGCAAGCTGTTTTGCATCGAGTTTATCGATACGGTGCCGACAGCGGATCACTAACGTTGCGAGTCGCACCGGTCGAGCCAGAAGTCCGAGTCATCAGCAAGCAGGTAATCTCACTTGGCGATGAACGCTTGGTCGCAGGAATCAACTTCGCAGTAGAAATTGCGCGAGCCGGTCTTTTCCAATTAAGTTTCCCGCTGCCCGATGGCTTAGAAGTCGAGTCATTGACGGGTGCTTCATTGCATCATTGGTCAGAGCTTACCGAAGAGGACCAGCGGCAAATCATCTTGCACTTGAATGGTAAAACCATCGGGTCGCAAACGTTTTCGCTGACACTGTCAGGAAACGCTCCCGAAAACATCGCGGACTGGCAAATCCCCCGATTCGAAATCAATGAGGCGGCACGACAATCTGGTGAGTTGGTGATCCAGCCGACAACCGGTATTCGGCTGCGGACGGTGTCGCGTGAAAACGTTTCCGAAACGGACCCACGCAGCATGGGCGGGCAAGAGCAGGGTGCCTTGGCATTTCGACTGCTGCAGCGAGGCTGGAACTTAGTGGTCGGCATCGAAAAACTCGATCCTTGGGTCACAGGACAAGTTCTGCATGAAATGAATTTGCGAGAAGGACAGACGCGTTCCACGTTGCTCGCAAATTTCCAGGTTAAGAATGCCTCGATTCGTAGCCTGCAAGTGACCCTCCCCATCACTGGTCAAGACGAGATCAAAACACTTCGGGCGAGTGGCGATAAAGTCAGCGATCTGATCCGAACA
>JARGNK010000225.1 GCA_029213145.1 Rubripirellula sp. | reverse complement strand
TCGACGCCGATAGGCTTAGAACCTGTCCGAAAACCCATTCGATCATGGATAAGCGGGAAGTGTCGTAGCGGAATTCATTAAGAATCTCGGCGGTTTCCGGTGAGCTCCGAAAGTCTCCAAGGCTTCCGCTACTAGTTTTCGGATAGGCTCAAAAGCTTAAATCAGTCATCTCGTGATGCCCAACGGATACTCACACTTCAATCCGACGTCGAGCTTGATTTAATCTCTCGCAACAGCTTGCTTCGGTGCTGGCTTACTCGATCCGACATCGGAAGAACCATTTTCTTGAGCGATTCGATCGCAGCTTCCGAATCCTGACAATGCTTCCACCGGATTCTTGCAATCTGCAAACACGCATCGTTGGCATAGCGTGATTTCCGCATCACCAATAACCGAAGCGGAACCAACAACTCCTCGTGCCGGCTTTCCCGAGAGAGCAATTTGACGTAACGAAGTAGGGTTGACTCTGGGATCGCCGCGATCCATCCACCCCGTTGAAGCTCACGCATTCCGCTGATCGCTGTCTGACTTTGCTGTGACTCAACGGCGATCGTAAAGTGATGCAATGCATCCGCACAAGGATCACGATTGGCAATCGCAGCCGGCTTGCCGAACATAGGTTGATACGATGAATCGACCGGTTGGTGGGCAAAGTCAGCCTGTTGATTTGAACGTTGGGTTCCTGCTCCCTTTTGAATGGCATTTGATGATGCCGGTGAATCAATGCCCGACGAATCTTGTTCTGCTGAATCGGGTACCGCAGGCTTGAAGAAATAGCCCAAGAACCAGAGCAGATTGAAGTGCTGCGGGCGTACTCCGGTCGACCAACCCATTTGGGTGAATAAATCGTAACCTTCACAATCAACACGCTTGGTTTGCAGCATATAAACCGCAAACGGAACGCCTACCGACGCGCCCAGCAAGTGCAACACAGCCGATGACATTTGCAAGCCGAACAATCCCGTGACTAAAAAGACGGTAAGAACTTCCCAGGCAAGGAAAAACCACCCCATCGTAAGAACGGAAACATCAAACGTTCCCACGAAGAAAAAAAACCACCAGTAAAAAACCTGAATTTCGTTTTCTGGCGCCCAAATCATCGCAATCACAATCAAGGCGAAAATGACGCCCGATGCTCCTACTGCTTGCCCACCATAACTGGAAAACAAGAACATCGGCACCTGACCAACCGCTCCATCGGCCAACGCTAAACCAAGATAAAGCATCGCGAAGCGGTACCAACCAAGCTTGCCCTCCACGATCAAACCAAAGCACCACAAAAAAATCATATTTCCAATCAGGTGACCAAACGAGCCATGCATGAATGCAGCCGTGACCCACTGCACCGGGTTGACCTGATCAAACTGCAATGCCAACCAATCATATTGAGGGTCATGCCCCATGCCCGTCGCCAGGAAGATCACCGTATTGAGAACGATGACACCGACGGTGGTGAACGGCAGATGGTAAACGGGGGCGTCAGTGCCGTACGGAATAATCATTAGTCTGGAAACAAAATTGGCAGTAGCGGATCCTGGGTGGCAGACGCCTAAAGGGCTCAGGCCGATTTCTTCGATTGCGATGGCGCAAAAAAAATCGAACCTGTAATTTCTGACGTAAAGCCAGGATTTCCTGACTTTCTTCGACACCACGGGCGCCCGCAGACCTACTGGCGCCTTCAGCCAGGGCTCGCGCATCGCGTCGAACGCGCCCCACCGCCACTACCCGGCCAAGCCACTACGAACCGAGCGTTCTTCGAGCCCGTCACATCCCTCCGCAGTCTACACAAAGAGACACAAGATATTTGAGCGTCTAACGATCCGTGATCTTGTGGCGTCAAAACCAGCACGGCCAAAACCAGCACGGCCAAAACTCGAAGGATCATGCTCTATGACATCAACCCACTGCCCCAGACCACCGCAAAGCAACTCCGCTTGGACGACGATATCGGCCGTCACACATCGGGTCGCTGCCTCTGCGATCCAGTGAAAGTTTGAGCCGTGCACGGAAGTCAGATCGACTATGATAATGTCGGCAATTCGATGCGTTTAAGGAATGTTGGCAATGATCAATCGTAGAGTATTTTTAGTCGGCGCGGCCGCCGGAGGAACGATCATCTCGCTTCCGTGGTCTTGTCCGTCGCTTGCGATCGCGGCAGCGCCAGCAGCTCCAGCCATCCCGGCTCCGAACGCGAACGAAGGGGTCTTTGAATTTATTCGCCGAATCAAAGGGAAGCACGACCCAGAGCTCTATGCACAGGTGCTTGGGGCAGCAAACGAGTTCAAGGAAGGTGACGCTGCCATCGGTGTAGCAGCCGCTGACGAAACCTCTCGCCAATACGCGCGCACGCTACTCGCCAATACGTCACTTAGAGAAATCGATGAGCACTCGCTTCACCAAGACGAAGTCCAGAAATCCGGGATACGAGCCGTTCGTTTGGAACAACGTCCTGACCTGACCCTCGGTGGCCTGAAGAGTTTCTTGCTCAAATCGAACCAAGGAGCGATCAAGCAAATAATGCCGGGCCTGTCCAGCGATGTCATTGGATGTGTCTGTAAGTTGATGACCAACGATGAATTGACCAGCATCGGCGCAAGAGTCTTCAATCCGTTGCCTGGCACAATGATCGGTGAGGAGGGCTATCTCGGCGCTCGGATTCAACCAAACTCACCGACCGACAACATCGAGGACATCCTCTGGCAGGTTCTCGATGGCTGGTCTTACGCCGTAGGTGATGTTCTTCTCGGCACGAACCCGGTATCCAGTGATCCAAAATCGGTCACAGCCATCGAAATCGCGTTGCAAGAATTACTGGTGACCTTTGGCATCGATGACCTGATGCCCCACTGCGTCCTCGCTCACATCGATGTCCAATCGGAGGTGGAACAAGCACGGCCAGGATCAACAGAGCTGTTTTTTCAAAGCATTGGCGGCTGCGATGCATCCAACGCCACCTTCGATACCAGCGTTGAGAAATTGTCTGCATATGCGGACCAGCGGAAGGGACGCTTTGGCCTCTATTTCGAAACGGGACAGGGAGCCGATTTCACCAACGGCCATGGACTGGGCTTTGACATGCTGTTGCACGAATCACGCAAGTACGGCTTGGCACGGGATTTAAAACAGCGAGTTGGTGCCGCTCAAGCCGAAGCAGCCAACGGCGAAGGTCCCTGGGTCCACTTAAACGATGTCGCTGGCTTTATCGGCCCCGAAGTTTTTCGTACTCGGGAGCAACTTGTACGGTGTTGTCTCGAAGACATCGTGATGGGCAAACTACACGGGCTGTGCATCGGCTTGGACGTTTGCTCGACGCTGCACATGGACGTGACCCTCGACGATCTTGACTGGTGTCTCGATCAGATCATGCCGGCCGGCCCCGCTTACCTAATGGCTCTGCCGACCAAGATCGATCCGATGCTAGGCTACCTGACGACCGGTTTTCAAGATCACGTACGCTTGAGGGAACGCTTCAACACTCGCGTCAACGATGACACCTGGGCGTTTTTCAAGCGACTCGGAGTAATTGATGACGAGGGAAAGCCAACCGAGCACTTTGGTGATCCACGTTGGGTTTTCCTTCAATATCGGCGGGCAAAAGGGGATCAGCGAAACGATGCAGAAATCCTGGCCGAGGGCGAAAGACAACTGAGCGAAGTCCGCGGGCGAGGTGTCTTCGTCGCGGAGAAACATGGCCCACAGGTGTGGGAACTCGCCCCCGAACTCCAAAGCGATATTACCCGAATCTATGACGACGCCAAACAAAGCATCTGGGCAGAACTGAAACGAGATTTCATCACCGAGATTCCGGCTGCCGTTCGCATCCAAACCCAGTCCGCCGATCGAGAAGATTACATTCTTCACCCAACGACCGGAGAACAGTTAGATGAAATCTCGTTGGCACGCGTCGACCAGTTGCGCCGTCAACAAAATGGCAAAACCGAGATTCAAATCGTCATCTCAGATGGGCTGAACGCATTGGCAATCCAAGAAGAGGATCAACTGCTACCGTTTCTGGCTCAGTTTCGCCAGCAACTGCAAATTGCTGGGTTGAGCGTCGCCGAGGAAAGTCTCGTCGTTACCTCGGGACGAGTCCGCGCCGGCTATCGAATTGGGGAGCGATTGTTTGCCGGCTTGGATGGCAACCGCGTCATCGCTCACATCATCGGTGAACGCCCCGGCACTGGGCATCGCACGTTCAGTGTCTACTTGACCGCCGCAGACGGAAAAGTATGGTCCATCCCAGATCAAGTCGATCACAACATCACTCAAGTCATTTCTGGAATTGCAACAACTGCGTTAGCCCCCCGCAAAGCAGCATTGCAGACAGCAGACTTACTGGCGAAACGGTAAATCGCCGAGGCAATTTCCTTAGCGCATCTCTGTTGGCGATGACACCAAATCGTCTTGCACAGTCTTGCCGTGAACCAACAAATGCGTCCTTAAAAAGCGGAATACGGACTTCGCTTCACAGCGAGGGAACGGGATTACGCAATCCACGCCAAACGTTCGCCCGACCCGATGACAAAGATGAGTCGATGAACTAGCGTTAGCATTCAAGCCAACGAACACCATCACCAACCCAAGCCCACGGCGAAACGAGCGTCTCGCCGCGCGAACCTGCCACCAGCGACACAGGAATTGATTCGCGCAGGAACAGACTCGCACAAGAACCGATTGGCACTACAACGCCGACGCAAATCGCAAATCGCAAAGTCACAAGTGATCGCGTGACCAACCTAAAGGAAACAATGATGAAATCGTGGATTCAGCGTGCTTATGTGATGGTGTTTATCTTTGGAGCAGCATCGCTTGCCACTTCGCAAGAACCAACGGGAAAGCAATCCACCTCAGAAAATACTGCGATCGAAGTTGCCGTAATGAGTTTCAACATTCGTAACGGCAGAGCCAGAGATGGCGACAACGCCTGGGACCTACGTAAGGATTTCGTCTGTGATGTCATCGCAGAATCGAAGATGGACATCGTCGGCTTGCAGGAGGCCTTTCGTTTTCAACTGGACGAAATCGGAAAACGTCTTCCTGAGTTTGGTGAACTGGGCGAGGGTCGCGATGGCAACAAACAGGGTGAGTATTCAGCGATCCTTTACCGAAAGAAACGGTTCACGGCAGAGGAATCGGGAACGTTCTGGCTCTCGGATACACCCGATGTCAAATCACGAAGCTGGGGAAATCGTTACTTGCGAATCTGCACTTGGGCACGACTGAAAGAAATCAACACAGGCCGTCTGTTTTATGTTTACAACACCCATTTTGATCACCAATCCCAAAACGCTCGGCTCCGATCCTCACAACTGATTGCCCATCATATTAAGGACCGGACTCACGCCAATCCGTATGTATTAACGGGCGACTTCAACGCCGACGAAGACAACCCTGTCATTCTTTACTTGAAAGGCGGGGACTCTCAATCGCCAAGCCCGATCAAGCTTGTGGACACATTCCGAGAATTGCATCCCGATGAAAAAATGGTCGGTACCGGAGGCGGATTCGAGGGACGCAAAGATGGCAAAAAGATTGATTACATTTTCGTTGAACCTGGAACAGAGGTTCAACGGGCAGCCATTGTTCGCACACAACGAGCCGGCCGCTATCCCTCTGACCACTCGCCCGTCACGGCAACCGTTCGCCTGGGCAGCCAACCGTGAAACGACCGCGAGGGGTGTGCAGTTCGCGAATCGAACCAAGAAAATTTCAGCTTTCACCCTCACCATGAATTATTTTGCGGATCGTATCGAGACGATTCCGCAACTCGGATTCAAATCCGCGATCAACCGGCTCGTAGTAAGTCCGATCGACTCCCAGGTATTCTTGCTCGGCAATACCATCTTCAGCGTCATGCGAAAATATATAACCTTCGCCATGTCCCAATTGGCGGGCCCCCGCATAGTGACCGCAACGCAAATGCTTGGGGATCGGGACAATTTGTTTTTCGCGAACATCTCGTCTGGCGTTGCCGATCGCTTGCGTTGCCGCGTTACTTTTCGGCGCCAACGCCAAATACGACACGGCTTGGCTGAGTGTTAATTGACACTCGGGCAAGCCAACAAATTCACAGGCCTGCATCGCCGCGACAGCGACCCCCAAAGCCTGCGGATCCGCGTTGCCAATGTCCTCACTGGCCAAAATGACCAAGCGTCGGCAGAGGAAGCGAATGTCCTCGCCACCTTCCAGCATGCGAGCTAGCCAATAAATCGACGCGTCGACGTCGCTGCCACGCATACTTTTGATCAAGGCACTGGCGAGATTAAAATGATCGTCCCCGCTGCCGTCATACCCTCCCATACGATTACCGAGCGATTCGACAGCAACCTCGCGCGTCACATCGGTCCCATCATGCTGACAACTCAGCACGGCCACCTCTAATGCCGACAACGCACGACGGGCATCACCTTCACAGGCATCGGCTAAGTGCTCGAGCGCTTGTTGATCGACCCGCACTTTCATCGCTGCCAAACCTCGTTCTGAATCATGCAGACTGCGCTGCAACAACTCCATCACGTCTTCGGCGGTGAGCGATTCAAGTTGAAACAATTGACTGCGACTGAGCAAAGCTGCGTTGACCGCAAAAAATGGATTGCTCGTCGTCGCGCCGATCAACGAAACAACGCCAGCCTCGACATCGGGCAACAGTGCATCCTGCTGGCTCTTGCTGAATCGATGGATCTCATCGATAAAAAGTAGCGGGCGTGGTTGACCGGTTGCGATCAGATCGCCAGCCCAAGCCAATACTTCGCGAACTTCCTTCACGCCGCTGCTTACCGCGCTGAGGATTCGCAATTCGCTGCCGGTCTCTGTGGCCAGTAGATGCGCTAACGTGGTCTTGCCACTTCCCGGTGGGCCCGACAACAGGATTGAACCGAGCCGCGACGAATCGATCATCCGCCGCAACATCTTTCCGGGGCCCAAGATATGTTGCTGACCTATAAATTCAGCAAGCGTTCTCGGTCGCATCCGTGCCGCTAAAGGCCGGGCCGATTGAAGGTTCTGCTGCTCGATTTCTTCGAATAACGATCGCGACTGCGACACGGATCTCTCCTATACGAGGTTGACAATGTTATCGTAGCGAAAGATCAGATCATTGGGGTCAGCCGATTCCCAGCGACCAATTCGGAACCGGCGGAGATCAACGCCCCAGCCCCATGGCTATTAACAGGCACGCTTGTAAAAAAGCACGCGTCTCGAGTCCCAGCACGCGTCTCGAGTCCCAGCACGCGTCTCGAGTCCCAGCACGCGCCTTGAGTCTCAGCACGCGTCTTGAGTCTCAGCAAACTAAAAACGCCAGTCCACCACAAGCGGCAGCCGAGGTCGAGCAGGATCATCGCCGATTATCAGAAACCATTGGCGGATCAAAGTCACCACTGACCATTTGCCTAGAGAGGCTGATGAACTGCGGTCCCCCGAATCTCGCGAGGAGTTCAGAATCTTGCCAGAAGGCCAGAATTTCGCCGCGAGTTCAGAAGCCTCAGAATGCCCGTAACTCAAAAGGGGGCAGGGTCAGCAGCTTCGGACGCGTTACTGACTTTGCTGGTGTTGAGGGATTGGATGCTATCAATCTTGTTATTGTCGTGACCAGTTTCACCGGGATGGGGGCTACCAGCCCGTTCCGCCTGAGCCTGTTGCTGTTTTTTACGGAGGGATCCAATCAGCCCTGGCAGAGGATCACAATCTTGCAGAGGATCAAACCCCGGGGTCGGACGGCAACTTGATTCGGGCATGGCATCACCACCGCTGGCTATCTTGAGGTTTTTATGATTCTCTACTGAGCCCGGCAGCGGTGATTTCGGCAGAAGGATCATGCCGACCGCTCGGTCGGTATGATTCACCCATCGACACGGGCGGCCGTAAATCT
This sequence comes from Rubripirellula sp., assembly GCA_029213145.1. Taxonomy (GTDB): domain Bacteria; phylum Planctomycetota; class Planctomycetia; order Pirellulales; family Pirellulaceae; genus Rubripirellula. The sequence continues at coordinate 2,054 of JARGNK010000225.1, read as the reverse complement.
GTGATAGTTCGAAAGATTCCTCACGAATTTTATCGACTCAAAATCAACAACTTCATTGAAGAGCGACAGCCCCGTTTTCCTCAGCTTTCAGTGCTAACTCAACTCTCCTATGACAACTTCGAATCTTTACCGGATTGACCGCCTTTGCGTTGTGGATGTGGGCGGAAAAGACGCCGATAAGATCGTTCACAACCTGACTACCAATGAGGTCAAACCACTGCGGCGCGGCGAAGGCCGCGAGACGTTTGTGACGGATGTGCGAGGAAAAACGCTCGCCCACCTGTGCCTTTTTCGACGCCCCGAGCAGTTGAGGATGATTGGTCCAGCGGGTCCCTCCGACGCGATCGCTTCCCACATCGACCGCTACACGATCCTGGAGGATGCGACCGCCACGATCCAAGACGACGATTGGGTCGGATTCATTTTGCCACCAGACTCAGACGGTGCTGCCCAGATTCAAGGTGTGTGTGACTTACCCGAGTCGCATGCGTCCGCCGATCCGCTGCCTTGCGGGGAATGGCAATGGAAGGATTTTACGGGATCGGTTTATCGGACGCGCTGGTTGGGTGAGGGAACCAATGTCCTACTGGTCGATCGTAAAGCGGCCGATGCATTCACAGAGTCAATCCGGGCGTCGGGCGTTCACGTTGGGGACGAAACAGAGTTCCATGCCGCGCGAATTCTGGCCGGCTTCCCATGGCATGGCGTTGACTTAAACGAGGCGAACCTTCCCCAAGAAGCCGATCGGGACGCCTTGGCAATCTCATTCACCAAAGGCTGTTACTTGGGTCAAGAGACTGTCGCCCGTTTGGACGCATTGGGACAAGTTCAAAAGAAACTCGTTCGCTGGCGAATTCACGAAACGGTTCCACCCGCTGGGACAGAATTGAAATCCGGCGAAAAAGTTGTAGGTCGATTGACCAGCGTCACTGCCGATGCGACCGGAGCTGTGGCAATCGGCATGGCACGACGATCCCACTTTGACCCAGGCAGCACCGCCGAGGGAAAACTGTCAGACGACGACCAAACTTTCACCGCCACCGTCCTCTAAACAACGCCCCATTTTTGCCGACATCCCGATTTTGCAAGAGCCGCGTGGTCCGCGCAACAATCACTCACGATCAATGCCATGGAACCCAAGCCGAACGATTCGATCGACCAATTTACCGACCTGATGGATCAGGTTCGACGCGGCGACGAATCGGCGATCACCCGGCTCTGGAATGACTACTACCAGCAGTTAGTTCGGATTGCTGCTCTTCGCTTGCCCTCCCAAATGCGTCGTAGTGGTGACGAGGAGGACATTGCCTTGTCGGCTTTTCACAGCTTCATTTCCGGGGTCCGCAAGGAGCAATTTCCGGAACTTTCGGAACCAAACAATCTGTGGGGATTGTTAATCACACTGACCGGTCGAAAAGTGCAGGCACATCTACGACATCAGACAAGAAAGAAGCGAGGTAGCGGCGATGTGCGAGGTGAGTCGGTCTTTCTTGCTGCGGACGGAGAGCCGAATAGCGGCGGAATTAGCAGCGTGCCAGGAGTATCGCAATCAGCTGAAATACAAGCGGAGTTGTCAGAAGCTTATGAACTTCTGCTCGAGCAACTCAATGACGAACAACTGCAACAAATTGCCGTGATGCGAATGGACGGATACCTGGTCGACGAAATCGCCGAGCAACTGACCATCAGCAAACGCGCTGTTGAACGTCGACTCCAATTGATCCGCAAGCTCTGGGACGAATCAACGCTTACAGAATGAGCGATGTTCAATAGCAAAACTCCGTTTTACATCGAGTACGTCATCGCGAGCACAGGTCACTCGCATCAATGTTCGGCAGCCACATTCGTCGATGATTTCTCCGCTTTGTTTGCGACCACTGTGATCCAGTCATTGTAGAATTCAGGAATGAATCTTGACGACCTGCCTGCCAGCGAACTGAGACGTATCGATGCGGTCTGCATGGACTTCGAAAACCGATTGCGTGCTGGCGAGACGCTGGAAATCGACGTGCTGGTTCAAGAGCACAGTGGACCACATGCCTCGTTGCTGCGAA
>JARGNK010000224.1 GCA_029213145.1 Rubripirellula sp. | reverse complement strand
TTCCGCAGCCAGAGCCCTCTTCCGTGCCGCAACTTGGTCCGCAGCCTTCGTCGATTAACTTCGCCAAATCCTCAGTGCGGACGACCGACTCGTAACGTGTCGCCACTCGTTGCGTGATCGTTTCGGCTGCTTTGTCGATGTCGCCCAGAAAGTGCATCACCAGCGTGCCCCCATCAAACAAATGATCAACCTCCAACAACATGGCATCGGAACCAGATTCCGATAATTCTTGGCGGCACTGCTCCACCGCTTCCCGTTTATGTTGCTGCAATCGCTCGATCAGCAGTTCGTCTTGTGGCGTAGTGGAACGCAGAATCTGCAGCGGCTTTGCTTCGGCCGCACTTTGTGCCTGGGGAGATTGCCGCGGCCCAAGAACCTCCGCCAATTCGACACCTCGGCCGGTCCGCACCAAGACACGCTGCCCACGATCGATCGCGACAGCCGACTCGGCCCCGTGCACCTCTCCCAGCGATCCGACTCGAACAAAGCAATATTTCATTTAACAAGCTAAAAGCGAAGAATGGGAAACCAGGGTGGCGGATGGAGAAAGCGATCCAGCCCCTTCTTTTACGTTTAGGCAGGCCGACACACAAACCAGCGGCCGATGATCAGCGATCAAGAAGAAGTCACGATCCAGGTTTTCACCCACGGAAACCCAAGCCTAAACTTTCCCAATCCCGATCTTGGTTGGCCGACAGGAAGGCAACGAACCGAACAGCCGATCCCAACAGCTGGGCCCGCAATAATCCTTGGCCTCTTGCCGTCCACGGTCGCTCGGGACACGATGTTGGGATTAATCCGGCCCCGCATTGCCATTGTACGCTCTACCGCAGCAGCTGAACCATGACACTGAACGTTGAAACCGCCGCCGATCCTTATCAAATCCTGGCCGACAAAGTGCTGGCGGGCGACCAAATCACCCGCGAAGAAGCCCTTTCGATCCTTCAGTCGCCGGACGAGGACATCCTCGGCCTGCTAGCGGCCGGGTTTCGGATCCGCCAAAAACACTTTGGCAAAAAGGTTCAGCTCTATTTTCTAATGAGCGCCAAGAGTGGCTTGTGCCCCGAGGATTGCCACTACTGCAGCCAATCTAAAATTTCGGATGCCGAAATCCCGAAGTACAACATGCTGAAGCGGGACGATTTGATGGAAGCCGCTCGCCTGGCATCTGAGCGAGGCGCGAAGACTTACTGCCTGGTCATTTCCGCACGCGGCCCAAATGAGCGAGAACTCAACGCCGTCGAAAAGATCGTCCCCGAGATCAAAGAAAAATATGGGCTCGATATCTGTGCTTGCCTTGGCCTGCTCTCCAAAGACCAAGCTGACCGCTTGAAGGCTTGTGGCGTTGACCGCGTGAACCACAACCTGAACACCAGCGAAGAGTACTACGCCGATATCTGCACGACCCACACCTACGCTGACCGAGTGCAAACGCTAAAGCACGTACGCGACGCCGGCATGGAGATGTGTAGCGGCGGGATCATCGGCATGGGAGAGAAGCTAAACGACATCGTGTCGATGGCGTTCGACCTACGTGAACTCGGCGTCCAGTCGATTCCTTTGAATTTTTTAAATTCGATCGAAGGCACACCACTGGAACAGAAGAACGAGTTGACCGCCAATGATTGCTTACGAGCCTTAGCGATGTTCCGGTTCGTGAACCCAGACCGCGAACTGCGAATCTCAGGGGGACGTGAAATTCACTTACGTTCGCTGCAGCCGATGGGTTTGTATGTCGCCAACAGTCTTTTTGTCGGCGATTACTTGACCACGAAAGGCCAGGCTCCCCAAGCCGACTATGACATGATCCGCGACTTGGGATTTGAAGTATCAAAAGAGGTTTGAACCTTAGAGCGAGAATAGCAAACCGTCATTTCCAACGGTTTGCCATTCAAACCTTCCGGTTCACTTTTCTCACTTCACTTTGTCGACCGTGACGCCGGGCCAATCATCGGTCCGAAATGGAGTGAGCGGCAAGCCCTCTTTGTTCTGTACATTGGCGATGGGGTTGTCAGCCCAAGCGTAACGCACGGCGACCGGTTCGGTGACCGAATCACTCCACACCTCGATGGTGTCTTTGCCTGCCAGTTTCGCGTTGGCGGTCACAAATTTCTTGTCCGCACCAGCAATCGCGAACCCAATTGGTTCGCGCACGTCAAACGTGTCCATCCCACCACCGACGTGATCGAATTTGATCGCGACCTTGTTTCCTTTGGCTTCCATCGATTGGTACATCGGACTGTGGAAAACGATTTCGTAGCCGTAGTCTTTCGCCAGAGCCCAACGAGCCAACCGTTTCGCCACGTCTTGCTTATTTCGAGGGTGAATATCCGCCGCTTCACCGAGGTCAGTGATCACCGCTTCGCCGGTATTGGCAAGCCGACTCATGGTCATCGTCTGAGCTTCTCTAAGTTCCGCCCAATCACTGCCGGCGGGCTCGCTGACTTCATTGCGAAAATCAGCCAACTGGACCCAGTAAAACGAAAAGTCGCCCTGGCCCCACTCATCACGCCAATTTTGAATCATCAGCGGGAACAGATCGCGATACTGGTAAGCTCGTGACGCATTCGATTCACCTTGGTACCAAACGGCACCCCGAATGGTGTAACCGAGGACAGGATGCAGGACACCGTTGTAAAGGTTCGCGGGGCGATGGTTGCTGCTGATTGGACTGCGTGGTGGCCGAGGCCGGTTTCCCTTTCGGTCTTCTTGCCATTTTTTCATTCGCTTTTGGAAATTAGCGGTGACCGCTTCTTGGTCATAGTTGGCAACATTCTGATCCCACTGTTTGATCAATTCGTCGTACTGACCAGCCTCTTCCAGTACATCTCGACGGACCCAAGCTTCAGCGGCCGAACCACCCCAGGCGTTATCGATCAGCCCAATCGGAACATCCAACGTTTGATGGAGTTGACGTCCAAAAAAGTAACCAACCGCGGAGAAGTTACGGACGGTCTCTGGCGTGCAGACTTCCCACTTGCCATTGAAATCATTGAGCGGTTCTTGGGATGCAACCTGCGGAACCGAAATCAAGCGTATGTTCGGAAACTTGGCCCCCAAAGTTTCTAGATCAGGATCGTTCGCCGACGCGACCGGCCATGCCATGTTGGATTGCCCCGAGCACAACCAAACTTCACCCACCAACACGTCACGAAAGGTTTTGGTTTCATCGGCCTTGATCGTCAATTCCTGAGGACCACCACCCGCTGAAAGCGGGTCCAGCGAAACATCGAAACGCCCCTGCTGGTCCGCCTTACCGCTGGCGGAATGACCTGCCATCGACACGTTCACTTCGGTACCGGGTGTGGTCCACCCCCAAACATGAATCGGCTTGTCGCGTTGGACAACCATAGAGTCACCAAACACGGGCGACATTTTCAACTCTGCCTGGGCCAGTGCCGGCACAAGCAATAGAGAGAGTACAGAGAGCAAGCGAAGCATCGAGAGATCCTCAAACGTTCAAGCGGGGAAATGGGTAGGAACCCGAAATGATACTCCGAATCACACGCAGATTCAGGCAGGTAAGTTCATCATGGCAGCGGCAGGCTCGAATCATTCACCTGACTGTGCCCCACCCGGTGCTCAAGCCATTGGCCCTGCCCGATGCTCACGCCATTGGCCCAACCGGATGTTCACGCCATTGGATTGATGGCCGGTATATGAAACAGCAAGGCTTCGAACAGCGAGCCATCGAACAGCAAGTCCCTCAAATCGCCAGCATGCGAAATCGCAATAAAGCTGGGATTCGATTCGGGGAGCCCCGCTTTTCAAACTCGCGGCATGCTAAGATGCGTTCCTTTAACACCTGCCCGAGGAGTCTGCACCGGTGACTTCCATTCGCTTTTTCATCGTCTATTTCGTCGGCATGATCGTCTGTTGCGATTCGATCGCAACAGCAGCGGATCGTCCGAATATTTTAATTGCGATTGCCGATGATCAATCTTATCCGCACTGTTCGGCATACGGTGATCCTGTCGTCTCAACACCGGGCTTCGACCGGGTAGCCAAAGCGGGTGTGCTTTTTCGATCGGCGTTTACCCCCGCGCCGGGGTGCAGTCCCATGCGAGCGGCTTTTCTGACCGGGCGTGAAATTTGGCAGAATCGCGAAGCAGGCACCCACGCCAGTTTCTTCCCGACCGACCTTCCCGTATTTACCACTCAACTTTCGGACCATGGCTATCACGTCGGCATGACCGGTAAAGGCTGGGGACCAGGCCGCGCGGTGGGATGGGAACAGAACCCCGCGGGCAAAGCCTACCAGTCACGCACCGCAGATACACCAAAAGGTATTCGGAATACGGATTACGCAGCCAACTTTGAGGATTTCCTGAAGGCACGAACCGAGGGGCAACCTTTTTGTTTTTGGTACGGATGCAGTGAACCGCATCGGACTTATGATCCCGGCATTGGCGAACGAAGCGGCATGGACTTGAGCAAGGTGAAGGTCCCCGGTTTTTTACCTGATAGCGAAGCAGTCCGCAGTGACATTGCGGACTACCTTTTCGAGATCGAGTGGTTCAATTCTCATCTGCAAAAGATGCTGGATCGTTTGAAAGCGATGGGAGAACTGGAAAATACGCTGGTCATCGTGACGAGTGATAACGGCATGCCATTCCCCCGCGCAAAAGCCAACCTCTATGAATACGGAATTCACATGCCGTTGGCGATTTCCTGGCCCGCGAGAATTGGGGGCGGCCAAGATACCGACGACTTGGTCAGCCTGATTGATGTAACACGGACCATTTTTGACGCCGCCCAAGTCCAACCTCAGCAAGCTGATCAATTGCCAGGACAAAGCCTGCTCGCACGCTACGCGATCAACTCGGACAAAACGCCGCCCGCACGCAAGGCGGTTTTCAGCGGACGCGAGCGACACTCATCCTCACGCTTCCGTTCACTCGGCTATCCTTGCCGCTGCATTCGTACGAAAACACATCTTTACATTCGCAATTTCAAGCCAGAACGCTGGCCAGCCGGCACCCCACAGAAATACGATCGAGTGAAGTATGACAAAGCTGGAAACCCGGTTGACGCCAAACTTGGCAAAGCGGATGGCGGTTACCACGACATCGACAATGGACCAACGCTGCAGTGGATGATCGCGAACAAACAGCAGCCATCCGTCGCGAATTTACTGTCCGCGTCCGTCGCGATGCGTCCAGCCGAAGAGCTCTACGATATCCGCATCGACCCCGCGTGCATGAACAATTTGGCCGCTGACCCCGCGTCGGCATCAACGCTCGAAAGCCTCTCGCAACAGCTAACTGAATATCTGACGCGAACCGGCGACTTACGGCAAACCGATCCAGAGGCAGGGCAAATCTGGGAAACGTACCCACGCGTCAGCTCAATGCGATGGTTCCCCACACCCGACTGGGCCAAAGAGAATCCCGATCAAGTCCCCGCCCAAACTTGGTTGGAGAAACGCCGCCCGATGACAGACTGAGATGATGTCAGAGGGAGATGATGGCAGACGGAGTACTTGGCTGGCTTAACGAGGCAACTGGCTTAACGACGCAACGGCTTAACGACGCAACTGGCACAACGACTTGGCGGGCTGACTGGGCGTCTTGAACGCGAGCAGTCAATCTGAAGAATCGACGACATCCAACAGGATGCCAGACGCTTGTAATCGCGTCATCATCGATGCAGTCATCTCACTAACTTCTTGACAGATGAATTCGTTCAATTGATCGAACCCAGCCAATTGAACAAGAGCATCGACCGTTTCTTCAGTGATCGGACTGAGTGACCCGAGTACCTGCAACTGCTGAACCCGACCTGACTTGGACAGCAACTTAACCTGAGACCGATCAAGTCGAACGTGAAGTTCTTGTAAGTGTTCCAGCGGTAACTTCAACAGCGCGGCAAGATCGACGTCAGCATGAATCCACAATCGTTCCAACCGCGGCATGGCACCGATCCATTGAACTAACTTGGATGGATTGGAGAAGGAAAAGCGGGTGCGTGGTGCAGTCGGCAACGTGCCGACGTGCAGTTGCCGTAAATTTCTGAAATCTCCACCAAGCAAAGGCTCGACTCCGTAGTCAATTGCAGCTCGATATTCCTGATCGTCAATCCGAATCGTGTCGCCCAACACCTCGGTGCTACCAATCGCCAACTCTGTCAGGAAACGGCAATGAGGGGATGCTTTTAATTGATGAGCGAATCGGAAGCTAAGTTTGTCACAGACGATGGCGGCAAGCTGACCACGATCAAAGCGATACGGATAGGCCGCTCGTCCCCCATCGATTAGCCACGGCGCCAAATCACTCAACCATTGGCGGGCGTTACGCTGGCGGAGCAAGTCGACAGACTTTTCAAGTTTCGGACGCTTGTACATAGGGAGACGGGGGTCTTCCAATGCCAACTGTTGCCGGGTGAATTCTCCGCGAGCATCCTGCCGCTCACTTAACCAGTCAGCGTAAATTGCATATGCCGTTGGCTCATCGGGGCTCGCCAAAATGGCTTGCAGGAACGGTTCGTGATCGGCGATTGCATCCCACGCATCTTGGCGGTCGGCAGTTTTTGATTTGGCGGGAATACGTTCTGCATAACCCTCACGAGTTTTCTTTCGAATGCGTTGCTGATAACTTCGCTTGGCATCCTCCGCCGAGTCGCAACGAATTTCACGGGCTTGTCCGAGATGGCCGATTCGCCCATATCGCATCGTGAGCCGATCATCATTTAATGCGATGGTCCAGAACTTATAGGCTCGGTCGTCGGCATACTCAAACCGCCTGGGTGGAACGGTATCGGGAATAGATTCCAGTTTTCCGGTCACGTCGAACCCCCCGCCGCGAAGAAAAGATGTCGATCCGCCAAACTGTTTGATCGGGTCCGTATTTCAATCACACAAGGTTCGGCTGTCGAGCCTGAATCGAGAAATCTTCTACGATCGTCCAACTTGTTAATCTGGGAAGATGGAGAACCATGGCAAATGCAGGCCCGTAATAGGTGAGCGGCCGGATTAAACGGGCTTCTTCGTCAGCTGACCAGGTTTTTACGGTGGTGAAACGGGGTTCTTCATTGGTGAAACGGGGTTCTTCGGCAGATAGGAGTTAGGTAACATCCCACCTCAAGAGCTTTTTCAACTGTTAAAAACGTGGCCGGGCCCCCCCAACGTCAATCTTTTTCTCCAGTTTCCTTAGGGTAAGGCGGCGTTCCTTGGATGGTCTGTCACATTGGATTGTGTGGTTAGTGGTCGTGACGACGATCCCTTCGTTCATGATCAGTGCCGTGAGCCTGTACCCGGTCCGACGATTTGCAAATCGATTGGGGCTCCTCGATCGCCCCGGGGGACACAGCACGCATGTCCATGCAACGCCACTTGGTGGAGGAATAGGGATCTGGCTTGGTATTATTTTGACGTTCGCTGCCGGGACGGTCGCCGTCTTGATTGCCAGGAACATTGAGGCTGGTCCGTCCTGGATTCCCGAACAACTGCTTCCTTACCTTGAGGGAGTTTGGTCGAGCGCAGGCAAAATATGGGGCTTACTTGCCGCAGGCACCATCCTGGTTGCGTTGGGATTGGCGGACGACCGCGTCGGCATTAACCCGTGGATTCGCTTGGTGGTGCAGTTTGGTGTCGCTGGATTTGTCGTCTATGGACTTGGCATCGGGCTGACCGCTTTCATCGGCATTGAATGGCTGACGAAGATCCTGTCCATGATCTGGATCGTTGGCGTCATCAACTCATTCAACATGCTGGACAACATGGATGGATTGAGCGGTGGCGTGGCAGCTGTGATCGCCGCTGCGATGGCATTCGTCATGCTGATCAGTCCCGATCCCGGCACGACGCGTCCTCAACTCTTGGTCGCAGCGTTGCTGCTTGTGGTCCTCGGATCGTTGCTCGGTTTTCTGTGGCACAATCGTCCGCCTGCCAAAATTTTCATGGGAGATGGCGGCAGCTACTTGGTCGGTTTTCTAATTGCGGTGGCGATGTTGATGGCGACCTTTACTGGTGGCGCTGACCGACCTCATGGCGTATTAGCCCCGCTCTGCGTGATGGCCGTTCCGCTGTATGACATGACCACCGTTCTGTGGATTCGAATCCGCGAAGGACGCAGCCCTTTTGTCGGCGACCGAAGTCACTTCTCTCATCGCTTAGTCGAGCTTGGACTGGGCCGCACGCAAGCAGTTCTCACGATTTACCTGGTGACTGCAACATGCGGCTTGGCGGCAGTTCTGTTGACCCAGGTCAGCCTTGGACAAGCGGTAATGGTGCTGGGGATCGTGGCTTGCATGTTATTACTCATTGTCATTTTGGAATCGACAGGATGGCGAAAAGACGACGAGTAAAACCGGGCTCACAAAAATCCATGCGCCCGGCCAGCGAGGATAAGGCGGGGGGCACGCGCGTCCCAGCAACAGGCCGTAAAGAAACAGATCACGCGAGCGAGTCACTTTCGAACACCGGGACACGACTCGCCCCACTTTCGATCGCCGCTGGACTTTTTGCCGGCATTGTCGTGTATGTCACATACTATCCCAGCGACAGCATTTCGGTCGAACAGGGTGACGCGCTTTGGCTGGCATTGCTATCCCTGGCGACCGCGACAATCTGCATGGGTTTTGGCTTCAGACGCCATGCGTGGCGACAGTGGTCAACGACCGAACGTGTGTTGACTGCGGCGCCTTGGTGCTTGGCCGCTTGGATGATGTTTGCTGCGTGGGGCACGTCGCCAACCGGCGACGTGAGGATGGCGACCAACGAAGGATGGCTCTGGGTCACCGCCGCCGCCCTGTTTAATTCGTCCCGAATTCTCTGCCAAGACTTGGCGGTCCGCCGTGCCTTGACGATGCTCGCGATCATCTGTGCATTCGCTTTAGCAGTGCATGGATTGCACCAATACTTTGTATCGTTACCGACGAATCGCGCTGAATACCAAAAGAACCCAGAACGAATCCTTGAACTGGCGGGGGTCGAAGCACCTGTCGGATCTGCCGAACGAATGGTATTCGAGAACCGTCTTTTCGACGGAGGCCCAACTGGCACGTTCGCCTTAGCCAACTCGCTGGCTGCCGCCTTGTTGGTTGGTGTGATCGCGGGAGTCGGATTGATTCGTTGGCGTTATCGATCTTTGTCACCACCCCAATGGCTCGGCGCGATAGCTTTGGTGCTGGTATGCAGCGGCAGCTTGATGGCCGCGCGCAGTCGTTCGGCAACGCTTGCGATGTTGATTGGCATTTCGATTGTGATCGTTGCCGCCTCGCTCCGTGGCCGCAACAAACGGGTGCTCTACATCGGCGTGTCAGTTGCGATGCTGCTTGGAATCGCCGTTGTCGTATTCTTGGCGACGATGGGAAATCGCGAATGGTTTGAACAGGCACCTCAATCGCTGGCCTTTCGATTTCAATATTGGCGTTCAACTTGGAACCTAATGCTGGATCATCCTTGGTTTGGCGCCGGCCCCGGTAACTTCCAATCCATGTATGAACAGTACCGCGAAGCGTCAGCGCACGAACAGATTGCGGAACCGCACAATCTGTTCGTAGAAACGCTGGCCAGTGGTGGCTTCTTAGGACTCGGTCTACTGGCCGCCTTACTTGTTGCTGGCGGAAATCGGTTGACCGATTCACGCGACGAAACAGCAACAGGCGTGGCAGTAGCGGCGGCTGATCAACATCGCTGGGTTTGGCTGGGAGCTGGTCTTTCCTTCGCAATGGTTTGGTTGCTTGGTTTCGCGGCTCGGCAGCCACCAGATTTGGAGGCGAGCCTCTGGGTGGTGCCACTGTCAGTCGCAATCGGTTGCCTGCTGTGGCGAGCAGTTCACTCATTTTCCGAGCAAGCGATCGATCACGTTTGGTTCGTAATCCTAATCGCGATCGGAATTCACCTCATGACGGCAGGTGGCTGGACCGTGCCGGGGGTGGCAATCGCATTTTGGCTTGGTGGCGGATTACTGACCCGAATTGTCGAACCCCCTGGAGAAACTCCTGAGGGTTCGAGAACCAACGGCCGGACGCCTCATTGGATCGTTTTAGGCGTCGGAATCGTGTTGATGGGATTGCTGTACGGCATGTCAATTCGCCCC
>JARGNK010000223.1 GCA_029213145.1 Rubripirellula sp. | reverse complement strand
ACGACGATTGACGCCTGCTGAAGAACATCAAAATCGAAGCAAGTCCCCAAGTCGGTCGCTGCAAGCTAGGTCGCTGCAAGCTAGGTCGTTGCGGTTTCCTGCAAACCGAAAGCAAACAAAGTTTCCCGCAACTGATCTGCAAGTGGTGCTTCAAGCGCGGTCATGGGGAGTCTCAACTCACCGGTATCTCGCCCAAGCATTTGCATGGCGGCTTTGACAGGGATCGGGTTTGTCGCCAACCCCAGCATGTTGCTGCACAGTGCGAAAAGTCGATGATGAACTTGCCTCGCAGTCAAGAAGTCGCCTGCAGCCGCGGCGTTGACCAGTTCGATCATGACGTTGGGAACCAAATTCCCCACGACCGACACCACACCTTCCGCACCAACCGACATCATTGGAAGGGTCAGAGAATCATCACCGCTCAGGACGGTCAGATCGGTGGTTCCGACAATCGCTGAGCATTGATCCAGCTTCCCTGTCGCTTCTTTGACCATGGTGATCCCAGGCAATTCGGCCAACCTTTGGATCGTCCCCACTTCGATTTCTTTGCAGGTACGGCCAGGGATGTTATAGACGCATACTGGAATATCAACTTCCTCAGCCACTGCTCGGAAATGCTGATAGAACCCTTCTTGGGTCGGCTTGTTGTAATAGGGCGCGACCTGCAGGGTCGCATCCGCTCCCTCGTCGGCAGCTCGACGAGTGAGCCGCAAGGCCTCGGCAGTACTGTTGCTTCCCGTCCCGGCCATCACTTTTGCTCGCCCCGCGACACATTGGATGACTTCCGTGATCACACGGTCATGCTCTTGGTGTGACAGGGTTGGGGACTCGCCGGTGGTTCCTACCGGAACAATACAGCGAGTGCCGGCAGCGATCTGAAACTCCAATTGCTCACGCAATCGAACGTAATCGACCTCGCCATCGGCGAATGGCGTGACAATGGCGACGGACAAGCCAGCGAAGTCAGAACCCTTACGTGCGGCCATTTCAGATCCCGGTTGGAAAGTAGTAGCAGAATCGGTTGAGAGGCGAGTGTACCAGCCAATCTGGTGATGAAAAAGGACGGCGCCCCCTTTCGCCCATGGCCCGCAGACCCCTCAAACTACCGGCAAAACGCTCAAAATGCCCTGCTGAGCCCGAAAGTCTTGCGGTACACCCGCCCAAACTCACTCTTATCGGGCTACCCAGCTCTACCTGGCAACATTTCCTCTACCGTCCGAGAGTCGTGTTTTGCTATGCCAGGAGGAGTAGCCGCGGTCCATTTCATGATTTTCCGTTTTTCGAATTCGTGCGTCGGTAATGCCCACCCGCCTAACGCGATATGTCTTGCTGGAGATCTTCAAGATCTTTGTAGTGTCGCTGATTGCGCTGACGCTATTAATTCTGATGATTGGTGTGGGGCGTGAATTGCTTCGTCGTGGCTTGGGAGCCATGGCGATCGTCCAGCTTCTGCCATTCGTGTTGCCGATTTCTCTGCAATTCGCTTTTCCGGCGACGGCACTCTTTTCCATCTGCTGCGTCTATGGGCGAATGGCATCCGATGGCGAAGTGGCTACGGTGAAAGCCTCTGGAATTTCACCACTGAAAATAATTCAACCTGCGTTGATCTTCGCTGCATTGTTAAGTCCGGTCGCGGTCTTTGTCTCCGACTTGGCAGTCTCTTGGGGTCGCCCTGGTGTGAATCGGGTCGTGCTGCTTTCGATCGAGGATATCGCCTACCGCGTTTTGCAAAGCGAGCATACCTACACCTCAGAGCAAGGTTTTTCGATTCATGTACGCGATGTGATTGGACGCAAACTGATTCGTCCCACTGTCACGGTCCACAATCGAGGAGCCGATGGGTCTCGAAAACTCACCGCCAAAGAGGGCGAATTACGCCTCGACCCTGAAACCCAGACGCTGCTGCTGCGTGTGGTCGATAGTCAATTCGATGGTGGCACTTCCTTCCACACCGAATTTCCCGGAGAAATCGAAGTCGAAATTCCCTTATCCAATGCCATGCGACAGCAGCCGGTGAGTGACCGTAGCCCGAGCGAAGTCCCGCTCAGTCTGATCAGTGGCGAGCGGATTCGCACCGACAATTTGGCACACGCCACCGTTGGCCAAATGGCTGCCCATCTTGGTTTCGCATTGCTGACCACTCGTCCTGGCCAGATCGCCGGTGGCAGTGGCCAAGCAATTCAAAACTCACTCAAGTCTAGCCAACGGCGATTGATTCGCTTAAAAACGGAACCATGGCGACGCTGGGCGTGGGGCTTCAGCTGCTTCTTCTTTGTAATCGTCGGCGCTCCCTTGGCAATGATCGCCAAGACGAGTGATTACTGGTCCACCTTTGGACTCTGTTTCCTGCCCACCTTGCTGGTCTACTACCCGCTATTCATTTTTGGTCTCGAACAATCCAAAGATGGCGTCCTGCCGCCTTACGGCGTTTGGATGGGAAATGGCATCATGGCGATGTTGGGGATGATGCTTATCCAGCGAGTACGTCGTTACTGAGGCTTGTTCTTCCCAATTGGAACCGACAGCTTCCGAATCGCCCCTCTTACGAACGACGGAAGCCTCAAAATTCGGCTTCCCAAAATCACTATTCTGGTCCAGCATAGCACGATCATCTCAACCAGTGAGCTCTGGGATTCATCTCAACCAGTGATCTCTGGGATCATGATAAGATCCGGCAAACAAACCCAGCGTCCAATCGCGGCATGCACTCAACGAATTTCTTCGCTTGCCCAACTTCTGTCTTCTCTCGGATAGGTTCGCCACGCCATGCCCTCCGCCGCAAAGCAACTCAAAGTGCTTGCGATTGAACCGTTCTTCGGTGGTAGTCATCGACGTTTTCTTGAGGATGCCGCCGAGCATAGCCGCTTTGAATGGAAACTAGTGACTGGGAAGCCCGTTCACTGGAAATGGCGAATGCGATCGGCGCCCCTGGAACTCGCACGCGCTGCAATCGAAGTCCTTGCTGATGGGTTTAAGCCCGACGTCATCTTTTGCACCGACATGCTCGATTTGCCATCATGGCGAGGGATACTTGGGAGCACCGATTTGGTAACGACGCCAACCGCCATTTATTTTCACGAGAATCAACTGACTTACCCGGTAGCTCCCAAAGCTCGCATTGACCACCACTTTGGTTACACCAATCTGCTTTCGGCTTTGACTGCCGATAGCGTTATTTTCAACTCGCAGTTCCACCTTCAATCATTCCAAGCGGCGAGTCGTAAATTGTTGTCCCAAATGCCCGATGGAGCGGATTTGCATGACCTGAAACGGCTTGACGAGAACTCGGAAGTCGTCGCCCCTGGCTTCTCACCGCCTACCCCAATGCCACCCCGTAGCTCCAAGGAACCGCTCACCATCGGTTGGGTCGCCCGCTGGGAATACGACAAACGACCAGATCGATTCGAGCAACTTGTCGACGACCTCGACAAACTCGGACTAGAATTCCGTTTGATTCTGCTGGGTTCGCATCGCCGAACACCAACGAAATCCCTGGAATCAATCCGACTAAAACACCAATCTCGCATCATTCACGACGGCTTTGCAGCGAGCCAACAAGAATATTGGCAACATCTACGTAACATCGATTTGGTCGTCTCTACCGCCGACCACGAATTCTTTGGGATCGCCGTCTGCGAAGCGATCTGGGCTGGTGCCATCCCGATCCTGCCAAACCGACTTAATTATCCAGATCTCGCGCCCTCTGAATGTTTGTATGACGAGCTGGAAGAAGCAACCCAATTAGTAATCAACTTTCAGTGTTCCCAACGACGCACAGACATGCGAGAAACCTGCCGCCAACAAGTAGGTGGCTTCCAAGCGACCAAAACAGTCGCCCAGCTCGATCGCATGCTTGAGCGATTGATCAAGTCCAAATCCACCAGCTAAACAAGAGACTTGTCGCCCCGCAGAAATCAGAGTCTGCGGAGGCCGCTTGCCCTCTCATTCAGGCGAACTCTCATTCAGGCACCCTCTCACATAGGCGTAGCTCATGCGTGGTCTCGGCCATAGCCTGTGAGAACCGGTCAATCCGATCCTCCAGACACTTTATGGCTCATACGATCAGCGAGTTTCTTCAGCGTCTCACTGGCATCGTCTTCCATGAGCCTCGCTTGGATGAGATGCGGCTGCTCAGCATCTTTCCACGCCGAGTCAACCGCTTCCTGGAATTCACCTTCGTTTTCGACCAGATGCCCAACACCGCAGCCGTAGACTTTCGTCAGTTCGGTGTAACGCCAGGGGTGCACTTCGTTGTACTCCCACTCCCCTTCATGTAAGAAGCGTTCGGTCCCATAACCATGGTTATCCAGAAGGATGACAATAGGATTGTGGCCTCGCGCCATCAGCGTGCTCAATTCTTGACCTGTCATTTGAAAAGCACCATCGCCAACCAGTACAACCACTCGATGATCCGGGCGAGCGGTGGCGGCACCAAGTGCGGCTGGAATGCTGAATCCCATCGACGTGTAATAAGCAGGGCTCAGAAACTCACCCCGATCATGAATCGTTAATTCAGTTGCAGCGAACAGAGAATCACCAACATCGGCGACCACAATGGATCGATCATCGATCAGTCGATTCAACATTTGAATGATGCGACTGGTCCGCAATGGCTGGGCAGCCTGCAACTCGAAATCATCGGTTGTTTCAGCAGACCGTCCGAGCGATTTGGGGATCTCACGAACAGACAAATCAGATGCCTCCCCCGAGCTAAGCAGACATTCAGAAAGTCCAACCAAGAACTCTTTCAAATCGACATTGTGATAATGGTGATGAGAAATTCGTAGCGTTTCGCTGGTGGCGTAAACACACCGATCGGGATCAAGATTTGCCGTATAGATCCCCAAATTAATATCACTTAAGAACGCTCCGAGGAGCAAAACAAGGTCACTGTTTTCAACGAACTCAGTTACCTTCGAATCACCGATCGCGCCTTCATAGAGTCCAATGAATTTCGGATGCCGCTCGCTTACGACGCTCTTACCCAACATGGTTGTCGCGATTGGAATTCCCGCCGATTCGGCAAGACGCAGCATCTCATCCTGCAAGCCAAATCGGTGCAGTTCAACTCCTGCGATGATCACCGGGCGTTCAGCCTGTTTCAACCGCTCGCAAGTCTCGCGGATTGCTTCCTGGGTCGCCTCAACGTCGACTTCATAAGAAACGCCGGAGTAGCCGTGAGCGACCGGAGGCACAACATGAACCATATCCCGCGGTAACTCGAGATAGACCGGTCGTTTAAACCGATCACAAGCATCCAAAACACGATCAATTTCTGAAAACGCCGTCAAAGGGTCGTTCAGTTCGGCACCCGCGATCGTAAATTTTTCGAAAACATCGATCTGCGTCCGAAAGTCCCGCACCATATGGTGCAGCAGAGCCCCCACTTTGCGTTCTTGCAGTCCAGGCGACCCTGAGATTACGACGACGGGAGATTTTTCAGCGTACGCGCCGGCAATCGAGTTACACACACTCAATCCACCAACACAATAAGTGACGCAGACGGCGCCCATTCCTCGCAGACGTGAATAAGCGTCCGCAGCAAACCCCGCACAATCTTCACGAGTGCAGCCGACCACATTGATCGGGCTCTTTTCAAGATCGCTATAAAACGACAGTACATAGTCGCCCGGAATCCCAAACAAGTCGTCGATGCCGTAATCCATCAGTCTCTGGATCAGATAAGCGCCGACTGATAGATTCGCGGTGGTACGTCGCTGAATTCCCGCCGAACGCGATTCTGTTTCACTAACCTTGTACTTCATGAGTTCCCCTTCTTTAAGAACCTCATTTCAGTATACGGCAGATTCAAATTCGAGCCCGCAGCACCCTCCCCCCCGACCAACCATTTGTTCCGCGTTGCACTTGGAAACACAGGTCAAATCGCCGTCAATTCGCATTACAACGTTTGACCAACGTGACTTCATTTCCCTGATCATTGAAGATCAACGAGTCCGTGAAACTGGACATCAAGACGAGTCCCTGCCCCGATTCTTCATTCAACTTTTTCAAATCGCCGGGTTTCGGCATCGAGGAAGTGTCGAACCCTTTCCCTTCGTCACGGATCGAGATTCGAATTTCGTCCCGACTGGCTGTCGCGTCCACATAAACCTGTCGCGTCTGGTACGGATCGGAGGATTGACGCTGTTGGATCAAATTGCTGGTAGCACCGTCATAAACCAAAGCTCGATGCCCCGGCGTGACTGATGGCCCAAGTTCAAGGTTGCCCCGAAACATCGCATTCAACAATGCATGTTCGACCGCGACTCCGATTCGCACCAATTCGGATCCAGAAATCAGCTCCATTCCCGCGATCACTTGCATCAACAAACCCACAAGCGGCGAAATCAATTCTGCGTGATTGGGCAGCGCAAAAACAAATTGATTCTTCTGCAGCGTTGAAATTAATTTCGAGAAACTAGCATCGGTCTGAAGGACCCCCAACACGTCGGCAACAGTGTCATTGAGCATCGTTTGTAAATGGTGCTTGGGTACATACCCAGCCGCTCCCGCATGCAGCGTCTTAGACGCTAAATCTTCACTGCCTTGGGCGGTGACCAGTACGGCAGGTATATGAGGAAAATCGACTTTCATCGCTTCCACCAATTCCAAACCGTTCATTTCAGGCATTTCCAGGTCCGTCACAACCAAGTCAAGCGATTCATCTCCAAGTGCCTTGATGGCTTGGCGACCATTGCCGACATGCTTGACCGTGTGCGCTCCTTCCTCCAAGAGCATGCGCATTTCGACGGCCTGCGTGGGACTGTCCTCGACAAGCAAAAATTTTGCCATGGTAGTTCTCGATTCTCTGCTTGACATCCACCACCCCATCTGGCCGCAGGCCGTATCGTAGCAGTTTCTGGAATGGTCCGCCGATCATCCCAACTGAGGCGTAAAGTCATCATCTGACGAGAGGGCCAAAGCAAATTGCTTTAATAATTCAGCGGCATGATCTAAGTCATCCAGCGAGACAACTTCTACCGCTGAATGCATATAACGATTTGGAATCGCAACCAATCCGGTCGCGACGCCAGACCCGTGAATTTGCAATGCATTCGCATCGTTTGGCGTGGCGCGACCGATGGCCGCGAGCTGGAACGGAATCGCATGCTCCTTGCACAAACTGATCAAACGTTCCGCGACTCGCGAATTAATATTGGGACCTCGGAAAATCACCGGTCCCCCTCCCACCGCAATATCTCCCTGCGTTTGCTTATCGATCGTTGGGCAATCCGACGCGTGTGTCACGTCAACGGCGATTCCGACATCGGGATTGATACTGCCTGCCGCTGTCTTCGCTCCCCGCAAACCGATCTCCTCTTGGACCGTCGCCACACTGTGCAGATAGCACCGCAACGGGGCTTGTGAAACAGATGCCCGACGCAGCGCCTCCATCACCGTCCACATTCCCGACTTATTGTCCATTCCAGGACCAGAAACAAGCTGCCCTCGTAATGGACGGTAATTCAAATCGAGAGTGATCGGATCTCCAATCTGTATCAAGTCAGCTGCCTCCACACCATCGGCGGCGCCCACGTCGAGCCATAATTCGTGAAACTTGACCACCTTGTCACGCTCTTGCGAAGTGAGCAAATGAATGGGCTTTCGACTGATGACGGCCGGTAACGGTCCATTTGCCGTCCAGATCGTCATCGCCTGGCCAATCAATTGCTGGGGATCCCACCCGCCAATGGTTTGTCCGTAAACAAATCCTTTTTCATCGATGTAAGAAACCAGCATCCCTATCTGGTCGCAGTGCCCAGCGAACATCAAGCGGGGCCCCGCCGATTCACCAGTAGACGCGATCAAATTGCCGTGCACATCGGTCCGGAGTTGCTCAGAGAAGGGCCCGATATAATTTCGGGTCAGAGACTGGATGGGTTCTTCGAATCCAGACGGACTGGGAGTCTCAATCGCCTGCCGAAAATATTGAAGGGCCGAATCTTCCATGGTGTTTTACGTTTTGGCTATCGCGGAGGAATAAAGGGATTTAAAGGAACACTGCGTTAATTAAAAAGACATGTTCTGATTGACACGGGGTTCAACCACAATTTGGCGGTCCGGTGTGGAAAACCGCAAGTGTGGTATGAGGCAAAAAGTAGATCGTCTCTCTCTCGACGCGGATTGTCGCCGTCCACCGGAGGGCATACAGCGATGAATCTACCAACTACGAGGGAGGACGACCGCGCGAGTTAGATGCTTTGGCTGCATCGCATGCTCCGAATCGCCCCACGCAGTCGTCCAACCGCAGCTCCAGTCCGCCGCGAAAAATAAAAAGCGAAATTTTTCTTGCCCAACTTCGAGGACCGACGGGATGCAACGATTGGGTCACGAAACACGATATTTACTACGGTTTGGCGACATTTCGGGGCCAGCGGCAACCATCAATCGGGACCGATTGGGAGGGCCACGAGCAAAGAAACCGTTGATAGTGCTTATTCACATGCAAACGCACTAAAGAGTTAGCACGGTTTTACTCGAAACTAAGTGTCGGACAGCGAGCTTTTCAGCTGGGTCGCCCTCGAGTTTCGAGAGCGACCGGTGGCAGATGATCAGTCCGATGTTCACCCAGGGGGGAATCTGGGAATGCATTCGCGAGAAGATGCCGGTTTCGACCGAAATCCGACGCGAACGCGATTCGGCGACCATGGCCGAACGTTCCTGACTGAGTCGGGGTTGTGGCAAGTTTCTACTTGCTCGGCTTCACCGGTCGCGAGCGTTGGGCATTGATCGCCGTTGCATCGCAGCTTCTACCCCGTCGATTTCGCAGTAATGGTGATTCCACATCCGTGGGGCTGCCAGTGATGCGAGCGATTGCTCACCCAAGTGATCGTAGAAACGAATTTGACAACCAAAACCGCGAGGATCCCGCACGGTCAGCGTCGCAAGATGCGAACCGGGTAGCCCCGACCCAGCGTAAAGTAACAGAGCATTCATTTGTTGATAGCGACCCACCGCTATGAGCAGAGACAACCGATCAGGACCGGTTGTTTGGTCTGAGATTTGCGAAGAAGGGCTGCGAGAACAATGGTTACCGACGCACCATTGTTCGAGGGAAATTAAACGAGGCGTTATGGAGAGCCTAATATGAAGGTCTTCACAACTGGACAGGTCGCCAAGATCTGTAAAGTAGCACCCCGAACCGTTTCAAAATGGTTCGATTCGGGGCGTTTGAAAGGCTATCGCATTCCTGGATCACAGGATCGCCGAATTCCAAGGGAATATTTGATCAAATTCCTGAAGGAGCACGGTATGCCACTTGGTGACTTGGAAGACGAAGCGATGGCGAAATGCCTGATCGTCGCCCAAGACCAGGTGTTGATTGAAAACCTGAAGCGTGAGTTACCGCCTGAGAAATCGTTTAAAGTGGCTGTTGCCGCAAGCGGGTTCGAAGCAGGCATCCAAGCTGAAAGTTTCAATCCAGATTGCATCATCGTCGACTTTTCGATCGGCAAGATTGAGGCAGTACAGATCTGTCAAAACTTGCGGAAGAATATCGACTTCACGGATATCATTCTGATCGCGTTGCTTCCAGACGATGGACAGCCGATGAGCTTTGATCGAAGTAGCATCAACGAAACGTTCAAAAAGCCGTTCGACGCCCATCTGTTGGCCGAGCGACTGAGAACTTTGGTCGGAGCGAAAAAAGAGTTGGTTTAAAATGTGAATCATTCGTCCGACACGATCGAATGATTTTCAAACCAACACTCGACTATTTTTCGACTTACGTCTCCCATCCCCGCAGATGGGAGGCGTTTTTTTTGCTTATCTGCAATTCTTGCATATTCGACCCGATATGGGTCAGCGACCGTTCAGTGCGTTTTTTAAAAACGCCGCGAAACGCTGAACTCCGCAATCGCCTGCAGGCAGTCCTTCGCGTGTGAGTCTGGCAACAGATCCAACGACCGAACTGCGTGATCGCAGAATCGCAACGCCGTGCGACGCGTGTACTGCGCAGCATCGCTCGCCTCAAGCAATGGGCGAATTGCGGGCAATCTCTCTGCCGCCGGCCCGCGCAAGATCCGGATGATTCTTGGTCTCTGTAAACGGTCGGCTGTTTCCAGTAGACGAATCACCGGTAGAGTCATCTTTCCTTGCTCGATATCTGTGCCGAGGGTCTTGCCTACCGCACCGTCCTCACCCCACAGATCGAGGTAGTC
>JARGNK010000222.1 GCA_029213145.1 Rubripirellula sp. | reverse complement strand
TCCCCATTTGGATCATCCCCATTTGGATCAAGCGCTCAGCACTTCCGCAGCCAACATCGGCAACCGCCTTGTAGTTCGCTTCCTCAAAAAACGCCTAAAAATAACGGTCAACAAAGTGGGCTCCATAATCTCGACCAGCTGTTTCTCATTGTTCATCAAAGTCATTTTCACGATTTCCGAACGACATTCTGGGATGTGTCTCATTCGATGCAGACACGATTTCGTCTAAACATGCCATCAAACGATCGGTCCCACTTAGAGCTGAGACGGTGAATCGAAGGAAGTTGTCAGTGGGAGTCCCGGGAAAACGCCGAACAGCCACATTTCGAGTCAGCAACTGTTCCTGCATGACGCTCGCGGGAAGCCGTTCGTGCCTCGCAAACACGTAGTTTCCACCAGGTTCACGAACATGAAATTCCCTTTCGCGAAGCTTCCTTATCAGCACATCGCGACAACAGATCGCCTCTTCACTGAATTACGCAAAATCCGAATGACATGACAACGCGTGCAACGCCAAATGCTGCCCGAAAGCTTTGACATGAAAGACATCCTTGCGGCTCATCAGCTGACCAATGGCTTGACGCCCGCCAATGCAATAACCAACACGGGATCCGGCGAGACCAATAGAACTTGGAAAAACTCTGCACGATAATCATATTTTAAGGTAAATCACTTGTGCATTGATCCCCCGCGTATTCACGCGAAAGCGTTATCCCAGATCAAAAAAAGCCTTAGGCGATTTTTCCCGTCGGCGCAAACGCCTCTGATTCAAACGGAGTTCAGTGATCGCATTGGGAGAATCTACAAGAGCAAGCCCTCGCCAAGCCGTCGCATCGATTCGTTCCGTCTGAAAAGTCGTGTCTGGAATCGTAGCATGACGATAATCAAATCGATCAGCTAGCTGGTCGTACACCTTGAAATGCACATCCGGAGTTGCGAGTGATTGATAGCGAGCACGTAGAAGATACAACACGCAAGCAAGAACTTCGTCAGATCCATTGCAGACAAATGTTCTGTGAGACGTCACGCCATAACGTTTCGCTAATGATCTTCGCAGTTCAAGGCTACTTGGTTCCGGATACTTCAGAACATCAACTTGATTGGCGACATGGCGAACGAAGGCACGCATTCACTCTTTAGGAACAAAGAAATTTTCGTTCCGGTGCAGACATAGCACCCTATCGCTGTCGATCTCGAAACCAGGAACGTATTTCGAATTCGTTTCGATCTTATAAATATTCCCATGATTCATCTTCATTCGTAGTGCGGACCTTCATGGAGCGTCTGCATGCGACGGAATGCCAACTTCCTCCTGTTGATCTGCTGACTACCCTTCGCTCGTTGTTTTGTTCCCTGGTGTAGGTGTAAGCGGCACGGCCTTCCGCTTTGCCAATGTCAGTTTTTGCCGCGCCCGATTGGTGTAGGTGTCTCGATTCTGATACGAATAATGTCGGTCTTTCGCACCAAGTCGCTCATACAAATCCTGCAGCTTCATATCTGGGGAATCAACGAGCAAATCTAGGGTGGACTGGAATTGCCAAACCCATTTCTTGACGGAAGATAAACTGAATCGGTTTGCATCGTATTCGAAGACTCCCGCCATGGCGGATGGCGAGTCCCAAAGGAAAACAGCAAGATCAAATCGTGCGTCACTTCCGTCGACTTTAATCGGTGTCGCGGTCAAATTGCCGATTTGACGTCGCTCCGCCACTTGGGCCCCCAGCCCATAACCAAAAACAGCAGGATTTCGATCTGGCGTAAGCAAGTCAAACACAACCTGAAAAAGCGGATTCCGCTCCGATGATCTCGTAGGTCTGAGGTGTTGTACGATTCTTGCCAGTGGCAATTCCTGGTGCTCGTGTACGGCAAGCACGCTCCTTTGAGTCCGACGCAGCAATTCCCGCATTGTTGGATTGCCTGCGAAACTTGTTCTCAAGGGAAGCGTATTTACGAAGAATCCAATCATGTCCTCCAGGTCTGGTTGCTGTCGATTCGCAAACGAACTACCGATCACGACATCCGGTTGCCTTGCATGGAAGTTGAGGAAGCATTGATATGCAGAACAAAGCACCACAAAAAAGGTCACATTAGCTTGACGTGCTAACTCACGCGCAGCATTTGAAGACTGCTCCCAAATGGTAATCGGGCAATGCCCTGCAGTATTCTCTCCTCGTTCATTGGTAACCTCATCCGTCGCCAGTGCATCTACATCACTTAATCGTTCGAGATACTTCTCCCAAAACTTAAGCTCTCGATCCAAACGCTCTCCTTGAAGTCGATCGCGTTGCCACTCGGAATAGTCGGAGTATTGAATCGGGAGTGTCTTCAGAGTTGTGGGATGATTTTGCGAATAATGAGAATAGAAGTGATCCAGTTCACGCATCAGTACACCCATGGACCACCCATCGGCGATAATGTGGTGAAGGTTGATAAGGAACACGTGGTCCTCGGAGCTGAGACGCAAGAGTTTCGCCCGAATCAACGGTCCTTTTTCAAGATTGAATGGCTCGACCCCATCGAGCGTTGCAATTTCGATGACTTGCTCCATTCTTGATGAAACAGGAAGCGCCTCTAAGTCGACGACGTCCAGTGATATATCATTGGAATCTGAGATCGACTGAAAAGGCCTACCGCCCGTACTAACCATCTTTGTGCGCAAGATGGCATGCCTGCCGATGATCGCCTCAAGACTGTTTCGCAAGGCTTCCGGGTCAAGTTTTCCATCGAGCCTGATACAACCGGGGATGCCATAGGCTCGATCTGGAAAAAGTTGGTTCAGAAACCAAAGTCCCTCCTGGTTGAAGGACAGAGGGATCAAGTTTGCACAATTATCAAGCCGTGGGATTCGGTCAACTTGAGTTACCGATCGACCACGCTCTCGCATAAGCAACTCAATGAGTCTCCGCTTATTACGAGAAGCCAGATTTAGTGATCGGTCAGCTGAACTCATCGAAGTATAGTCACGAGGTTGTGGGACTTTAGCCCTTGAGCCGAGCAAATCACCCGGTTGGCAAACTGGGATGCTTTCGATTTTTAAAAACGCCTATCGTCGAGTCTTACATCGAAAACAATTCGTTATTTGCACGCACCTGACGTACATCACCGCTAGGGAAACTGATTATTAGTACACGATAAACTCTGGCATCAGATCGGGTAATCTTCCGATCCACATGGCGTACAATCGATTCACAATACGACGTAGCTTGTTGTCGAGCCAGTCCAGGAACCTGCTGCCTACCCTGTGACACCACAGTCGAAAGGGGGGACGTCGATACGGAGACATTGTCGGTTCGTAACCTAAGCGTTTCATCGTATCGGCCGTGATGTATTCGATCATCTTCACTTCATGCGAAGACAAGTCTTCACGCCAGCTGGCCAATTCCCCTCTTCGAAAAAACCCGTCAGGCATACCGCGGTCTTTCTTCAACTGACTCATGCTGCAGGCCTGGAGAGCTTGGGCACAGAGTTCCTCTTCCGCCCCTAAACCCAAAAATTCATACACATTCTTCAATTGGTTTACGCCAGTTTGCTTCAGATCCTCGTATCGAACCTGCATGTAATTTGGTGAATGCTCCATTACCTTCTGCCCAATGGCAACTTGGTTATTCCAATACTCTGCTGCATTAATTGCGTTCGTCGGGAATTCTCCCTTCGCCCAGGATTTGCCTGCATGCTTCAACGAGCTTACAACGCTCCGAGGGTCACGGACAACATGAAGAAAGTATGCATTTGGATAAACCTTCTGAATGAACCTCGCGATGTGCCCGGATTCAGGGGTTTTATCCACAACCACTTTCGCTCCGGTCTTCTGACGGGCAACTGCTTGGAAAATTTGATCCGCAGCGGTCCTGCATAGGCTTAAACACTCTTGTTCTGTGAGGATCGTGCCATATCGAAGAGGTCGCTCAGACTCTTCGTCTGGTAGCTCACCGGCATTGCCCGTCGCCGAAACGACTAACTTGCCGAACTTCACATCCTTTGTTCCCCACCACGCATACAAACTGCGAAGATATTGCATAAACTTTGCATGTTGGAAGACAGCCACTTCGGGATGCTGCGACAGAAGCAATGACAGCCATGTGCTTCCACTTCGCGGGCACCCTATGATAAAAACTCGCCTTGAAACATTGATATCTTTGTTTGTTGAGTCGTTCATTGCATCAGCCTTTCGATGATGATCGTTCTACAAAAGCACTCTCTGGGCGGCCTGCACGGGTCTCATCGACCTTCTCGAGAGTACTGATTGGATCAAATCCTGAATCTGGGAACCGACGACAGATTGACTGAACGCGTTCTCGAACGGAGTGGACAACAGTTTCATCCAATTCGAATTCTCGATCGCTAATTGCGCAAGTGTTGCCCAGCACATCATCGATCAACGCTGCACACTCACTCATATCCGCGGGCTCAAGAAAGCGATGAGCTAACGAATTTGTTCCGAGCCTGATTCCGCTGGTAACTCGAGCGGCTTTCGTGTCACCCGGCAATCGGTTCTTGTTGACAACTACACCGCAATGTTCCAGGGCACGTTCAGCTACCAAACCAGTCATCGACTTGTCACGCAAGTCGACAAGGACAGTGTGGTTATCTGATCCACCCGTTAGGACGTCGTACGACTTTTCGGCAAGGTGTGAAGCTAAAGCTTGGGCGTTGCCAACAATTCGTTGGGCAAGCAACTGAAACTCCGGTCGCTGCACGTTGGCTAGAGCTCTCGCTTTTGCGGCAATGGCACTTAGATTTGGCGTTCCTTGAAAGAAGGGAAAAACAGCCCTCTGCAAAGCACCAGCCAACGTACCCTTACCATCCGGCATCTGCTGAGAGGAATCGTGACCGCTAAGAATCAAACCTCCCCTGGGACCGTATAACTGTTTATACGTGCTGGTCGTCGTGACGTGAGCGTGATCAATTGGACTCGGATGGGCGCCCCCGACCACAAGACCGGCGATGTGAGAGATGTCGGCCAAGAGCACGGCACCGACTTCGTCTGCGATGGCACGAAACGCCGCGAAATCGATAATTCGCGAGTAGGCACTTGCACCACAGATAATCAGTTTCGGGCGATGTTTTCTGGCAAGTTCGCGAACCTGATCGTAGTCGATGAATCCGCACTCGTTAACACCGTATGCGACCGCGTTGAAATACTGACCGATCACTGACGCTTTGGACCCGTGAGTTAGATGTCCCCCAGCGTTCAAATCCATTCCCATCAGGGTATCACCAGGCTGCAGCAAACTGAAAATCACAATTGCATTGGCCGCCGAACCCGAGTGCGGCTGAACATTGGCATACTGCGCTCCAAAAGCCGAAAGCGCCCGCTCGATGGCTAGTTGTTCAATCTGATCAACAATCTCACAACCTCCATGAAAACGAGCCCCGGGATACCCCTCTGTCGTGACATTCGTGAGAGCCATTCCTTCGCATGCAAGAACGGATGGCTCCGCGATACTAGAAGCGGCAACCATCGTCAAAACGCTGGACTGTCTAGTGGTTTCTAACTCCAGCAACCGGTACAGATCTGCATCTTCGCGTCGCAACGCCTCAAGTCCATCGCGTGAGATTTCAGACAAAATGCCTGGCTTCTCGCTCGCCCGTGGAACACGGTCATTCATAGCTCTCCCCTTTCGCAATGGCTGCGTTCACTTCGTCATCGGACAACTTTCCAACGTGCACCAAAATCTCTGCCAGTTCCGCAATATCAAGATCCTCGTCCGACGCACGCCTTTCTAGCTCTCTGGCAAATTCGCTAACACTCGGGCTTTCAAAAAGAGACCTTAGCGGGACCCGCAATGGAATGACTTCGTTCACCTGGGAGATGATTTGTGTTGCCGTAAGTGAATGGCCACCAAGATCAAAGAAGTTGTCATCCACCCCTATGTCGTTAAGAGCAAGAGCTTCTGCCCAGACTCCCACGAGGAATGTCTCCAAGGAATTCCTCGGTCGAACCAAATCGACCTCAAGGCCTTGACGCTCGTTGTCTGGAACCGGTAATGACTTGCGATCGACCTTGCCATTCGGTGTAAGCGGCAAACGAGGCATGTAAACGAAGACGCTCGGCACCATGTAACCGGGAAGGCGTCGCTCAAGAGTGGATTTAAGCAATGGCGTAAGATGTTCGTGCTCATCTTTGGTCTTTGCCGCGTTGCCAAAATCGCTTAAAGGCCGAGATTCTCTCGTGCGATTTCCATTTTCGCGACCGTCCGCTGGTGGAACTGAGGCGACTGCCACATTATGCGAGTCAACGCCTGAATCTTCGAGCAACGCAGAGCTATCGGCGCGTTGGCTGTCTTGAGTACAGGAAATCAATACGTCAAAACAATCAATCTTGCCGGAGCGGGGCCAACGAACATCGACGTGATACGTGCCGTCATCCTCAAGTTGCCAGAAGTCCTCTGGGTCAAGGGTTTGTTCCGCTGAATCAAATTCAACTCGACTCAGATCCTCAATCGTCTGCGTTTCTGCCGCATCCTCCATCCGTCGCTGCGCCTCGATGAAAGAACGTAATCTCGCGTTTGGGACATCCCTGAGATGCACTGTGCCGGGCTTATCCGTCTCCAATCGTTGACGCAATAATTCAAGCGTCAGTTCGTGCTCATTCCAATCCAGCCCCGCGGCAATCTTCCTATCACAGTCATCCGCCAAAGCGAGAGTCACATCATAGTGAAACTGATTCATCTCGTTGTGGTGCCTGCCTCGACGTAGTTGTATTGATACTCGTTTTATCTCAGGTATTTCGTTGAGTAAGAATTCGAAGAGCTGTGGATCAATCCACAGCTCCTTCTCATGCCTAATCCGCCGCTCTACCCTTCTCCTTAGCTCATCGACCGACTGAGAGCCGACTGCTTGTGTAAGTTCAATGGATGTGTGAAACGTTTTCAGCAGCGGTAAGCAACGCAGGTCTCCCAAGAAAATCTGGCCGTCTGTTCGCAGGATATTCACAGCACCTCGCACAACCCTGGTTAAGTAGTCAATATCAGGAAAGTGCTGAGAAACGGAATTAATGATGACCGTGTCAAATGCATTTTTCTCTACACCAATGAAATCATCCGCCACTCGTTCAACCAAACGGAATCGTGACGCGTCCAGTCCGGCCTGTTCGATACGTGACGACAGCGTTTCCAGAACGACGGAGGACAGATCAGCACCTTCGTAAAAACGACATTCTGGAGCGACAGGGAACATGATTAGTCCCGTACCGCATCCAATTTCATACACTCGCTTCGGTTCTAAGCCGAGAATTCGGCTGACCGTTGTATCAACAACCTCATCCATCTCGTGATGACTGAATGGCTCGCCGGTGAAACTGCTGATCCAGCCGACAAAGTCACGCGAGGGATCGGTTGACTCAGAGCAGCCAGAATAAGTCTCGTTGTAAACGACGCGCCATCGATCGACATCATCACTCGATAGCGAAGCATTCGCCAGCCGAGACGGGATGATATACGAGACCAATCGTTTCATACCCCCTTCGTCATCCCTCGCCATGACAACCGCATCTTCGACTTCCGGTTGAGCCCGAAGGGCAGCCTCAATTTCTCCAAGCTCAATTCGGTGTCCACGAATCTTGACTTGATGATCCATCCGCCCCAGTAGTTCGATATTGCCATCAGGCATCCAGCGTGCCAGGTCACCTGTCTTGTAAATCCTCTCAGATGAGTTCTGGCTGAACGGGTTCGTGATAAATCTCTCTCGCGTCAGTTCCTCACGATCGAAATATCCGCGAGCCAATCCCACACCCCCAAGATGCAATTCGCCCGGCACCCCAATCGGCACTGGCTGCAAACATGGGTCTAGGATGAAGGCTTTCTGATTCGCCATCGGTCGACCATAGGGAATGCTCTTCCAGGCCGGATTCACTTCGTTAACTGGGAAAACAATCGAGTGAATCGACGCTTCCGTGGCACCACCCAGTACGACCAGTTTGACTTCTGGCGCAATTTCTCGAAGCCGTTCCGGGAGGGAAACAGGAGCCCAGTCCCCACCCAGGATCGCGACTTTCAGCCTCCTCGGGTGCAGTTCCGGCTGGTGCGCCACGTAATTGATCAGCATTTCGAGGAGTTGGGGCGCCGAGTTCCAGACTGTCACTTTATGTCGCGCGACTAGCGCAGCCCAATGTGATGGTTCCTTTGCCAAGGTCGGGTCGGGCATTACAATGCCCCCGCCTGCCGCTAACGTCCCTAAAACTTCGTAGACGCACATATCGAAACTTAGCGAGGAAATCGCTAGCGCTCGATCCGATGGCCCGATGCCGAAACTGGAGTTGAGATCGACAAGATTGTTAACCACTCCCTGATGCTGCAACGCTATACCTTTGGGAATTCCCGTCGAACCGGAAGTGTAAATGAGGTAGGCAAGACTCGATGCACTTACCTCGCATTCGACTCTTGTTTTCGATTGATTGTCAAACAGATCCTGATCGTCCAAGCAAATGACCTTCGCCCGCGTTTCCGGCAATAGCCCTCGCAGTGCCTGCTGAGAGAGCAGCACTTCGACGTCGCTGTCGGCGATCATGAAAGCCAGTCGATCAGCGGGATACGATGGATCGATCGGAACAAAGGCCGCGCCCGTTTTAAGGATGCCGAGCATTCCCACAACCATGTCAACGGAGCGATCGGCACAGAGCCCAACGCGTGACTCGTGCTGGACCCCTTGCCTCCTAAGTAAATGAGCAAGTTGGTTGGCACGCTGTTCTAACTCGCAGTAGGTGACTCGCTCATCACCCCAGAGAACAGCGACTGCCCTCGGATTGCAGTCCACGTTATGTTCAAATAGATCATGCAAGCAGGCCGCATCAGGAGAGCTGGACTCAGTCGCATTCCACTCTTCAACAACTTTGCCTCGCTCGGCAATGGAAAGAATAGGCAATTCACTGATCAATTGATCAGGTCCTCTCACGATTCCGCAGACGAGCGCCTTTATGTGCGTCAGCATACGATCAATCGTCGGTGTCGAATAACGGGATCGATCAAAGTCAATTTCAATTTGACAGCCACCTTCATCACCGAAAACCGAAACCACAATCGAAGGCGTCGCTGTTTCCCTGTTTGAATCTATGACTATCGACCCACGCTGTAGTCGAAATGCACTTTCAAACAGAGAAAGATTCCAATCACTCGATGACATTGGGGGCGGCAGATATTTAGCCGAAGCACGATCGATAACTGAGTGGAGATTCTCGATTCGTTGAGCCAGATCGATCACTGAATCATTGACTTCGATGGGCACTTGGAGCGGGATCCAAGTTTGCTTCAATTTCTCACAGGGCCCAGCATTGCTCACACCGACAGCAACTGCATCGCTGCCAGTGTAACGGTTGATCAGAACACACCAGATAGATTCCCAGATAGCGGTTTCGCGGATCTCACAATCTTTCGCCAAGCGTTTTAGTTCTTCGGCCGAATCGTCGTTGATAGAACTGCGTAGGGCACTCCGCCCCCCTTCAATTGGCAGTTCGCAAGGGATCTCAGAGATGAGCGGTGCCGTTGTCGAGAAACTGCTCAGGTAATCAGCCCAAAAAGGGGTTCTTGACGCTGAGTCATCAGTCACGTTGGAAGGTAACATTTGACGCGGGTATGTAAGTGTCGGGCGAAGAAACCAGTCCAACGAGTTAATGATGTGCGAAAATCTATAACCAATCGCTCATATCACGCATCGGCAAATAAATTCAAGCGGCGTCTGCCCACGTTGGCTGACGCACCAATTCCCTCGTTCTTCGAGAGAGACAAGGTATCGATAGATACGTTGCCGTTTCTCGATTGCTAAAATAAAATTTCTTAGTATCTTGCGTGCAGCGCGAGCAAGTTCATTGACCGAAAAAATTTCAGCAACTTCACACCCGCGCCCTAGATCTAAACCTATCGAGGCTATTTCGCTGATTTCTGAACGCTATAAGAAACTGGATAAACCAGTTTAGTTAATCAGCAGCTAATCCATACAATCGGAAGCGTCCCATTAATTGTTGAAAGTTGAAATATAGTTTCCCAGAAGACAGAATTCTGCCTTTCTCAATTTCTCAATTTTTGTCGGCTGCAACCGACGGGGAGACCCTCATGAACGAAGTTAGTCTTTTGGAATCACGCGGGTAAGTTTCTGCCTCACAAACAGAGCAAGTTCTTCGCGACTACCTGCGAGAACATGTGCGAGAGATGATTTGTGAAGTCATGGCTGCTGAGGTCACCGAGCTTTGCGGTCCTAAGC
>JARGNK010000221.1 GCA_029213145.1 Rubripirellula sp. | reverse complement strand
CCCCCCTTCAAACGGGGCCCCCCTTCAAACGGGGCCCCCCTTCAAACGGGGCCCCCCTTCAAACGGGGCCCCTATCAAACTGCTGCCCCCATAAAACTGGAGCCCTGCTCGATCTGGGACTGGCTCGACGTCAGGGCATGCTCAATTGCGGGCCAGGGAGCGTCTTCTTCGCCACAGGCCGCAAAGATCATTCTTGCGAGTCTTGATGAGTCATCGGCAACGACTCGTTTTTCCGGTTTTGCTGGCTATCACAAAAACGGTGTTGATGCGGTGCCCCGTGGGTCGAATGTGACCCGGTAGGATCGTCCCGCTTCCCTGTGCCCCGGTGTTGCCGTGCCAACCGTTTCAAGTTCACAACGCGCCCTTTCCCGCGGGGTTCCCCGCCGTTTCGAAAATCGTGCGAGCGAGGCCGCTGTCAGGGTGATGAGCGAGACGGCGCACGATCTGCGTGCCCCATTAACCACGATTCGAGAATCAGTGCGGTTCGTTCGTGATGGTGATCTAGGGGATGTCACTCCCGGGCAGACCATCTGTCTCGATTCGGCAATCGATCAGTGTCATTGCATGGAGCAGATGATTAATGACATGGTGCAGGTCGAGCGACTGCGGACGGGAACGCCACGTGTGCAACGGCAATGGGTCTCCGTGCAAACAGTACGCAAATCGATTGATGAGACACTTCGGCCTTGGGTGATGCCTCGCGATGTCGATGTGTTGTGGGATGGAGGTGAGGATCCCAAACTCCGTATTTTTGCCGACCCTGCGATGCTGCGGCGTCTGATTGTTAACTTGGTAACCAATGCGCTGCGAGTGACTCCCCAGTCAGGCCAAATTCTCATTCGCTTGCAAGAAATCGATTCGCTGTTCTTGCGATGGTCCGTCGTCGATGTGGGGCGGGGGCTTAGCCAGCCAGAGTTGGAATCGATTGCCGATCGGCAAGTGTCATTTAGTGGCGGGGAAGGCTTGGGGTTGTCGATCTGTCGACAGCTCGCCGCGCTTCATTTTTCGAAACTAACGATCCAATCACGCTTGGGAAGTGGGACTGAGGTAAGTTTCCAAACTGCGGCAGCTGGCCCCCGCAGTGTTGGCGAATTGTGGTCGCAGTGGCGGGTTGGTCAGCTCCCAGCAGAACGCGAAGCCTCACCGGTTCGATCCATGAGAATTCCATCAAACTTGGCTGGTGATTCTGAACGGAATGTCCGCCTGGACTCACCTTGCTGTCGAGTCGAACTTGATCATGAAGCGGTTCGCCCTCGATCTGAACGCGAGTTTGCTGCTGGTGGGGTTTCTGTCGGCGCGATGATCAATCGCGAGGCAGCCAATCAGTTTGACAAGTTTTTGCAGGGGCAATGTTACCTGTTCGACTTGGTCTATCGCATCGATGTGCGGCGATGGGTTTGGGTGATTGATGCCGACCAAGAAACCATTCAAGAGCGAATTGCATCGATTGCATCGGCGGCAGTCGCCACACCGAACCAATTGAGGATTGATTGGTCCGATCCACAGATGATCCCGGTTGATTCGAAGCGTACGGCAAATCGACTGACGGATTTATTGGTGCGAGAAACGTTGTTTTCCGCCGTCTCAGACCACGCTATGGATACGAATGCGGTCCGCTTGGGAACCAAGCCGATCGAACCTTCAACCGTTGCTGCTGAGCGTTTAGACGAAGAGCTCATTCGCCTAGTTTCGAAAATGAAGTCTCAAGCGGGTGATTTTCGGCAACAGGCAAAAAGTCTGTCCTACCTGCGAGCGGGAAAGTCCTGAGGTTGTGAATTTCCAGCTGCGGATTAAACGTTTTGATCTGTGTGGTATTTATGATTTCATCGCGCGGCGACGGGCGGCAATTCTTCTGACCGTCTCATCCATGAAGACGCCGAGCAGGATAACCAATCCGATAATGGTGAATTCCAATCGGTCGGCAATCTTGAGCAGCAAAATCAAGTTGTTCAACAGCATCATCACTGCCGTCCCCGCACTCACGCCGAAGATCGATCCTTCGCCGCCACGTAGGCTGCAGCCACCGAGCACTGCGGCAGCGATCGCGTAGAGTTCAAAGAAGTTGCCGAAACTAGAGGGCGAAATTGAACCCGAATCAAGGGCGAAGAGCATGCCACCAACTCCCGCCGCAACCGTACCGATCACATAAGCGAGTACGGTGATTCGTTCGGTTCGAATCCCGCTGTATCGCGCTGCTTCCTCGTTACTTCCCAACGCCAGTAAATAACGTCCCCAGATGGTGAGATTTAAAAAGATGGCAGCGATGACCGCAACGACGATGAAGACAAAAAACGGATAGGGGATTCCGAAAGATTGTGGTCCGTTTTCACCAGCCCATTGGATTAGGGGCAGCTTTCCTGATCCCAACGGGCTGAGGGTGTTTTGGTACTCAATCCCAAAGCCGACGGGATTGTCATTGACCAGCCACCGCGAGACACCACGGTAGATCAGCAATCCGCAAAGGGTGACGACAAACGGCTGCAGACGGGCCCGCGTGACCAATAGACCGTGGACCGCACCCAGGCAGCCGGTGATGGCCAGGACTGACAGAATCGCGAGAGGAATCGGCATCCGCTGCTGCCGCTTCATCGGGATCGCCAGCCAATCGGTTGCGAATGTATCGTTGAGAGGTTGCGTCGTGATCGCGGTAGTTTGGTCACCCTCTTTTGTTGCCACAGCAACATGTGCTTCGAGTAGCCCCTTGGATGTCGGATGGACCAAAATCAGACGATCTCGGGGATGGAGCTGAAAGGGGATCTGCGAGATCTCCAAAGTATCGCCTGATTCGTCAGTGTTTTCGCCAAGTTTCGAACCGGGTGAGTAATCACTAATTCGAAAGGCTCGAGCAACGGTTCCCGATTGATCGTCCCGCTGCAGTTCCCCCTCGACGCTCAGCAGTGTCCCCAGTTCGGTTGGTTTTCCGGTTTCGTCGGCAAGTTGCACGAGTTCAGCCGATTGCACGGTCAGCACCGCGGGATCGCGGACCTGGAAGAGGCGAATCGGGTCGCCTCGGCTAAATCGTTCCGACGCGTCGCCCCTTAAGATGATTGTTTTGTCGGCAGCATTCACGCGATAGACATCGAAGGAGTCGGCTGCGTTGTAATCGACTTGCAGGAAGATCCCCAGCAGGCAACCGGCCAGGCAGACCACCGATCCAACCGAAAGATCGATGCCGCCGGTGATGATGACAAAGGCGACTCCGATGCCGAGCAAGCCGTACATCGAGATTCGCCGCAGCAGGTTCTCGATGTTGTTGGAAAGTAAAAAGGTGCTGTCGGAAACGGCGTACCAGGGATCCGCTGTCATGAAGGCCATGAACAGAAAGAGAGCGACCAGCAAGCCAAAAATGCCAATGGACTTTGCGTTCATGTTGTTACCGTCGATTCATCCGCGTTCAGGTTGCCTGTTGCTCTTTGCATAATCGATTCTTCTGACAGCTCCGATCGCTGCAATTCTCCCGTGATTTTTCCCTCGTGCATCACGATCGCCCGATCACTCATCCCGATGACCTCCTCCATTTCGCTGGAGACAAATAGGACTGCCATGCCCTGCTCGGCCAACGATTCCATCAGTTGATAGATTTCTTGTTTTGCACCAACATCAATACCGCGTGTCGGTTCATCGAGCAGCAGGATGCGTGGTTTCATGGCAAGCCATTTGCCAAGGACCACTTTTTGCTGGTTACCACCAGAAAGAAATCGGACGATTTGTGATTCATTTGGGGTCTTGATTCGCAGGTCGCGGATCATTTGTTGCGTGTCTTCTTTTTCGACACTGCGGTTCAGGAATCCGGCTCGCAAACGGTTCTTAAATAAGCCAGCCAGCGAAACGTTGTTTCGCACGGTCATGTCGATCACAAGCCCATGTAGCTTTCGATCTTCGGGGACTAAGGCGATTCCCGCGGCGATTGCCGAGCGTGGTGAATCCAGCTCGATTTCAGTGCCGTCCATTTTGACGTGACCTGAAACCGGCTGATCGATTCCAAAGATGGTCCGTAGCATCTCCGTTCGCCCGGCACCGACCAGTCCGGCAACGCCGACAATTTCTCCCGCTCGAAGCGAGAACGATAATGGGTGAGCCGGCCATGTTGGTGTTCGTAGACGGTCGACCTCCAAGACGACGTCTCCAATTGGATGAGACGTGCGAGCATAGAATTGCGAAATGTCACGGCCGACCATCAATCGAACCATGTTGTCATGGCGGATCTCTTTGCGTTCTAGATCGCCCGCATTTTTTCCATCACGAAGCACCGCGACGCGATCAGCCAATTCGCTGACTTCCCCCAGGCGATGTGAAATGTAGATGATGCTGACACCTTTGGATCGCAGATCCTTCACGACTTCGAAAAGCTTTTCGGCTTCTCCCGCTGAGAGGCTGGAAGTTGGTTCATCCATGATCAATACACGTGCATTGACCGACATCGCCTTGGCGATTTCGACCAATTGTCGTTGCCCGATTGATAAATCGCTGAGGGCATCGGTCGCTTCGATCTCCAGCCCGATTTGCTGCAGCACCCGTTGTGCGTCAGCGTTGATTTGACGCCGGTCGATGATGCCAAATCGGTTTGGCTCGCGGCCCAGGTAAATATTCGCGCCCACCGGCAAATTCTCGGCCAGATTTAGTTCCTGGTGAATCAACGCGATCCCCGATTGCAGTGCCGTTTTGACTGAATCGAGAACGACCGGTCTGCCGTCGATCAGGGTCGTCCCGGAATCGGGCAATTGAACTCCCGCCAAAATCTTCATCAGCGTGCTTTTGCCGGCACCATTTTCACCAATCACAGCCAGCACCTCACCCTCACCGAGCGTCAAACTGACTTCGCTGAGCGCAAGAACACCAGGGAACCGCTTGCTGACCTGACGGACTTCAAGCAGTGGCGGCGGGGCGTCATCCATAGGTGGCGTTTGGAAGCGAGTGCGGGAAACAGTGGGTTGGCATGCCGTGTGAGCAGCCGTGGTGATGCAGTTCTTTGGAACCGGCAGCCGTCTCTTTTTAGAAGGGACTCGGTCTCTTTTTAGGAGGGGCTCGGTCTCTTTTCAGCAGGGAGATGTCAGGTTTTGCGAGGAGGCTGGAACCCCACCTGCCCGCGGATCGGCCAGATACTTGCCCAGATGAGAAGTCGGCCGCCCGCTGGGGTTGGACCGCAACATCAAGCAGACGAGGTTGGGCAGTTGATTCACCGCCATTGGGATCGCTGCTGCTTGGTGGCTACTGACCTTTCTTGGTCCGTAGGTCCGCCCAGAACTCGTCGACATTCTCTTTGCCGATAGTTCTAGGCGGGATGTCCAGGTAGCGACTTTCTGGCACGATGTCTGGTTCAGACATCATCAAACCTCGTAAGACGCGGACCGACTGGTAGCCGTATTCATACGGGTTTTGGACGACGGTTCCTTCGCAGTATCCGTCCTTGATTGCTTGCAGCGTAACGTCGTTCTCGTCAAACCCGATGAGTTTGATTTTGCCCAGTTTGTCGGCTTTTTCCAATGCTTTATAGCAAGCCGGCGGGTTGTACTCGAACAGGCCGACCATCGCATTGATGTCTGGGTAGGAGTTCAGTGCATCTTCCGCCTTGGATTGTGCAACCTCGGGTTTTCCCTGGTCGGTAATCGTTCCCAGTACGGTGTATTTGTCGTTCTTGATCTCACCATCGACGGGATCTAGTGCATCGGGGTTTTCCCGGTAATAGTCCTGGCTGCGATCCGTTCGCCCCAGGAGCACATCAATCACGCCTTGTCGGCGGAACTTGCTGTTGTCCTGTTCTAGGCGGCCAATGAATAGCATGACTTGTCCACCCTCGGGCAAGGCCTTGGCGACTAATTCGCCCGCTTGAACGCCAGCGGCATAGTTGTCCATGCCGATGTACATCGTGCGATTTGAGGAGGGCGCATCCGAGTCATGGGTAATCAATTCACATTCGGACATCACGCTGTTTAAGAATTGTGTCTGGTTTTCAGGATCGACTGGGCTGATCGCAAATCCGCCGACGCCCGAGCTCATCAAATCCTCGACGATCCGTTTTTGTTCGGCCGCCGTTGCCTGGGTCGGCATTCGGACTTCGACCTCGACATCCCCCAGATCTTTTTCAGCATCCACACAACCCGCCGCTGCGAGTTTCCAGAAATCAGCGATCTGGTTGGTGACGAAAGCGATCCGGACGGCCTGTTCGCCGGATTTCGCATCTGCCGCCGGGTCAGTCGATGAGTCCGTAATGACACGCAGATCAGTGCTCGCAGTCGGTTCTGTCGTCGATTTTCCGCAGCCGGCGAAAGCGGATAACAAGAAGAGAGCAAGAAGGGAGACGCGTTTCATGATTAAACTGCTTTCATTGCACAGTGGATGGAAGCCAGTGATTTTACCTTCGTAATAACGGTGAAACAACTGTCGTGAACCCGGTTCGTCACCCCGCTGAGCGACCCTCTCGCTCCCTCGCGAGACCATTTTGGCACGACATCAACATGGTGCATTGGACGGTTGTTTTCTGCCGTCCTTCCCTAGCGGAGGTTGCTCTGATTGATCCCGGGGCATGTCCCGTGAAGCTGTAGGAAATGATATTTGCTCTGGATTTGCCTCCACTCGGCGTCGGAAGCCGGTTCGGGCTTGAGATGGCTGATTTGGGGATTTGTAAGGTCTGATTCGCCGTTTTGTGCTCCTGTTTACGTTTGATTCCGGCGGACAGGTCCGTTGGGAAAACTCTGGAGCCGCTGGAATGGTCGATCTTGTTGGTATTCGGTTCAGCGTGCTGCCCACCGGACCGGTGCTGCATCTGGCGAGCTTC
Organism: Rubripirellula sp.; assembly: GCA_029213145.1. GTDB lineage: Bacteria > Planctomycetota > Planctomycetia > Pirellulales > Pirellulaceae > Rubripirellula. Next base: position 3,548 of record JARGNK010000221.1, on the reverse strand, counting down.
ATCAAAACGCAGAGATTCATCAAAACGCAATACGCCGCGTAGTCCAGACGCAGAGGGGACGATAGACTTGTGGTCATGGAATCATCGATAGCACAAGACGTCGACTCGTTCGATCAACTCGATCTGTCCCCAGTTATGCGGCGAGCGCTGCGTCATGCGGGGTTTGAAAAACCGTCGCCGATTCAGGCTCAATTGATCCCCTTTGCCTTGGATGGCGAGGATGTAATCGGGCAGGCACGGACGGGGACCGGCAAGACAGCCGCCTTTTCTATTCCAATTCTCGAGCAGCTTGATTCGTTGGAGGATTGCCGTGATCCGCAAGCGATCGTGGTGGTACCGACTCGCGAATTGGCCGACCAGGTGGGGCGTGAGGCGGAGCGATTGGCCCGCGGAGTTGATACAGAGATTGCCGTGCTGGCCGGTGGCAAAAATATTACGCGACAGCTTCGGCAGCTGGAAAATGGCGTTCAGATCGTGGTGGGAACGCCTGGCCGATTACACGACCATCTGCAACGCCGGTCACTTCGTACCGATAGTGTGTGGTGTGTCGTCTTGGACGAAGCCGATCGAATGCTCGATATCGGATTTCGCCCGCAAATCGAACGGATCTTGAGACGATGCCCTCGCGATCGTCAAACTCTCTTGCTTTCTGCCACATTGCCGCCAACCGTGCGACGCCTGGCCGAGTCGTACATGTCGCAACCCCGCGTCATCGACTGCAGCAAGAATGAAATGGCTGTCGAGACGATCGAACAGCGATACTTCACCGTTGCTCAAAATCGCAAGGGAGATTTGTTGGACCGGTTGCTGGAGCGTGAGCAGCCAGAACAGGCGATCGTTTTCTGTCGAACCAAGCGGGGAACTGATCGGCTGTATCGGCAATTGAAGCACACGCACGATAACTGCGGCAGCATGCACGGCGATATGCAGCAGCGAGAGCGTGATCGAGTGCTGCAGAGCCTTCGCGATCGCAAACTGAAAATTTTGGTCGCGACCGATGTGGTCGGACGTGGGATCGATATCAGCACCATTTCACACATCATCAACTACGACGTACCGCAAGACTGCGATGACTACGTGCATCGCGTGGGTCGGACGGGGCGAATGGGACGCGATGGTGTCGCATTTACATTCGTGGTCCCTGGGGAAGGTGAGGTGCTGACAAGCATCGAGCAGCGAATCAACAAAGAGCTCAAACGTGATTCCATCGAGGGCTTCGAAGCCGTGGAGCCACCGCCAAAACCGAAAGTCGTCGAAGAGGATTCCGAGCCTGCTCGCAAGCGGCTCAATCCAATGCACCGAAAAGTGCGTCGCCGACTCTAGCTGAACGGCCGACTCTAGCTAACGGCAGGCTCTAGCTGAACTGCAGGCTCTGGTTGATCGCAGGCTCTGGTTGATCGCAGGCTCTTGCTGATCGCAGGCTCTAGCTGAACTGCAGCGTTAGTTGACCGTAAGTTCGGGTAGATAAACCGTTCGGATCGGTAACCCGTTTCCAGTCGTCGCCTGCTGCTGCCCGTTCATGTGCTGGCGCGATAAGATGCCGGCATGAAAAAATACTTTGATGCCCCGGCAACCGAAACCATGGCGACCCACGCTCCGGGTCCCACAGGCAAGCTTCCGCTCAGCGATGAGATTCTGCGAGAATGGAGTAGCGGCGATTTATTTGGATTAACTCAAAGCGTTGGGATGGGGTTCGATCCTCGCCGAGTGCTCGGTGATCAGTATTTGATCCTCAGCACCCAAGGTGGCATGCGAAACCCAGACGGCTCACCCATCGCGCTCGGCTACCACACGGGGCACTGGGAAGTTGGGTTGCTGATGCAAGCGGCGGCGGAAGGGATCACCGATCGCGATGGTGTCCCGTTTGCTGCGTTTGTTAGCGATCCGTGCGATGGTCGTTCCCAAGGAACGCGTGGCATGTTTGATTCGTTGCCCTATCGTAACGATGCCGCAATCGTAATGAGGCGACTGATTCGCTCGCTCCCAAGACGCCAGGGAGTCATCGGGATTGCGACCTGCGACAAAGGGTTGCCTGCCATGATGATGGCTTTGGCGGGGTGTGGTGATTTGGCCAACGTGTTGGTTCCAGGTGGCGTGACGTTGCCGCCGACTGTCGGTGAAGATGCCGGTAAAGTGCAGACGATCGGCGCCCGTTACTCACGGGGTGAAATGTCGCTGGAAGAGGCATCGCTGGAAGGCTGTCGGGCATGTGGAACACCTGGCGGAGGCTGTCAGTTTCTTGGTACCGCGGCGACTAGCCAAGTCGTTGCCGAAGCGTTTGGTATGACTGTGCCTCACGCTGCCTTGGCACCGAGTGGCCAACCAATTTGGACGCAGCTTGCCCGCGATTCGGCCGATGCATCAGTCGAGATGGTTGCCAACGGCTTGACGTTCTCGGATGTGCTTACCGACGATGCCGTTTATAACGCCATGTTGATCCATGCGGCGGTCGGTGGTAGCACCAATCTGTTGCTGCACATCCCGGCAATCGCAGCGGCGGCAGGATTGAAGCGACCCGATGCAGCCGCATTTAGCGAAGTGAATCGGCAAGTGCCGCGGTTCGTTGATTGTTTACCCAATGGACCTGTTGGACACCCGACGGTTCGTTTGTTTCTAGCCGGTGGCGTTCCCGAAGTCGCCTGGCATTTGCGCGAATTGGGTCTGCTGAAATCCGATTGCCTGACCGTCACCGGCATGACGTGGAACGAGATTCTGGACGATTGGCATCACAGTGATCGACGTCGTGTGTGCCGAGAGCATCTTGTGGCGGCTGACGGAGTTGATCCGGATGAGGTGATCCTTGCACCTGCAGAGGCGAGGCGACGGGGGATGACTAGCACCGTCTGTTTTCCACGAGGTAATTTGTGCCCGGAAGGATCGGTGATCAAAGCGACCTCGATTGATCCGACGGTGCTCGACGAGGAAGGCGTTTATCGCAAACGAGGGCCAGCTCGAGTCTTCACTTCCGAGCGGGCTGCGATCGCTGCTGTGAAGGGCCAGACCACTCCGGCCATCCAGGCTGGCGACATCATCGTACTGATCGGCCGCGGCCCGATTGGTTGTGGAATGGAAGAAACCTACCAGATCACTTCGGCACTGAAGTACCTGAAGTTTGGGAAGGAGGTTGCCTTGATCACCGATGCGAGGTTCTCTGGGGTCAGTACCGGCGCATGCATTGGCCACGTTGGACCTGAGGCGCTGGCGGGAGGTCCGATTGCCAAAGTTCGTGATGGTGATCTGATCGAGATCGAAATTGATCGTAATGCGCTGACCGGCAATGTAAATCTTGTCGAAACGATTGATGGGCAGGAATTAAGCGAGCGACAGCCCCATCCCGACTTGCAGGTCGACCCGGATGTGCCAGACGACACGCGACTCTGGGCCGCTTTGCAACAGGTTGGGGGGGGGACCTGGGGAGGATGTGTTTACGACGTCGATGAGATCGTGAAGCGACTTGGCCAACCAAACCGCGATGAACCAGGTAGCGGGAAAACTAGGTAGCCCGGACAACTGGATCGCCCGGACAACTGGATCGCCCGGACAACTGG
>JARGNK010000019.1:8119-73693 GCA_029213145.1 Rubripirellula sp. | reverse complement strand
CCCAGCCCAAAACCTAGTAACCCCAGCCCAAAACCTAGTAACCCCAGCCCAAAACCTAGCAAACCCAGCCCAAAACCTAGCAAACCCAGCTCAAAAAGCACAGATTCACCCCATTCTCAGCTGGCTCTCAATTTTGCCCACTTTCAAACTAGGCGAGATCGCGAAAAACACCGCATAACGGCTGACTGTGGTGTCGCCGGACTGACGCATGCGGCGGCCCGGCGACCGACAAAGTGACCCCGACCGGAACATCCGACAGAGAGATTTTAATAAGCACAGGCTGGACAGGCCGTTTGAAGTAGACCATGCGAGCAATCGGGGGTAGTTTACCATCCGGAACGATCGGTCACCGATCTCGGATGGGTCCCTAACGCCTCCTATTTTCAGCACGTTTCCCCTATGAAGCAGGATTCTTCGCTTAGTCGACGAAGCCAGAAGGGGATTCCCTACGCGCTGTTGATCTTGGTCGTCTTTTTCTTTTTTCTTCCCTGGGAATTCCGGGCCGCTCGGCTGAGCCTGAGCCAGAAGCAGAACGACGTACAAGACTGGCTGCCTGATGACTTCCCAGAAACGGCCGAATTGGATTGGTTTTCCCAGCACTTCGCGGGGGAGAGCTTTGTGCTGGCTACATGGGATGGCTGCACCACCGATGACCAACGGCTGAAACTGTTTGAGCAGAAGCTACTTCATGAGTGCGAGGGATCGGTTCCCCAAGAAGATCTTTCGCCGGAAGATTCAGCCCGATACGAAAGAGCGCGAGAATTAGGCCGCGAGCTCGAATTGATGGTTGCCGGTAGTGATTTCTTGAACTGGGGTGGCGAAGATGAGAAATGGCTGCAGTCAGCTAGTGGAAAGTGGTATTACGTGACACCTTCGGGACAACTGTTCCGCTGGGAAGAGGGCACAAACGGGCCGGCTGCTGCGATCCGGGCCATTAAAAAACGCCTCGGCATTTATGAACTCAAAGGACAGCTGATCACAGCTTTCGGGGACCAAACTGGCAAGCGGCCTGCCAATCGGTTTTACAACGACACCTCATTGCTGTGCGCCCCTCTGTTCCAATCTGTTCAAACCGGTGAGTCGATCATTGCCGAGTTGACCGCAGAAGGGGGACCGCTGTGGCCGATTGACCTAACCGATGAAGAACGCCGCTCAGTAGTTGCCCGCCGCCGAGCACTCGAGCGATTGACTGGAACTCTATTCGCGCCAGCGATTGCCCCAGGGTTTGGCTGGTCGGCGGATGCCTTTCGAGATTCTCTTCCAGAAGAACGTCGCGAGCTGTTACCGGAAAATTTCGATGCCTTGGTAGAAGACGCATTGGCACAGATTGTCACCGAAAATTACGACGATGCAATCGAAGAATTGAAACAGGCATCTCTAAGTGAAAAAACCGATGTGTTCTACGCCGTCTTCGATGCGGCCGAAGTCGAACCACCTAACCGACTGACGTGCGTACTGGTGACGCTAACTCAACTGGCACAAGACAATCTTCCCTTCGCGGTCGGACGAGGTGTCCTTGGCCAGCCGCGTGGTCGCCTGCTGGAATTAGCTGAACAGTCCGGTATCCGCGCCGCGCCACCCCCATCGATGGCACCACCGCCGTTTAATCGCGAACCGCTTGATTCAATCGCGGGGATGCCTGCACTTCGGATGGGCGGACCGCCGGTAGATAACATGGCGATCGATGAAGAAGGAAGTATCACCCTGGTTCGTTTGATCGGATACAGCGTGGTGCTGGGGATCGTGCTCTCCTTAATTTGTTTCGGCAGCCTGAAAATCACTGGCGTCGTTTTCATCGTTGGCGGTTCATCCGCGATCATGAGCATGGCGATTGTTTGGTGGACGTCTGGTCGGGTGGATGCAATCCTGATGAGCATGCCATCACTCGTTTACGTACTTGGATTGTCGGGTGCGATTCACGTCGTCAACTATTACCGCGATGAGGTAAGAAAGTCGGGTGAAGCGGGCGCCGCGAGACGGGCACTTCGGCACGCCTTCCTGCCTTGCACGTTGGCTTCGCTGACAACGGCCATTGGGTTGGCTTCGCTGTACACCAGCAACCTGGCACCGATCAGCAATTTTGGGCTTTATTCGGCACTCGGTGTGCTGATGACTCTCGGTGTGCTGTTCTCCTACCTACCAGCCGCTTTACAGACTTTCCCACCATCCACTGCGTTTCTGCAAGACACTCCCTCCGAACCAGAAAATGAAAGCCGCTTATCAGAATGGTGGGCGTCAGCTGGACGCTGGATCACCGGGCACCATCGCTTGGTTAGCGTGGCATGTATCAGTCTGCTGCTGGCAAGCGCAACGGGATTGATGAAAATCCAGACGTCTGTTCAGCTGCTGAACCTGTTTGACGACGACTCGCGAATTATTCACGACTACGCTTGGTTGGAAGAAAACTTTGGCAAGCTGGTTCCAATGGAATTGGTCGTTCGCATTCCACCCTCGATGCAATCGGAATCCGCACCGGCGGAGTCACCGCCAGCTCCCGAAACGCGCCCACAACCGCTCGATATCTTAGAACGCGTCGAGGCAATTGCACGAATCCGAACCGTCGTTTATCGAACGCTTGGCGAACCGGGACGCAAAGTGGTTGGCCAAGCAATCGCAGCCGACACCTTTTTACCGCCGCTCCCGAAAACCACGAACGGATACAGCCCGGTTCGGGCTAAGTTTGTTCGTGAACTATCAGCGGCGAGTGAACAACTGCGTGACAACGATTACCTGAAAATCGAGAAAGAAGGTCAATATACCGATAGTGAATTGTGGCGAATCAGCTTGCGGGTGGCCGCGCTCTCAGATGTCGACTACGGACAGTTCGTGTCCACTCTTCGCGAAGCTGTCGAACCCGTTTTGAGGGCCTACGAAACGCGTGACCAATTGATTCGCCAACTGAATTCCGGGGAGGGTTCTTCGAAAAGAAAACAGCGGGTGATGCTGGTCGGCAGCGAACGCCCCAAATCGCTCGAACAAGCCGATCTACTCGGACGAAGCGGCGAAATTGATCAGCGAATGACTTACCTTGCGACGCTTGGTGAATTGCTCAATGGCGAACGGATTGACAAACCACGCTGGCTAAATGTCGATCCAGAGAAAGCCAAGGAGCTAGTTGCCAGCGAGAAGTGGGAAAAGCTGGTACAGAGCTTTGATGCGATTGTTTGGCTCGGCACTGATTCATTTGATCCAACCGATTTCGCTTCCGCCAACGTGCTAATCAATGGTGAACAAACACTTGCCAAGACGACCCAACCAACTTTGCTGCCCAATCGCACTCCTGACGTAATCGGATCTGGTCCGATGCAGGTCGTGTACACCGGAGTCGTCCCGGTCGTCTACAAGGCGCAGCGAACCTTGCTGCAAAGCTTGGCCAATTCGATAGGACTTGCGTTTGTGCTGATCGCAGCCGTCATGATTTGGCTGCTCAATCCTGGCAAGATGCCAATCGACTGGCTTCGCCCCAAACAACTGGGATACGGCATCGCAGCCGGAATGGTCGCGATGATCCCCAATGTGTTCCCCGTGCTTTTGGTTTTTGGGGTGATGTGCCATCAAGGAATCGAAATCGACATTGGAACGATGATGACCGCTTCGGTTGCGATGGGTGTCGCGGTCGACGATACCATTCACTTCCTCGCTTGGTTTCGTGAAAACTTAGATAAGGGCATGCATCGAGTCGAAGCGGTAATCGAAACCTATCGCCGGGTTGGACCTGCGATGACACAAACGACGGTCGTCGGCGGGCTTGGCTTGTTCGTGTTCTCACTCTCAACATTCACACCAACCCAACGCTTCGGCACATTGATGCTTGTGATGCTCGCTGCCGCACTGTTGGGTGACTTGATTCTGCTGCCGGCCCTACTCGCCGGACCTGCCGGCAAACTGTTCAAGCCACGAGCGAGGGCCTCGCATCCGGATCAGCCAGAACCGACAAAAAATAATACCGATACCGTAGTCGGTGAAAGTGAGAGCAACGCCGAGGATCAAACCAAGGACGATTCATCGCCACCACTCAAGGTCCATTTCCCCGCTGGCCGCACCGATCCACCCCATCGCTTAAAAGGGAAATAGTCAACCACTTCGGTAACACCGTAATTCGTTGACGAGAAATGGATCGGTGAAGTTTGACCGACCTTCCAGGAAAGAGCACGCCGCGCGATCTCTCACCGCGAAATCTCTCAATTTCGATCTGTGATTGACCAGTGCAAAGTTGCCCAAATTAGCCGGCAATCATTTGAGCAAGCATCTTTCATGAGGCGCATAAAAAAAGCGTGAACGAGCAAACTCGTTCACGCTCCAAAGATTAGTTCTCTTGATGGCTACGCAAAGGGATCGTACTTGCCAGGAACCGGCACGGGGTACAAACCATTCTCATCAGGCATCGTTGGTGGAGGAGTATCGAGCGTGTAATTGTCGATACCCGGTGCCAACTCTTTGCCTTTGGCCAACAAGTCATCCCATTTGATGACCTTGCCGCTGTAGCATGCTTCCCGGCCAAGAATTGCGGTGAAGGTCGACTTCGCGCCGTATTCGCCCTCGTTGTAGATCTCACCACGCATCAGGGCTTCGATCAGATCATGCTGCTCTTGTTGATGGCCATTCGGCTTTTCACCAGCGAAACTCCATGCTTTCGGACCATCGATTCGACCGGACGGATCAGCCGTTCCCTTCGATCCATGCACTGCCTCGCCAACGTAATTCCACCCGCCACGAAGGTGACGCCCCTGACTGAACATCTTGGTTCCGTCCGGGAAAGTGTACTCGCAGAATGTGTGATCAAAGATTTGTGATTTCGAGGCATCGCCATCCATGCGTTGTCCGCGGCCACCCATGCCATTGCACTCGACAGGGTATTGCCCCTTCACCCAACAACCAACATCCAAATTGTGAATGTGCTGTTCACAGATTTGATCGCCGGAGAGCCAGTTGAAGTGGTACCAGTTATTTGTCTGGAATGCCATTTCCGTCTGGTCGGGGGTTCGATTGCGATACCAGATCCCGCCACCATTCCAGTAAACACGCGTCGCGATCACATCACCGATCGCACCATCCTGAATTCGCTCAATGGTTTCCATGTATCGCGGTTCGTGACGACGCTGCAAACCGATTGCGACCATCAAGTCCTTCTTCTTGCTCTCTTCGACAGAGGCTAGAACACGGCGAACACCAGTGGCGTCAGACGCGACAGGTTTCTCCATGAAAACATGTCGGCCTTTGTTGACCGCATATTCGAACTGCTGCGGCTTGTAGGCTGGTGGCGTGGCGATGATCACGAGATCGCAATCGACGTCGATCGCTTTCTTGTAGCCATCCAAGCCGCCGAAGATTCGTTCCTGAGGAACATCGACCTTATTTTTGTTGTCACCACGACTCAGGGCATTCAGTGCCCCGGAAGATTTCGGTGAAAAAGGATCTGCGACCGCCACAAGCTTTGTGTTGCCCTTGGTTGCCATGATTTGTCGAGCCGCCCCAGTGCCTCGACCGCCGCAACCGATCAGGACAAAGCGAATTTCGTCACTACCGGCGGCGTGAGCTGTTTTTGCAACGGTGCTGGTCAACGCGGCACCGGCCGCTGCGGCCGTCGTCGACTTCAGAAATCCGCGGCGTGTCGAATCATTCTGCATGTTATTCGTCCTCAAGAAAATTCAATGGGAGGGGGAAATTGAAGGTTCGTCGTGCATTTTACCCGTTCGAATTGTAAACAGCCCGCCTTCAAAGTGGGAACACCGGCGGGTTTTTGACCCGAAATAGCCCGTTCCATGCCTTGATCAGGGGGCTGGGCGACTATGACGACGAGGACAGCCGCTCAGAACGCAGGGTATAAACCGTCAATCCCGTCAGATCTTTTGGAGCCGCCGGGAGGACCAGGCTGAGGGAATAACCCACTACGAAACACGTCGCAATCCCGATCGCGGTGTACAGGTAGCCATTGACGGTTGTGTACTTCCAAACGGTGTACATCACACCGGCGCCCACGAGTCCGCCGAGGAATGCCCCTGGACCGTTGCCACGCTTGGTCAATGCACCAAGGACAAACAATCCACCCAAAACCCCCATAAATAAACCGATGACTTTGATGAACTGATCAAACAGTGACTTGATGTCAGGGTTGACGAACAACAACCCGATGGCGGTTCCTGAGATGCCAATCAGAAAAGTCGCCCACCTAGCCGCCCGTAGGTAACCACTTTCAGTGCGACAAAGATTCAGCGGTCTCAGAAAATCGGTGACCACCGTCGTCGCCGTTGAATTCATGCTGGTTGAAACAGTCGACTGAGCCGCGGCAAAGACCCCGGCGACAATCAGGCCAGCTAATCCAATCGGCATCTCATGGGCGATGAACAATGGGAAAATCTGATCGGTCGTCGCCGTCGGATCAAGCTTTTCCGGATTTGACTGATAGAACGCGAACAACGCAGTGCCGATCCCGAAAAAAAGCAAGGTCGCCGGGATCGTGAGTACCGCGTTCGTCCAAATCGCTCGCGCGGCCAATTTCTGTGACGGTGTTGTCATATAACGCTGCACAACCGCTTGGTCTGCCGTGTAGGAAGAGATGTTCTGAGCGATTCCCCCCACGATGATCACCCACAGCGCAATCTGCGTGTTTGTGGCATCCCAATTCCAATTGGCCATCGCAAACTTGTCCTGCCGGCTCGCCGCCTGCAGCAACCCTTCGCTACCACCGTCAACACCGCTCACCAACAACACAACAGCCACGACTGCGCCGCCAAGCAGCACCACTGTCTGGACGGTGTCAGTCCAAATCACAGCTTCGATCCCGCCCATCGTGCAATACAAAATGCTAAGTAATCCCATCATCACCACTGACTGGCTGGGCGTCAGTGGTGTCGCGGCGGCCAAAGCCAACCCGGTTAATGACATCACAACTGCCATTCGAAAAACGTGAAACAGTGTGAAGCTGGCGCTTCCGAATAAACGAACCGCGCGATTGAATCGGAGCTCGAGATATTCGTAAGCACTCGTCGCATCAATGCGACGATAAAACGGCAACGCCACAAATACCGCGATCACCGCCACTACGGGGATCATCATGTTTCCAACCGCGTAAACCCAATCCTGCGCAAACGATTTGGATGGCACACCAGTGAAGGTAAGCGAACTCAGCATCGTGGCAAAAATACTGCAACCCGCCGCCCACCACGGAACACTCTTGCCACCACGAAAATAGTCATCCGTACTCTTATTTCGTTTGGCGAAGTAAACACCGATTCCAACCATCGACAACAGGTATCCAAACAACACGCCATAGTTGATGGCACCGAAATTGAGTGACTTCGCCAAGGGCTCAATTGACCACACCTTGGGTGACCGAACTCGCGGGCGAACTTCTCCACTCGCAACGATCAAACGATCTTTCCACTTGATGGCCACCGTTGTCACTTGATTCGCTGGAATCTCGCCAGCCGATGTCCAAGTATCGGTAATCGTGTGATAGGCCAATGCCTGCTTTGGAAACCCCTGATGATCGTCGCGTAATTCGTCCGTTTTATCGAACAGTGAGCCGTCTGCACCCCCGAGAACGAACAAGTGACTTTGACCAAAGGCCACTCCCGGCGCGGCCATCACGCAGCGAGGCACATCAGCACACGATTTCCACGTCTTTGTGGCCGGAATGTACTTCCATGTGTCGGTCAGAAAATCGACTTCTTCACCATTCTGCCTTCGTCCACTGATGACGTAAATTGCATCGTGATAGCCATCATGCTGAGCCAAGGTCAGGTTAAAAGCACGCGATGGAAACGGCACATCAGCTTGCTCACGCCAAACAAATTGATCAGCATTTTCACGCTGTGATAGATCCAATGACCACATATTGTTCATTGCTGTATCGAGCGCGGATCCACTTTGCCCACCCACTAAGTAGATGACGTCACCGATCGTTGTGGCGGCACCGTAAACACATGGTTTCGGTAGGGAAGGGAAGGGAAGGATTACCACCTCACCCGTCTGCTCTTGATACTGCAACAAGAAAACATCGGAATAGCTTTTGGTCGCGTCGTTTCCACCCATGCAAACAACACCATCGGGCGTCGAAACCGCAGCCGCGTACGCGAGTGGACGGGGCAAGGTTCCCGCAGTTTGCCAGGCATCATCACGCAACACATAAATCTGGTCGTGCCAAGCCTTATCATTTTCCCAAACCGGTTTTGGAAAATTGGCGCCGCCCGCGACAATCAGCGCATCACCATGCACACCAACGATCGGCCCAGCAACACCAAGTGAATCCGGAATGGAGGGAAGCTCACTCCAGCGGAGCATCGGATCCTCGGCAAACGCTGACCCACTCTGAACAGCGAATACCAACAGAAAAACAAAGGAGCAGATGACCCGGTACTTATCAATCATTTCAACCCTCAGCCATGCCACACCAATCGAAAAATCCAATCGATGTCAATTGCGAACGCAACTGATCCGATTCCTCACTAGACAACGCTCGCAGCGGCAATCGGCACGGTCCACCATACATTCCCAGCATTTCCATCATCTGTTTCAACGCACCATGAAACGGATATTGCTGCATGACTTCGACCATCTGAACACTGTGGTACTGTAGATCGCGAGCGGCCGCCAAATCATTAGCCTCGACCGCGGAAACGATACGCTGGTAGAGCGGCGCGGCGAGATTGTAGGTGCTACCAATTGCACCGGCCGCGCCGGTTGCTACGGCGCCCAACAGCATCTCATCACATCCCCAAACGACATCGTACCGACCGCCACCGGCATGCAGACAACTCTGGTAGTCATGCAACATCGGCGCGGTGTACTTCAGTCCGGCAAGCGTAGGGATTCGATCCACCGCCAAATCCATGAATTGGACGATGTTGATCGGCGAACCGGTCAAAGCTGGAATGTGATAGTAGTAAAAGGGCAGCTCAATTCCGCTTGAGATCTGCTGCATACACTGGCAAAGTGCTTCGGCGTCAGCCACCTTAAAATACGAGGGGCAAGTTGCCGAAATCACGTCCGCGCCAACCGACTCCGCATGCACCGCTAATCGGTTTGCTTCAGCCAACGAGTTATGACCAACCTGAACAATAACCGGGGCACGGCCGTCGACACATCGCACCGTCTCTTCCACGACGGCACGGCGTTCCTCACTGGTCAACGACATCCCTTCTCCGGTGCTTCCACACACATAGAAGCCGCGGACTCCCGACACCAATAAGCGGTCCATTGTCGGACCAATTTCACCCAACTTGACAGAACCATCTTCGGCGAGTGGGGTTGTTGTGGCTGCGACTAAACCTCGCAGCGGTGGCTGGTACATCAGTTACTCGATTTGCAAGAACGCAGAATTGAGCAAAGGCTTTTGCTCACGAACGAGGTAAGATCTTAAACCAAACTGGTCTTGTTCGCTGTCAAGCTTCCAAACGTGGACGTGTCTTGGAGAAAAACGAGCCCAGGTTTCCGTATTGACCAATTTCTCAAAGCGGTCACGTAAGTTACGAGTCTCACCAACGTACAGCGGTTCGTCGCCGGAAACGACATACACTCCTGGGCACTCGTACTCACTACTCAAGCAGTCCTCGATTCCTTCCAGGGAGGGCATCGACTGCTGCTGCCACCGCTCTCGCTGATCGACTGCAACTTGACGCAATCGCTTGGTCGTCGCGCGTTTTCGAAGCGATATCGCAGCCCAACGATATTCCAGCGGCGAGTAACCGGGGGCCAACATCGCTGCCAGTCGATCAAATTCCTCGGCTGCATGCGGTGTGCAAAGCATCTCATCGAGTGTCATGCCATAGTCGATTCCGATTAGCTTCATCGCTGCTTCGCTAGCGTCGCTATAGGGATCCATCTGAGCCGTTGACAAACGGGTCCCTAGCTTCGTCGATCCTGGCAACTTCCCTGACTTACGAATCCTCAACAAAAACGTATTCCATATCCGCGGATCACCCGGTATCGACTTTGCGCGGCAGGCTTGAACAAAGGCTTTTCCTACCTCCGGCTGGCACAGCAGGTAATCAGCCGAATAACCTTCAGAAGTTTCCGCAAACGCCTCAATCACTGCCGCTTCAATTTCATCCGTTAACGGGATCAGTGGTCGCCCATTGCGAAACTTCGTCTTTCGTTTTCCCTGGGAAGTCTTGGGAGCACTACGCAGTGGATCGGCAGCGCCATCCAATGGATCTCCAACTTCACAGTCTTCTAACCGCTTCGAAATGTGCGTGACATACTCCTTGGACAATTCAAACCCCATGAATCGCCGCCCGAGTTTTTTGGCAACCGTCAACGTGGTACCGCTGCCACCGAACGGATCCACCACAAGATCACCGGGATCACTCGACACGCGAATGATGCGGCCCAGTAATTGCTCCGGCATTTGACATCCGTGAAATCCCTCACGCTCTTTAAATGTGCCGGCAACACGAGAAAAAAACCAAGTATCGTGAGAGGTCGAAAAGCTGGGTGGTGGAGCATCCTGAGGCCGTAAGATCCACGTGTTGTCTGGCAGCCTACCTTTCGAATTGGCTCGCGAATCGGCGTAAACCATCTGCCGCGCCGAAGCAACGCGAACCGCAGGGTTTTCACCGTTGAAAGTAAAGTCGTCCCGATTTTTGACAAAATGAAATAGGTGCGTGTGCGAGCGACTGAAACCTTTCGCGCAATTGACACCGAATGTGTAATACCAAATCACCCAACTTCGCGGGTGGAACCCAACTTGCTGCGAGAGGACTTTTAATTCCGCGGCGTACTCGTCTCCAATCGCCAGCCAAAATGTCCCGTTCGGCTTCAAGGCCCGATGGACACCACGAATCCAGTCTTCGCAAAACGTCAAGTAATCTTTGCTCGACTGCTGGTCATCGTAGATGTCGTATTCGTAGCCGATATTGAAGGGTGGATCGGCAAACACGAGGTCCACGGATCCCTCCTGCAGCTCCGCCAGCTTTTCGACGCAGTCGCCCTGATGAATCCGATTTGATTGGAGATTCAAAGCCCTGCTCCCGCTAGGATTCTGGTTGCCACGCCAGAGCGTGGGGATGGAAACGACATCAAGCGATCACCATTCGATTTTTTATCCACTACGTCAAAGTCAAAATGCAATGAATATCGCAACAGCACAGACCAGAACGTAGCGCATTTTCTTGCTATTGCAAGAGCTGAACGTACCGCAATGTATCCGTAACCGAGGCTACCGACTCGCACAATCACAATTCACACTGCAGAAGCGCTTTCTCGATATCGTGTCCCTGGTAAAACCACATCGCACCACGGACACGAACCGTTTCGCCAGGGCCGCAATTTGGAAAAATGGGATCGGAATGAATGCAGGGCACCGGCGGGTTGGCCCACGCTCGGTGATTCGGCTCCCAGCCCGTAATGACCCAACGATTTTCATGGTCGGCTTTGATCGCAATCAGCGGCCCTCGCACAACAGCTTCTCGCCGTCGCTTGGAATTGAAACCGATCAATCCCTTCAACATGACACAGACTTGGGATCGCATTCCCGTCAGAGTTTGGTCGGTGCCGTTATGAAGCCACATCTCCATTCGGACGACATTGTCTTCCGAGCTGACTTCGCTTCCAAATCGGATTCCGTTGGGCAAGGTTCGCTGATAACGTAACTCGTCATCTCCCACAATTTCCCACTCAATGGGCTCCAGCTCAATCGAATTTCCTGACCAGATCGTTGGTATGTGGGTGTGCGCAAGATAGGTCAGGCCGAGATTCGAAAAGATCGCTTCGGGAACATCAATCACGGCATAACCACCTTCGCTCCATGGAGCGAATACACTTATTTTGGTGTCACGCTGAGGATCGATCGCACCATCCAAAAAGCCGCGCCGGGGGTGCCGACCACCTGGATAGGGAAGAACACGCACCTCGGACGAGGGTACAGGTTTCTCGCCGGCCAATCGCTGAATTTCACTCGCCGCTGCCTCGATCGTTAATCCTGTCGCGGCTCGCACTTCGCCGGCGGAAAAACGATGGTCAACGACCATGTTACGCAGCCAGCGATCACGATGCTGATTCAATGGCCTGGCGGTTCTAGCGATTTGCTCTGACTGGTCATCGACCTCGAGTACTTGATAGTAGGCAAGTGCAAGCTCGTATTCCTCGATTGCCTCCGCAGAAACGATACCACGACTTCGTTGCAGCTCATTTTTCATCCGAGTAATCAGATACTCACGCTCTTCCCAACTTGGTCGCACTGGTTGATCGCCGAGTTCTACATACCAGGGTGCCGTGTGCGCGAAGCGGACTCGCCCATTGGGCCGGTCCTCAAAAAAACGAATCGCAAACCATCCGCTCTTCGTGGGCCGGATTGTCTGCTCGATCAGACTTCTGTAACCGCCGGACGGAAGCTGCTTGTTCGACACTCGCAACAAATGCTCAGGCGAGCCATTGACGATGACCTCACCGAACGTAATGGGCTGCTCGGAAATCACTTCGATCGACAACGCAATTTCGGCTCCCACCTTATCGATTCGAAAAGTGTGACCAGCCGACCTTTTATTAGCCGTCGCGATCACCATCGGACCGGTTGTCACAAAGCTACGACCTGACTGCAATCCGCGTTTCCAACTTTGATAATCGAAGCCCTCGGGCAGATGAACATAAACGCGACCGAAACCTGCCGGCACCGGATGTACCCCGTTGGCCGTTCCAGCCGAAGGTGGCATTCGAAAACCGGCATTCAACAGGGTGTAGTACATCCCCCAAGTGAAATCGATCCAGTCACGTTCATCACCTGCAACGCCACCGAATGGCGGCTGCATGTAATTCGGTGTCGGCGTGTACCAGTCACGAAACGCAAAATCTGCTCGCCACATGTGATTATTGGCCAATTCGTAAGTCGCATCTGGCACGATCACGGGCAACGTCATCGCAAACGGCCAGGCGGTTTTGTCCAAATCGAACAGAACCGAGGAGTCTGACTTTCGCAGCGAATCAACGACTGGTTTCCATGGTGGAACGGTTTCCTGAATCGGTTGCTGATGCCCAAGCGCAAACAAGGCTCCCAAAGTGTGCCGCCGATCGCCCACCGAAAAGATCTCATACTCCGTGCTCAACGGCCAAATTACATGCTGAGCATCGACCTTCACTAAGTCGCGAGGCAAATCGCCCACGATATTTTTGTTACCCGACGAAGGTGGTGTATCCGCCAACGTGACCCATTGCGTCAGTGGAAATACGACGTTCAGATCTTCGGCCAAGACAATGTTTTTGAGTTCATCAATGGACCGGTGAATGTGTAGATCACCGCTGTACCACCCACGTTTTGCCATGTCGATCCAGCTTCGCAACGAAACCGAGACATCGACGTCATCTGCCACATCGATCATCTGCTGATGGGGAAAGTACGTCTTACCGTGTTCCACAACCAGTTCGTATTTCCCAGCAGGAACAATCGCCATCGCCGGATGTGGCGAAATCGTCGTGTGATACTCCACCGACGCCTGATTGATCCAGTTCTGTTTCTCGTAGCGGACCGCAGTTCCCTCCGCGGATGTCGACTCAAAGAAATAGGGAGTCTTGCCATCAACCCTGCGCAAATAGACACGCGCTGGGATAGCTTCTCCTGATACCTCGTCCGAGATTCTGACCTTCACACGGTGTTGTGCGACGGTTGGACTAAGCGCGCAGAGCAAGATACCAACGCTGGCGAGAAGCCGAACCATGATCATGGGCAACCAGAAAGAGTAGTGAAATTCGCTGCTATTTTCCGGGTGGAATCTCAATCAAGATCGGCTTGGAGGATTGCTGGGTAGCCTCACGACTGAGTTTCGAACCACCCATTTTTTTATCCCAATCGATCGCCATCAAAAGATCGAACCCCGGATTCTGATCTTTCACTTGGCATGAGCAAGGACCCACGACAAACCTGGATGCCATCTCAATGGTGTCCGGAAAGATTCCTTTGCCGACTAACGCATACAAAACACGTCCTCGGCCAATGACAGGAAATGCCATCGGCTGGTCTAGTGTTTCAAGATCCGATTCACTGCCCAGCAGCATCTGCAACAAGAACCGTTCTTTGACGTCCGTGCGGTCCAGCGTGACCATCGAAAAACTCAACCGCAACTCGATGGGATTATCCGCCCGAAAGAACTCGTCTGATTCGATTTCGTCTTGTGGAGGCAACTTCAATTCTTCTTGGTTCCGTTGCATCTGCAATTCCAACATCTTCAGAGCCGTTCGGTCCTGCTCCGCATCACCGCAAGGCACAAACACCCAGACTGCCGAATCGCCAGCCAGCAATTGTTTTGCGAGCTTCTGCCGAACAGGCGAATCCACAACAGCATCAACCACTTGATCCGAAAGTGGCATCACCCCCACGATTCGGTCAGGTACCTCGCGGGCATTACGCGGGTACATCGTGATCACCAACGGCCGATCACGTTCGGCCCTGGAACTCCACAATTTCATGAGCTGCGGATCCTTTACTTTGTCAGCCGAAATCGCTCGAACGCGAAAGTTCGCGCTAACCGTCGACAGATGATCCGAGTTCTCGAGATGATTAAACGTTGCTTGATCCGCCTCGGAGAATGGCCCGTCGTGAATGACCACAATCTCGTACAAATCAGCGGGCCAACGCTCCAACGCGTAACGGAACACAGGCACATTGCAGGCGATTGCCAAAGAACTTCCAATCAACAGAGAAGCCATGCCGAGGACAAACTGAGGTCGTTTCATGATCGGAACAATCGAAACAGAAAGGGGCGAGACGGAAGGGACCAGGCAGGTTTCCATTCTAACCTGCCTGTCATCTGGTTGTGTGAGACTTGGCTTTCTGGCCTGCTATTCCGCCTTGGATCGCTCCGCAGAACTCGAGGGCAGCGAAATGATGCGGCCTCCCTTCGCCCCATGCCAGCTTGGATTCGGCTGCCCAGGGTCAGGCCGGTGCCATAGAATAGGGCCGTATGATCAAGCAGATCACGGTGCAGGGATGACGCCTTCAGGAAAGTATCAGACATGGATTTTGCGGCGAATTTCACAGCAATCGACTTCGAAACCGCCAGCCGCAGGCCTGATAGCGCCTGTCAATTGGCCGCGGTTCGGGTGCGTGATGGGGAAATGGTCGACAACCGGATGTGGATGATCCGTCCAGAGCCGCTGTACTTCAGTCACAGCAACATTCGAATCCACGGAATCACGCCGGAACAAGTTCAATCAGAGCAGAGTTTTGGTGAACTTTGGGCAGATATCTCTGAAACGCTAAGCGACGATTGCTTGGTCGCACACAATGCGAGTTTTGATATCGGAGTACTCCTCGCGTGCTTGCGATCCCATCGTCAATCGATCCCTGAACTACATTTCACTTGTACCCGTGCGATTGCCCGCCGAACATGGCCTCATCACCGTCGCTACGGCCTAAAACCGCTTGCAGAGTGGCTTGGAATCCGGTTCCGCCACCACGATGCACTCGAAGATTCGATTGCCTGCGCAAAGATTTTGTTGGCAGCCGGTATCG
The DNA here is from genome assembly GCA_029213145.1 of Rubripirellula sp. Classification (GTDB taxonomy): domain Bacteria; phylum Planctomycetota; class Planctomycetia; order Pirellulales; family Pirellulaceae; genus Rubripirellula. The sequence continues at coordinate 58,251 of JARGNK010000019.1, read as the reverse complement.
ACCGAGAAGCAACTTCACTTCCCGACCTGGAAAAACGGCTGAAGCTGCGTCGCGGATCTGCCGGTGGCTGGGGCTATCAGGGTCCAACCGGTCGAATTCGCCCGCGAGCGGCGGCGGCTAAGGCGACCGCGAAGGAAGCGTCCGCACCACTTCCTTTTCTCTATCCCAACCAATTGGCAGAACGCCCCAGCCCGCAACACACCCCTGTCGATCTGCAGCGATTACTGGTGCGAGCAGAGTTCATTCGACCTTTGTCAGGCATGCAAATCGTGATCAGCGGCCGCCTGCAGCGTTGCAGTGCAGAAGAGGCACAAATGCTCACCAGACGGTTGGGAGGCCAAATTCAACAGGAAATCGACCATCAAACTGACCTGATCGTGATCGGCGAAGGTGAATCCGTGGAACAACACCGGCTCAATTCTCCCCAATCCGACGAAAATCCTGTCCGAATCGTGGCAGAAGACGAATTCTTCGGCTTGATCGTCTCTGGGGATGCGTGATACGAAGCGCTGTCAGTATTTCGGGCTCATCTTTATTTCGGGCTTATCTTTCCATGCTGCCGATTTTCCACCACACCCCTCGACCGTGACCTTTCCCATGAGACTGTCCATTCAAAGCAAACTGCTCGTATTGGGATTGATGTTCGCCATCACTTCTGGTCTAGGAAATTTAAACCGTGGCCGACGACTTTGTGCGGATGAATCGCAAATTGCCGGTGAGGAGAGGAACTTGGCAGACCCCAAAGACAACGAGCAAAACAAGAAAGACCAGGAAAACGCAACAGATGCTGAGACCACCTCACGCTTCAACTTGGCATTGAAGACGGGCGGCGGAACCCAGTTGTGGACCGATCACTGCTACCGGGATGGCTATCGAATCCAACAGAATGCGTTGACCGAACATTGGCGCGTTCTCGATCCGAGCGATGTCAGAAGGGGCTGGGGTTCCGAGAAACAATGCCACATGATTCTTGACAAACTGAAACCGAATCCTCGCGTTCTGGGCAAACCGAAACACTACACCGTTTTGCTGCATGGACTGATGCGTACGCATCACTCCATGAAACCGATTGCTACGGCAATGGCAAAAGAGGGTCGTCCGGATGTCATTCGCTTTGCATACGCGAGCACTCGCGAATCCATCGCCGACCACAGCGCAGCACTCAAAGAGGTCCTGGAAGACCTGCCAGCAAACACACAGTTCAGCTTTGTTGGGCACAGCATGGGAAACATCGTCGTGCGACATTTGATCGGACGATTACAGCAAGATGACCCAAAGCAACTGTTGGGTCGCTGTCATTCAATGGTCATGCTGGGCCCACCTAACCAGGGCGCTGCCATCTCACGGCGACTTGCTCCCACTGGCCTGTACGGATGGCTGACTGGCCAAGGCGGGCTAGAACTGGGACCCCAATGGGAAACCTTTGTCACAGAACTGGCAACACCACCCTTTCCCTTCATGATCATCGCTGGCGATGTTTCGAGCCTCCCCATCACAAATCCTTTAGTCGATGGAAGCAGTGACTTCGTTGTCAGTGTCGAGGAAGCGAAGCTGGATGGTTCCGAGTCGCTCGAAATTGTTCCTGTCCTGCACAGCTTCCTGATGAATGACGAAAAAGCGTTAAAGATGACGGTCAAGTTTCTGCTGGAACATTAATTAAGCGTCGCTGCATCCAAGGCAAGCCGTTGCACCGCCGATAGCAGCTATTTCGACTGCCGCATCATGGCGTAGAGATTCGATTTCACGCCAAATCCCATTCGTTGGTGGCCGAAGCACCGACTGCGGATAACGCTTGGGTTCGCCAAGCGACTGAATCTTATCAATTTGCCAATTTTCTCAGGAATCGAGCAGGATGCATAACCTACTCAAGTCCTGAAACAGCGTCACAACTCGCCTGAATCAGCCGACCTTCCTACAATGAGCCTGATAAACAACTTTCAGGGATCGAAACGAACCGCTTGTGACCAACCATCCTTCAGTTCCCGACTTATTAAAAATTGGTTCCCGTGTATCGCTGCTGCCAGTGATTCATGGTAGCGGGCAATTTGCGCTCACGGTTCGTCGCTGGATGCTGGAACAATCATTCGACTGCGTTGCGGTACCCTTGCCCCATTCCTTTCGGGACAGTGTCGAGGAAGCAGTCCTTGAATTGCCTCGCCCATCGATCGTCATTCAGCCGCCAGTCGATCACTTCGGTGCATCCAACGAATCATGGGAGTCGATTCCCTGGGACCAGGACCCGCACCAACTGGAAGACAGTGACGAGGACTTGGAATCATTGGAATCAAATGCGACCAGTTATGTCCCCGTTGATCCCTGCCAGAGTGTGATCATGGCGATTCGTGCCGCGATGGGGGAGCATATTCCTCGCGAATACATTGATCTGGAATCCAATCATTTCCGACCCTATGCAACCGTCATGCCTGATCCATTTGCGGTCCGTCATGTCTCACCAGAACGTTTTGCCGCTGCGGTACTTCCCAGCATCACTCGGCCCCCAGATCGCCAAACCGAAGACCGCATGGTCCACATGGCGCAGCGACTGATTGAATTGGAAAAACGGTACGACAACATTTTGTTCGTTACCAGCTTGCTGCATTGGCCGTGGATTCGCGAAGCTTACAACGAGCTGACATCCAAACCCAGCCCGTCCTCACGCAGCGAAGCAGCAGCCACAATTGAGTTGCCTGAACACGACGAGGTGGCGACCCCAATTCGCCACGCAGTGGAAGACCGAACTCTCATGTTCTTGTTTGGCGAGTTACCCTTCATTACTTCGTTGTATGAACGGGCAAGATCCGAACTAGAAGACGACGATGATCTGCAGATTGATGGCGTCAAGGAACTGTTGATTGCCGCTCGACAGAGCTATCTCCAAGAATTCGGGAATCAAGCAAGAAAAGTCACCCAACACCATTTGTCAAAGTGTCTTCAATACATTCGCAATCTGTCCTTGATCCATCGACGGTTGACACCTGATCTGATCACCATTGTTACGGCAGCCCAACAAATCCTGGGTGACCAGTTTGCGCTACACGTGGCTGAACTGGCAAACCAGTATCGGTACACCGAAATATCAAGCGAACAGGACGAATTAGACGAGGTTACACTCGGAATTGACCAAGCACGCTTACCCAACGGCGATATTGTTTCGCTGGTTAGTCGGCTCCCCAGTCCACCGATGACGTGGTGCACCGTCAAATTGCAACGGCGACCATCACGCTACGAACAAAGCCGTTGGAAGTACAAATGGAACCCACACAGCCAATGTAGCTATCCTCCGGAAGATGATCGAATCGAGAACTTTCGGACTCGTGTCTTTGAGCGGGCCAGGGCAATCGTCGGCAACGATTTGGCGCGGACAGAAAAGTTCACGACGAGTGTGAAAGATGGTATCGACATTCGTGATACCCTTCGACATTGGTACGAACACCAGATTTACGTCAAAGTCGTCCCACCAAGCCGCGGGACCTTGGATGCTTGCGTCATGCTGTTCGATTCACCTGCAGACCCCCGTGATTATCCCTGGCGAAGCACTTGGTTTGCAGAACATAAACATGAATCAACGCTGGCACTGTACGCCACGAACTTCCAAGACGAAATGGTCGGCCCCGGCATCGGGTGTAGTATTTATGGTGGCGCTATGTTTCTCTATCCACCAATCGACATTCCTGATGTCTGGACCGACCCCAGACTGGACTACACCGAGACGCTGGAAGAAAGGCTAATCGCGGCTGCCTGCATGCATGCCAGCGGTCGCCAAATCGCACTCGTTTCTTCGCTTCCTCCGGGAGCCGGATGGCGGCGGTTGGCCCGCCGCTACAAGAAACATCTCATCCACGTCCCACTCAGCTCATTCAGTGATGAGCAAGTTCAGCAATTGAGACGCGTTCATGTTCTCAATGGCCAAGAAGTACGGAGTTATGCCGAAGCTTTTATTCGCAAAGTCTGACGGATGCGGTCAAACTAACCAAATCCCAGGCCGCTTCATCTTTGCGTTTCTAGTAACGCCCGCTCCAGTGGCGACAACGGCCCCGACGAGGATCGTTCCTGCGGCAAAATGGGGGCAACGGTTCCCTGATTTCCTTGACGTTGAGCCGCCGAAAAAACCCCGATGACGCCCGACTGCAATTGATCCCCCGGCGGCAACACAAACCGTCCGACGCCGCGGCCTTGGTATTGAACGTCCTCAATTTGATTGGGACTCTTACCCGTTCGATCAATGGCGATTGATTGCATGTTCCATTCGTGGACGACAATCTCGTATCGGGTAGGCGAGAGAACCGGGTAAGTCGTTTCGCGAGTGGTCCACTCTCCATAACCTAGATAAACCTTGTAGCGTCTAATTTCCTGGCCACCGGAATCACGCTGAAGCTTGACGGTCGCGGCTGTTTGCGGTTGAATCCGCATCGTCTGTCGTTTTCCAGGATCAATCAAATCGTTGACCTGCACTTGAATATCGCGCGGGCCATCATTGAACAACTGAACTTCGACCGGCGGCAGCGGCGGATTGGACACCGTTTGTGATTCCACCAGGTATGATCGGCGCAGCGGCTCAGCGTGATGGTAGCCAATGATTGACGGATCAAGGTGGGGTGCCAAATCGTAACCGTAAACCCATGGCGTCGTCGGCCAAGGCCCGCCGTGGGGATGAATGATCCAAGGGTCAGGCGGACCAACAAGAGGACGAACGTATCGGCCCGTTCCGCGAAATCGAGGTACAGGCTGATTCAAATCCGCTAAAAACAGACGGCCCCGTCCCGTCATTGGGAAACGCAGCGCACGAGCAGTCGACCGGTGAAAGAAACCAATGAACTGACCATCGGACGAATCATAGTCGATCGCACGCTGGTAGCGGATCTGATTCCCGGTTGCTTGTTGGACAGACAAACCGCTGCGCGATAACTCCGCGACTCCAACACGCCTCCCCGCCGAATCTGAAAGCTCGAATTGCTGGGCATTCGCTTCGGTGGCCGTCATCAACGCCAAGCTAATCAAACAGCCGAACACCCACTTCGCTAATTTCGCGGGTTGAATCCAGGCAATCATTTGAATGCCGGCGATACGGATCGGCCTGTCTGCAAATCGAATTCTAGTCATTGGTTCGGTGCTGCAATGTCGTGAAGAGTTGCTCCTTTTTCATCGCTCATCACCAAAATAGCAAATCTCGTTGCACCCTGCGCACCAGCCGCACTGATACTTGCATAGTCGAACCGCCCACGGCCATCGGTGTAACCATCTTTGTAGAAACGCACCTGTCCATTAGAGTACTTCGCGTACACCTTCACATACGCGGTGCTGATTGGTCGACCAGACGCGGAATCGCTTGCCTGCAACTGACCAAAGCTTTCAGATATGTAAGTCGTGACGTCGCCACCGTAATACAGGGCGGTGGACCGCGAAGCTCCTGCAATTACCTCGACCAACAACGTCTGTCGCCGCAAATTATCATCCAGTGAGTAAGTGGCAACACCATTGGATGCATCAAATCGCACAATTTCAGATTGCGAAGGACGGACCATTGCCATCCGCTGTAAATCCTCGCGAACGAACGGTGCTTTGCTAAAAAGCAGTTCCAAGTCGACGCCGTAAAAATTCACCGCAACTTCTTTAGCCCGTCGATGATCGATTCGTAATTCGTCTCCTTCAACGCGGACGATTACTTCTGGTTGCTCGTCGGCAGCGGCGGCTTGTCGCTGCTCACGATCAAGCACTGCCAAATCTCCGGACCCCTCTGCGATTGGATCCTTCCTTTCTGCCTCCTCAACCGAAACCAATTTCTCAGTCTGGTTCAGATCGCGTTGTTGGCGTAATTGTGCGATCACTTGACCGAATCGCTGATTCCAGCGTGGTATGCGGTGGCCGGAATGCTGGCTTGCGATCTTCTCAGCGCGATCATACTGAGCCTGATGCATCGCTAGGTAGGCGTCCAGATAATCATATTGCAAATGTTCGTTGATCTTTGCTCGGTCAACTTTCTGAAACTGTTCGATTGACTCACTGATGCGATTCTGAATCAACAGATAGTACGCGAGGACCAATCGCTCATCGCCAGGAATGTCGGCCGAGAAACTAAGCATCCGCACAAAGCTTTCGTACTGGCGATGAAAGGTAGGATTCAAGATTTCATCTTGTTGCCCCAAACGATGAATCCGGGCTCGAACCAGCGGCGAGTATTCCAACAACTCATGAAAGCGGCGTTCCACTGGACGGACCTGCAGCAAAGGACTATCCAATACGGGGCCGGCACGCTGAGCCAAATCGTCACGAAGTGCCAAGAAATCTCTCATCGCTCCTTCATCTCGATGATGAAAGCCGTATGCCCACAATGGCCCGATGGGCAATCGAGACTTGCGTAGCACTTCGGTCACCACCCGATACACCTGTTGATCTTTCATGCGATGAGCAACTTTCATCCAGTCGATTTCCCGGAGATTCGCCTCCTGTAAAAAGCTCTTGATTTGATCTGCATCCCCCACCTCAGCGATCTGTTCCCAAGTAACAGCCTGCTGTCTTGATAACGTCTCGACCGCCTGAAACTGCCTTGGTTCGGCTTGAGCGATCAACATTCCTTCACTCGCGACAGTGGCAGGGTAGTGAGTGAAATCGCCAGCCACGGGAAAATAAAACTCGTACTGGATCGCGCTGACAGCGAATGGTTCAAGCGTAAGTGTTTGGCTGTCGGTGAAGCGTTTTCCGGCCAATGGCACGCTGCCAGCTGGCAACTGCCAAAACACGTCGACAATCCGCTGCTGAGCCGTTGGATTACTGACCACGATTTGTCCTCGGTATGCCTGGCCAATCAAATACTCTTTCGGCTCAACCGGCTGTTTTGAACGACTGCGATCGCTATCACCAGTTGTCGATTCAAATCGTTGACCGATCAAAACACTGCTTTGCTGGCCAGCCGGCTCAAGTTGCTGCAACCGCTTGGTTACAACTGCCACCGCGTGTTCAGGCGCGTAATCCTGATTGGGCTCCGTTGGCAACCCAACTTCACCGGGACTTAACGGCAAACCACTCATCGCAAGTGCGATCAATGCGGCATGCCGATTTTCGACTGGCCGAAGCAGATAACTCGACACTAGTGTCTGGTTGGTTTCTCGTTGAGCAACATCAGCCCAGAATGCATTCACATCGACCAAGCTAACTGGAACGGGGCCACCAACTGTCCGCACACGATCCCATTGACTCTCCGCCCACTGCTTGGTGGCATCAAGATTACGGAAAAAGGCTGCCCCTCCGCCGCTCATTTCCGCCATTCGCATCCCTAGCATGAAGGCCCCCTCCGCGGGCATAGCACCACGACCAGCTTCCTTCGCCGCCGCCTTGGACCTACGACTTCTTGCCGAGCGATCACGATCACCCAGGTACCGTAAGCTGCTTGATTCGGCCTGGGCTTTTTCATCGCTCAACGCGAGGCCGCTATACGTTGCCTTTCTGCTGAAGCTCTCATTTGAATCAAAATTCCCTGACTTCAGTGCACTCTCGATCCCCTTTCGAACTTCAGCGTAATCTTCGTCACGACTAGCAACGGTCTCGAGAAGTTCGCGACGCACACTCTCACGCACATCAGGCAATCGTATCGCCAACAACGCACGTTCAGCCGCGTTGAGTTGGTTGTATTGCCAAAGAGTCGCATAGCGATCCAGAGGCTCGTTCAGCAACCACCGATCTACAAATTGTTTCTCTTTTTTGTTCTTCAAATACGGCGAAACAATTTGGTCAAAAAACGACCGGTCGTGGAAGTACAAAAACAGATGCAGTTCATGGCTTGCTAAACGAGAGTAAGCCTTAAGCTTCGCGTCATCTTCCAACGTATGCCAACTGGCTAGGTCATCAAATTCATTCATCCGAGGATCATTCACCAAGGTCTTGTAAAGCTTCCACAAATCGGCAACGGAGGAGTAAACCTGCAACTGTGCCGAGCCAAGGCTCTTTACGTCCAATGGCTGATCTTTAGACGCAACCAAAACGCCGCGGCGAAAAGAGTATGGGATTTCTGACTGCAGCGAATTCGCTAGCCGCAAATCGACCGTTTCTATTTTCCGTAGCGAATCAGTTACCGCCCGCTGCAAGATCGTAATGGGATCGCAAGCAACGATTTGCAGAATCGGCAAATCCTTGATCGCCTCGGCCGGCACCGTAACGACCCCGTCTTCGTCTGGTCTCAAGTTTGCTAACACGATCCCCGCGTCAGCCAGAAAGTCGTAATCGGACGTCGTCGCTGGCGTTTGCTGCATACGGTCTTCCGCGTCGACCCCCATCTCCATCCCGTCATTCTGCGCCGCTGAACTCGGAGGCGTCTGACCAGGCCGCGCCATCTGTGATTCATTCGATGTATCCTCCGTCGCCCATGGATTCAGGATCACGCTGGGCTGAGGGAGCATCACACCGGGATACTTATTGGCGTACTTTCGACGAAGGACATACTGGTATTCGTCACCCAGCCGAAGGTCGCTGACATAGCCGGACCGTGGCCAAATCACCCTCCGTCCATCGAGGCCGGGCAACGGTTGAAAGAGTTGTCCAATCGGCGAATTTTGCTCCAGAAATCTTGACCCGTACAAATGAACGCGAGCTAATTGTGTCTGACCCGACAACTGAATTTTTAACCCTGACGCATCGCGCGTGATCGATGCGATACCAAGCGGAACAGCTGGTGACATTTCACGCTGGCGGGCATAACCGGTGGCAACCGAACTGTGCGGTGATCCCTCTACGACAATCACGCGACGAATCGTTCCCCGCTGGAGATCAATCAATTGATAGTCACCACCCGGCAACGACTCGATTTTTAGCAATCCCTCAGCAAACGTCAGATTCTCACTGAAATCACGTTGGTAGGCGCCATCACGTAATTCGATGAGCCGATAGCGCCCTGACGCTTTCTCGGCAGAAATAACCAATGGCAGTTGGACGGGTCGGTCATTGCTGGTGTGAATGACATCTGGCCATCGCACCTGATTCAAAATCAAGTCTCGCTCATGCCGGATACCACCTGGCAGCATGTAGGAGATAGCAGTGGCTCCCGCAAGCTCGCCAAGGCGGATGCGGCCAGCATCGTCAGATTGCAATGTTTGTTCAACAACAGACGCCCGCACGTTGGTCGTCAACTGCACTGAAATGGTCGCGTGAGGAACGAGTTCGCCATTGCGTCCCCGAATCTCAATCACAAACTCATCATCGTCACGGGTCAGAAACGCATCAAAGGCAAAGCTGGTCTGGCGAATCCCGGCGATATCCCAGCGACGACTGGCGCTCAGCGTGCGTTGCTTACCATCGGCCAGACCACCGATTTTCCCCGACAGTGTGGCATTCAAGCTTGATAGCCGCGTTGGTACGCGCATCGGAATTACAAGTTCACCAGCTTGATTCAATTCCAATCCATCGACTTGATGGGTTGTCGAGACGCCATCAAGATCGACTGCGGAGAGCGTTACGCTCACATCGGTCAAAGTCTTAACCGCGATTGGCGTCGAACCGAGCAGCAATTGGGGGCGGACCAAAAGCTCGGCCTGCCCGCCACTTTGCAACTGAGTCCGATCGAGGTGCATCCCGGCTGACAATCGATAGGTCTCGCTCATGTGGCGAAACTTGACTTGGCTGGCAATCTGTCCATCGCTAATGATGGCTCGACGATCGACCCGTTCCGAAACCGGTGGCAAAGTGATCCGACCACGATCATCCGCAACGAACTCTGTTGACCCAACCCACATGGTCGCCGCGGGAATGGCCTGTTGCTTTTCATCAATGACCGTAAACACCATTCCGTTGGCATCTTCAGATTGCACGTAGTTGATGCCACCTCGTCGAATCAAAGTACGAGCGCGAACGCCTTTCCCAACAAGGTCCACCACCCAGACTCCACGACCTTCCATTTCGGACAGTTCGATTTTCTCACGATGTCGCTGCACAGCAGGCTGCGAGTATTTGATCTTACGCTCGTATGTCGGCAAGAGCCCATCTAGATCAATGTCGGTGTCAAGCTGTTTGTCATGGGTTCGGTAATACGATGAGGTATTGATCTCGTAGACACGAATAACAAGCTCTTGCACATTCTTGATATCGACCAGCAATTCGGTCGGCCGGTTGGAATCAAACTGCCGTGGATTCTCATCCGACAGTCGAACCTGCACCGCATCACGCAATGTTTGCCGCTGCGAGCCCGATAACATTTTGTACCATTGCTCATCATCACCGATCCCATTGAGTAACTTGGTTTCGGCAAAAACGGTGCGGAGATACTCGGGTTTTAGCTGTTTGCTAAACAGATCAAAACCCTCGGCATCGCGAAGAAAATGCTCAAGATGTCTTCGCACGACAGGCTCTTCATTACCGATCGGCGGCAGCATCGCGACATCCATGAAATTCTCACTCAAATTCGCTCGCTGACCGCCTTGGCGAATCCACTCCGGTGCAACAATCGGACTGGTTCTTGGCAGCTGCAAATAACGAGTGAAGAGTTCTTGGTCGTAGACACCGCGAGTTAGATTTGCTTCCAACAAACGGAATGTGGCAGCCGCTTTCATGCTGTTGTAGCTAGCAGGCAACGACCGCAAATAAAATTCGACTCTTTTCAGATATTCAAATCTGATGTCAGGCTGCTGACTCAAATCCTGATCAGCACTTGGCCGCAAACGATGCAACGTAGCGTTCACGAATTTGTTGTTACTGGCAATTGCTTCGACACGCTCAGCAATCGATTCAAGCTCCTCGAGCGTCAAATACGCATGCGCTTTTAAATCCCCAAAACGCTGGTCATTGGGTCGTCGCGATTGCAGCTCCTTAATGACCAGTTGATCTAAATCGGAAATGTAAGGGCCGTTCACGCGATTCAAAAAATCTCGCAGACTAATTCCGATACCAGCTGTCTTTCCGGCAAGAAACTGCTGAGCTAGATACTGAAGCCCGAGTGGTTTTATCACATCCTTTCGCTGCAAAGCTTCTTTAACCAAACGATCGGTTTGCAGTGTTGCTTCATCGAATTGACTGGAGAACCTACGCTGGTTTTTGGTGGCTGGCGGGGCGTGATCCAGTTTGATACCCAGCCGCCGCACAAGATGATCAATCGTCCGTTGGGGCGACTGCTGATAGGTCAACAATCGCTGACGATCGGTCATCGTGGCGATCGATGGGGTCTCACGTCCCTTCCGCTCCGCCAACCAATCGCGAAGAATCGTTTCACTTCGCTCCAACTGACCCGTCGATTGAAAATGCAAGCAGTGGTAGAAGTAATAATCATCTGTACCGGGGATCAGTTCGGCGAGTTTGGACTCGCGATCGCCGGCTAATGCGAAATGCTCCATCCAACTGATCGGCTCGGCCTTTACCGTTTGGCAGGGTAAGCCACCGATAAATAGCGTCACCAAGAAGATGCTTTTTACCAAGCGAGTTCCCGAATGAATCGAGAGGAGACGGTTCAACATGGAGTACATCCAGCAGGACAGAAAAAAGTAGACGCTCGGAAACGGAGATAAGTGTTAGACGCCCGACGGCGAGAATTCTTAGGGAGATTCTGGCAATTCCAAGGAAAGAATCCGAATTAAAACGAATACCCATCTTGCTTGCCGGTCTACCAAGCGTCATCCCGTTCGCCCAGTACTGTTGCAATCGCACCGTCGCAAACGCGGAATCCATCCCTCTTCCCGATGCCAAATTCGGCGGAATTGGTATCGAAGCCTACCTCATCTTCAGGGAAGCATTTGCCCTACTTCCTCGCATAATCGCCCCACAATTTCTGGGTCGTGGCTAGCGGAAAGCGAAATTCTCAGTCGGGCGGTCCCAGTGGGGACGGTAGGTGGTCGAATCGCCGGCACATAAAAGCCTCGTTGAATCAACTGGTGGGCCGCATCGACGGCCTTACCCTCGGAGCCAAGCACGACGGGAATGATCGGAACACCACGCTCGGTCGGACTAGCAACAAGAGAGAGCGACTCACGGACCTGTTGGGAAAGCTGCTGAAGTATTTCCCGCCGCTGAGGTTCGCTGATGATCATTCGCAAGCTTCGTCTCGCTGCTGCTACAGCGGCTGGCGCCAAGGCGGTACTGAAAATCAGTGAGCGACATCGATTGATTAAATAATCCACCACCACCCGCGGCCCCACCACAAATCCTCCTTGGCTGGCGATCGCTTTGCTGAGTGTTCCAATTCTAATGGGGACGCGGTCCTCAACCTCTAACCATTCACAAACCCCGCGTCCTCCGGCTCCCAGTACACCGGTGCCGTGCGCCTCATCAACGATCAAGGTTGCATCATAACGATCCCCGATATCCGCTAGCTGTGGCAATGGTGCAAGATGCCCATCCATACTGAAAACTCCATCCGTCACGATCCAAACTCGCTCGAATCGAGTGCGAATCTCACTCAGCTTTTCCTCCACAAACCTGCAGTCACGGTGCGGGTAGATGACTCGCTCAGCGCGAGAGAGTCGGCAACCATCGATCAGCGAGGCATGATTCAGTTCATCGCTAAGAATCAAATCACCCCGTTCGGCCAGGGTCGCGATCGTCCCGCTGCAAGCCGCATAACCACTCGGAAACAAGACGGCCGATTCCGAGGACTCAAAGGCAGCCAGCTCCTGAGCAAGCTGTTGATGCGTATTCGTCCAACCGCAAACCAACGCGCTGGCGGCACTCCCGCCGGTTGCGGCTTGCACCGGCTGATCGGCCAAGCCTAAGTAGTCGTTGCTACCAAAGTTATGCAAGCGAGAGTGGTTGACAACTAATTCATTGCCGTCGATCTGCCGCGGAACCAGTCGCCTCAGACGATCCTGATCGATCAATTGCTCCAGCCGCCGTTCTAGATAGTCAAATCGTGACATATCGCGGTGTTCATCCTGGTGGCCAGTTCATCGGGCGGCCCCCGAGAATATGAAAGTGCAAGTGCGGTACTTCCTGTCCGCCTTCTTCACGCGTGTTGGCCACCATTCGATAACCAGCTTCCAAACCTTCGGCGTCAGCAACTTTCGAAGCCACGACCATACACCTCCCTAAGATCGCTTCGTCTTCCTCACTCACATCAGCGAGTGATTCGATTTCTTTCTTGGGGATCACGAGAAAATGAACAGGAGCCTTGGGATTGATATCCCGAAACGCCAAGCAAACATCATCTTCGTGAAGGATGTCAGCCGGGATTTCTTTGGCGATGATTTTGGAGAATATTGAAGGCATACACTCACTTCAAAAAACGGCGACTTTGGGGTGATCTTTGTCGCATGATAACAATCGCAAGCGAGATGGACGAGAAAGCGACTGAATTGAGACCGGTGAATTTCTAATTTGCCACAGGGGATTCGCTCAATCGCTCATGATGGGTTTCACCATCACAAAGAATATGTGTCTTAATTACCAAAACTTGGGTGAATGGGCGTCAATTCTGTTGCCCATCGCAACCGCTTGGCATCCGCAGCCATCCCGGCAGCTTCCAGTTGATCTGCGAGAGCACGGGTCGGCCCCGGCTGAAAAACCATCGGCAACTCGGCTAGTTGCTGTTCCCACTGCCGAGCCATCCGTTGAATCTCAGGAGGGGAAGCTGTTCGCCACAACAAGGGCCCAGCCAGGGAGGAAATCTCCTTACGATCGCTGGTGACCAGCTGTTTGATCACGGCAGTTGCCTCGTTCCGCTTGGCAGAAGACAACAACCAGCTTGCGGCGACCAAGCGAACCGCTTCCGAGGGATCTGATAACCGGGGCTCCGCATCTCTTATCCCCTCAGCCGATTGAACTCCGCGTTGCCATGCAATCGGCAACCACGCAACGGCCAAGGGTGGTAATGAACGGCGATCCAGCTGCGAAACAAGATCGAGTGCGATTTTGCTTCGCCGACTTTTCCACGCAGCATTGGCCGCTAACATCGTGATCCACTGCTGCCGCCAAATTGGCGGTCTTTGTTCCAGCGTCGCAGGTAACTTAGAGAGAGAGTCGGCAAACTCACCCTCCCGATAAAGGTCTGCCATCGGACCTTCCAGTAACTCGAATCCTGCTGGCTGAATCCAAAGAACGCGTTCAGACGCCAACCGGGACGCACTACTTGCACCTTGAGCAACAATTTCCATTTGAGCCGAATCGAACCGAAGAATTTTCCCCTTCACCGATCGAACGGCAGGCGGAAACCACGATGCCGCTTGGCCGGTCGATGGCGGTGGTTGCACCCAAACACGATCCAAGGATTCCGCGGACTGTGAATCTGCCTGAGCAGAACCCACCTGAGCGAAGAAGGGGCCGATTCCGCCCAACAGAAAGATCAGAAAGACACTGTTGGAGAGACAGCGCCGTCCACCCGTGCGATTCGTCATTCGTTGCCCGCCGAAATCTGAGCAAGGGTTTGCACATTGATGTAGCGGTATTCGCCCAAATTTTGTGCTGCGAGGATTCGCAAAAAACTGTCAGCCGGCGCAGCTGGATCGGGACCAAATTCGATTGCATGAATCGTCGCGCCCACACTATCCGCCAGATTCTTGATGTCTCGTAATTCAGATGCCGACAAACGCGGGATCCGGGCATCGGTCAAAAAAAACACGACATCCGGTCCCATCCGAAGCGCCATCTTCAACGCTGTCTCATGTTCTGTCCCACCGAACGCTTGGATCGACCGAATGTGATTCTCTGCCAGTTGACGATAGGATTCCTCGCCCGAAATCATCTGCAGCGGTAAGCCGGAGAGTTTGAACGGTGACGGTTTATCGTTGTAAAAAATCAACTGGAACTGCTGACGTTCGGTCAGCGACCGAAGACTCCGGATCATTTCTGACTTGGCTGCTCGCAGGGGCCGCCCCCCGAACCCGTTCATGCTATCGGAACGATCGAAGACGTAAACGAATCGCGACCCACTCCCGGAGATCCCGAATAACGTCGTGGTTGCTTCCTCTGAGTTGCCACTGGTGCTGCCGGTGCCATCGCCCTCGAAAGCATCGCCGCCCAGCTGTGTTTCACCAGCCAAACCGGTACCAGAGACTGGTGACGGGGTCGACTCCATCGCCTCCAACACACCCGCCAAATCAACTGGCGGCGACAAATCGGCTGGCGGCGCGGCAGCGGCTGAGGGAGTCGATTCAGCGGCTGCCTGCTCAGCCTGGACCGCCGTTGTTTGACTGGCTTCAACGTAGTGATCCCGATCCGGCATCCGATGGACCATGGCAATTCCAATCGGGCGGTCGGCCGGTTGGCCCGTCCCCGCAGGCACGCGAGCCCAAATCAATCCTGCCGTGGTCAGGATAATGACGTGCATGAGCAGCGACATCAGCATGGCCGGGGTTGTTCGATCTGGCAGCGGCAGATCCGAATCGACCTCCTGCGACACCGCAGAATCTCGCGTTTTTTTCGATTTTGGGGTCATTTTGACAGGTTACTCGACAAGATTCGGATCGCTCGCCACGCTGTGGAGACTTCTCAGAACCCTTGGACGCTTCTCAGAGACGTTGTATCTAATTAGTTTATTAGCTTCTGAATTGTAGAACCAACCTAACCCATCGGCACTGCTGCCGGGAGAAAAGCCGTCGTGAGCAACGCTCGATACCTCTTTACCAGCGAATCGGTCAGCATGGGTCACCCAGATAAGCTGGCGGACCGAATTTCTGACAGTGTTTTGGATGCATTGCTCGAACAAGATCCATACAGCCGAGTCGCCTGTGAAACCATGGTCACCACCGGCATCGCCATCATCGCTGGAGAAATCACGACCAAGGCGCAGGTGAATTACTCGGATATCGTCCGCAAGACGATCAACGACGTCGGATACACCGACGATCATATGGGTATCTGTGGCGATACGTGCTCCGTCATGGTATCGATCGACTCCCAAAGTCCTGACATCGCTCAAGGTGTCGACTCGGATGCAGATTCAGGCAAAGACGTCGGCGCTGGTGACCAAGGTTTAATGTTCGGCTATGCCTGCCGCGATACCGAAGAATTGATGCCGCTGCCGATTGCGTTGTCACATCGCATCATCAATCGGTTGACCGAGGCACGCTTTAACAACGAAGTCTCATGGCTGCGTCCGGATAATAAGAGTCAGGTTACCGTCGAATACGATGGTAATAAGCCCGTCCGTATTGATACGGTCGTTGTCAGCGCGCAACACGACGAAGATGTTAGCAATGAAGAGATCCGAGACTTCATCATCAATAAAGTGATATTGCCGGAACTTCCTGAAGAGCTCGTCACGAGTGAAATCAATTACCACATCAATCCAACTGGAAAGTTCGTCGTCGGTGGTCCTCACGGTGACTGCGGGTTGACTGGTCGGAAAATCATTGTCGATACCTACGGTGGATGGGGTCGCCACGGTGGCGGCGCCTTCAGTGGAAAAGATTCCACAAAAGTCGATCGTTCAGCAGCCTACATGGCGCGATACGTTGCCAAAAACATCGTCGCGTCTGGCTTAGCGGAACGCTGTGAAGTCCAACTGGCATACGCCATCGGCGTTACCGAACCGGTTAGCGTTCATGTTGACACCGAAGGAACTGGCAAAATCGACGACACCCAACTTTGCGAGTTGGTTCGCGAACATTTCCCGCTGACTCCAGCCGGCATCATCGACCACCTGCAACTGCGTCGTCCGATCTTTACAGAGACGACCTCGGGTGGCCACTTCGGCCGAACCGGTGATGCATTCACTTGGGAAAAAACCGACAAAGCTGACGCGTTGGCTGCAGCCGCCAGTGAAGCGGCTTCTGCCTGAGTGGTATCTCGAACGTGAGATTGATTTGGACTACCGATCTTCACCTCGACCACACCGCAGAGCTGGATCGGCTGCGATGGATTCAATCAATTGCATCGCAGCCAGCCGATGGTGTCATCATTACCGGAGATATCTCGGAAGGTGATGACGTTATCGCCCAACTGCGTCACTTAGAAAACTCGCTTTCGGTGCCGATCTTTTTCGTTCTCGGTAACCACGATTTCTATCACAGTTCAATTGGAACCACGCGGCAACGCGTGGTTCATGCGGCGCGCGAATCCGGTAATCTTCATTACCTAACCGATACCGGTGCAATCGCATTAGGAAACGAACCGCTGGTAACCCTAGTTGGCGAAGATGGCTGGGGCGATGCCAGCGAGGGGAATTACGAAGACAGTCCCATTGAGCTGAAAGACTTTCATTTGATCGAAGACTTTCAGCGAACCGATTCAAGTACTTGGAAGCAGCAGCTGAATCGTTTGGGAGCCGAGGCGACTGCACGATTGCAGGTGAAGCTCGAATCAATCTCTCCCGCTGTCCGCCAAGTCATCATCGCTACGCACGTGCCTCCCTTTTGCGAAGCGTGCTGGTACGAGGGAAAGACAACCGACGAAAATTGGGCCCCTTTCTTTGTCTGTGGCCAGTTGGGAAAAATGCTGTTGTCTCATACCGTCCGTCATCCCCACCAACAATTCACGGTGCTGTGTGGACACACTCACCATGGCGGGACAGCCAAGATGTCCGAAAATTTAATTGTCCGCACCGGAGCGGCGAGTTTTGGTTTCCCGAAGATTGAGGGGACAATCGAGGCTAGCAGTGATGGGGTTTCCCTAGAACGGCACTAACAACAACCGTTGGACTAACTCTTTAACTGGCTCCACAGCGACAACAATTCGACCAAGTGCTCTGTGGCTTCGACCATCTCGTCCAAACAGGCGAACTCAGTAACGGCGTGAATATTGTGCTGACCACTTGAGAGATTGGGAGTTGGCAACCCTTTTTCGGTCAACTGACTTCCATCTGTTCCGCCTCGAATGATGGCACTTGTCCATTCTCGACCAAGATTCTCGAAGGCTTGCTGTGGAAGCGTCACCGCTTCAGGCAATTTACTGAGCCCCTCACGAAGATTGCGATACTGCTCTTTCACTTCGACTTCTACTCGCAATCCGGGCATCGAATCAGCCACTTGCGAAGCCGTTTTTCGAATCAAATCGGCGTAGTCAACCAGATCTTCTGTTTCGAAAGAACGCAGGATCAGTTCTACCGATGCTTCACCGACACCACCAGAGATTCCATAGGGATGAATGAAACCGGCACGCTCCTCGGTCGTCTCTGGCGTCAGGTCGCGGGGCAGGGCCGTCACAAAGTCGCTTACCGCTCGCAGCGCATTAACCATTCGGTCCTTCGCGATCGCTGGATGGATATTATGACCGGTGAATCGAACCGTGGCGGCGTCTGCGGAAAAAGTCTCCACATCAATCACTCCCGCACCGCCACCATCAAGCGTGTAGGCGACGGTAGCATCCAACTTTTCTAAGTCGATTTTTTCTGTCCCGTGCCCTATCTCCTCATCACAGGTGAACAACACACGCACTGGCCCGTGCATCAAATGAGGATTCTCAATCAGCGTCTGCGCCAATTCCATAATGATGGCCACACCTGCCTTGTCATCGCCACCCAACAACGTGGTGCCGTCGGTCGTGATCAGGGTCTTCCCGATCAACCCACTCAACTCGTCACACTCATCAACGCGAATCACCGCACCAGAAGGCAACGTAAGATCGCCACCTTCGTATGACTCCACTACTTGAGGATTTACATTATGACCAGGTGCCTCGGGACTGGTATCCACATGAGCCACTAACGCAACCGTTGGGCTCGTGCCTCCGTCGGTCGCGGGAACGGTTCCCCAGACCAAGGCATGCTCATCCTGATGCGCATCTTGAATCGCCATCGCGCGCAATTCCTCGTTCAATAATTTCCCCAATTCTCGCTGCGATTCGCTGCTGGGGTACGTACCACTGCTGGGATCGGCCGAAGTTCCAACGCGAACATAACGTAGAAAACGATCCAATAATCTCTGACGATTAATCGACACACGCTGCTCCATTACCTTGTGAGTACTTTCTCGGTTCATACGAGTTCCAGGTAGCTTCACTACGCTACCAGTGTTGCGATTACAAGCAATTTGATCATCCGGTTGAAAACAATCTTTGCGACCCTATTCTCGCTACCAACGAGTGCTTTACCCAGCTGGTGTTTATCTGGGCCAGCATCGCTCAAACACAGGGTTCACTTCACAGGAACGCTCTGTGCCCTATCATCTTAACGGGAAATGCTGCACGATGATCTGGTGGGCGATACACTGAAACGTGATTTTGATCGTAGCGTTGCTTTCAATCGAAGCGTTCGCAAACTTAAGGAAGGCAGTGATGGCAGAGAAAGTGGCACACTTGGTCTTTGACGTCGAAAGTGTTGCCGATGGGGAGCTGATTTCTAAGGTCCGATACCCGGGTGCTGGCTACAGCCCCGCAGAAGCAATCGCGACCTACCAAGATGAGTTGATGGAACAACGGGGCACTACTTTTATTCCCCACACTTTTCAGATCCCAACTGCAGTTGTCGTCGCCAAAGTCGCCAAAGACTTTCAACTGCTAGATATTGTTTCGCTTGATGAGCCTGATTTTCGCCCGCACATCATCACCGAGCACTTCTGGCGGGGATGGGAACTCTACCGGTATCCACAATGGGTGACTTTCAATGGCCGCACCTTCGATATTCCGCTAATGGAATTGGCCGCTTTTCGGTATGGCGTATCGGTGTCATCCTGGTTCACTTCCGAGGGTTACAAGACACCTCGAAATCGATTCAATTCCAATGCGCATTTGGATCTGCAAGACCTGCTGATGAATTACGGAGCTGCCCGCTGCAACGGCGGGCTGAATTTGATGGCGCAGTTGCTCGGCAAGCCAGGAAAAATGGATTTGACCGGAGATCAAGTTCAACAGCAATTCGACGCCGGCAATAAGCTGGCAATTAGTGATTACTGCCGTTGTGATGTACTGGACACGTACTTCGTTTTCCTTCGAACCCAGTTGTTAATCGGCAATCTGTCACTGGAACAGGAACTAGAGCAGGTTCAGAAGACCAAGCAGTGGATCGAAGAAAGGGCCGATTCCTGCGAAGCTTACAAATCATACCTAGGGTGCTGGGATGACTGGAGCAACCCTTGGACTGCAGAGACCAGCGAAACGTAGGCACAGCGCGTACGTGAAACATCCAAGTTGTGAAACAGGCCTTATCGCGAATTCCATCTTTACCCGATTGGCTTCGGAAAGCTAGTCTCCACGCCGAGCCCGCTTATTCTGCCCGAAGTTTGCCTGAACACAAGATCTGAACACGACACCTGATCAATGGCTGGACATGGAGGTCTCTGCCGACGTTCGGTTCGATCGCGCATTTTTGCGTCGACGATGGGCTGGTTGTGCGCGATGATGATTGGTGCTGTTTCAGCCCAAGATGCGAACATCATTGATCTTCGTCTTCAGTTTCAATGGCAAGCCCCAGTCGCATGTTATTGGAAAACGCAAGTTGAATTGACGGACGGTCAATCGGGAACAAACTCCATCAGCGAAATCATCAATCGTAATGAATCTGAACTCAACGGTTCGATTGAACTGGCCGATCCCCCTCGCAACCTGTTGATCCAACCTCGATTTGCGCAGAAGAGCGGAACGGTGGAATTCCGAATCCGTGGCAATCGCAACGCGAAACTTTCAATTCGTTTGGCGAGACTCGAGACCACCGAAAACTCATCGCTTGACTATCTGCCCTCACGGGAATTATCACTCGAAGAGCTAGCCAAGCTTGGCGAGATTCACTCCCATGAAAACCATCAGACTGGTCCGGATCGCCCCTCGTGGTCGTTGACACGATTGCCCGATGATTCTTTGAGGACCGAAGGCCTTCCCCTGACAGGAACGGTAGCCCCCGAGCAAGATCTGGAATACACCGTTGCCTGCAACTCAATGCTGCAGCACACGTCCCAGCAACTAACGCTGCATGCGTCATTAATTCGAGTTGATGACGGGCAAACGCTCAGTAGTTCGCGTCACATTATGCAGGTGGATGCACGAGGGAACAGCCCAGCAGTCACCGTCAATTTCCGAACACCAAAAGCGGTTGGCGTCTATGAAGTTCGATCGCTCCTGGTTAAGGAGGACGAGAACATCTGGTTGCGGATTAGTCGCCGCGACATGCCGATATTAAAAAAGGGCCACCCGGTCGTTGTGCATACTGACAATCAAAACACGACGAATCTGCCCCCAGAGCAACCGGACTGGGATGCGATTGGTGAAATCAATCCCTCAGAGCCTTCCTGGTCGGTTACCACATGGATCCCCCAATCCACCTCACGATTCATTCCTGGCCCAGAAGCAGAAACGAATCAAAATGCTTTGGCTAGCGAATCCCATGCTGACAAAACGGTGGCGATACTCCAGTCGAACCAACTCTTCCAAACAGCATTACCCGTCCTGCGGCCAGCAATTCCGCACCGAATTCGGATTCGCATAGCACAGGATCGACCCATTCACCTGCGTGTTCATTTCGGAGCGGTCGATGCTCCAAGTCACTCCTTTGTGATCGTGCAGGATCCGGTTGCCAAGTCTGAGGACCCGTGGCTGGAACATACCTGGATTCATTATCCAAAGTTGGGAGAACAGATTTGCTTGACTAACCTAAGCGCAAGTGATGCAGCGATTGAATCGATCCGCGTCGAAGCTGGACCCAATCGATTAGGTGATTCGAAGCCACCTTTGGCAAGTCTTTCTGCCTCACCGCAACGGGTAGCGGCGCTGCAGATTAGCGATGAGGATTGGGTAGAGAACTGGAGCAACTCGACACCGCTTGGCCGTAATGACTTTGACAACGCAACGGTCGTCGCACAGCGGATCTGGGAGAGTTCCATGCGTTTGGCTGACTACGCCCGCCAAATGAACCTGACTGGTGTGATGCTACCAGCGGGAACACGGGGCAGTGATCAAAACAATCTCTACTCCGAAGACGCTATCCAACTAGCGATGCTGCTGCTGTCGAACCAATCGCTTCTGGTTTACGTCTCAGTACGCCCAACCGACCTACTCTCCGAACTGGAGGAAGCCCTGCGAACTCAGCCTGACCGTGTCGCCGAACTTACGCGGGACGAACTAAATCGCAGCAATCAATACGACCTATTGAATCCGGCAGTTCAACGGAGTTTGGCGACGTGGCTACATGAAATCGACACTCGTTACGAACAGTATCCACATTATGCTGGACTAGGCCTGTACGCCGATGAGGACAGTCATCTGCAGCCGCCAACTAACGCGCAGAGTGAACCATCAATAATCGCTAGATTTGCTAAATCAGCGAATATTAAGATAAGTCAGTTGGATGAAGAAGCGCGAGCCGAGTTGACCCGGTCAGAAGCTTTTGATGATTGGATTCGAGCAGAGACGCAAAATGCTTTCAACGGGATCACTTCCATGTTGAACGAACACCCAGCACTCATATTGCTACCCACAGAGAGCTTGGCTGCATTGGACTCAACGGCGAATAGTCACTGGAAAGTAGCCTCCATCATTCGCGACGGCGATGAACAAATCCTCTCCGACTGCCAATTATTGTCACAACAAATCTCGGATCTAGCAGAGACCAACCTAGCAAGATCATCGGCAGTACTCGTTCAAGCGACAACCGCTTCTACGAAGCAGGGAAAGATTCGACCAGGCTGGGAGTCTGATCTCAGCCGAGTGATGAATCAACTGGAACCCGACATTTTGCTGATCGACCAAGCGATTGTGTTCAACCAACTGGATGACGATCTGAAGAATTTCTTTGCTGCATTCACGAGCATTCCTGCAATTCCAATGACGGATGTCATGGGCTCAAACCCCACGGCTCAAACGGCCCATGTCAAGACAGCCACAGCGGATGACAAGTTGTGTGTAGCGATTATTAGCAGCGTCCCGTGGCCTTCAGAGATTGACCTGGAGACCTCGGAATCGGTTAGCTGGGACAGTAGCTCACCAGCACTGCTTCAGCCGCGCAGCGACAGCCGAATTCGCGTCACGGTACCGGCCGGACAAATGATTGTTTTGCGGGCGACAACAACCGCCACAAAACCGATCAAACTGGTAGGTTGGACATCACGCGTGGGTGGTGGAATCCAAACCTTGCAAAGAATCAAACAACAAGTCACCTCCGTCGTCGAGCGGCTTGGATCGCTCTCAGATTTAGAACCAAGTGGACAGCCGCGTAATGGAAGTTTCGAGCAAGCGGGAAAAATGGGACTCGTGGGTTGGCTTCACGCTCAACACCCACCCGATTGTGTAACAGTCGATGTGCGCGAGTGTTTAACCGGTAAACAATCGGTCTTGTTGACGACCGACCCCAAATCACCGAGCCGAACTTGGCTAGTCACCGAAACCATCGATCCACCCCAATCAGGTCGTCTTGCAGTTTCTCTCGCTTGTCGCGGTGAACGGCAAGACAATGCACCACCCCACCGCTTGAAGGTTTCGATCGAAGCATCACGAAACGGTCAACCCATCCGATTCGCTACAGAGTTCGAAGTACCCAGAGATGGCAAATGGAACGAGCAGCACGCGATCCTTGAAGCGGATGGAATCCATCGTGGAGTTGTAGATTCATTAAGACTGACGATCGACAGCCTTTCAACAGGCAAAGTGTGGATCGACGATGTACACCTACATGAGCATTTTGCGACAGAACAAGAACGTGAAGAGCTACAAAGCCTGGCGTTTTTAGCGGTCCAAGGTCTACAACGTAACAACCTCGCTCCGTCGGGTCGACTTTTGCAAAACCCGTGGGCTCAACACCTGCTAACTCTCAACCATTTAAATTCGTCCGAACACCAAAGTGACTCGGATCCCCAACCGACGGATACACCAGGTGTGGCCGAACGACTTCGGACTTGGTTACCGAAACCGCTACGTTTCTGATCTTACGTAGCGAATGTTCTCAGTTGCAACGACATGCAAACATAGGTCCACCCTTGTCGCCATCTTATTGGCCGGCACTCGATTATCCAGTGTGCATTCAGCGGGTTGGGCCGTCAGCATAACCAAACGCGCCCGGACTTCTGTGACCAAGCGAACTATTGACTGATGGCAAACACAGGTAAGCAAGTCATCGCTAAGCTGCCGAAGTAGGAAAATTGCGGCGAGATGTTTTCTAAGAGGGAGCTTGGTGAGCAAATTTCGGCTCAGACAAGACCAATGCTCGAACGCTCGAATGCTCGAATGCTCGAATGCTCGAATGCTCAAGGAGCTACTCAAGAAAATCCCATCGTGGCTAGTCAAAGACGCAAACGAACTGCGAATTGAAAAGCCGATGGCGGGATCCTTACCACTGCCCCTCGACCAATTTGTTCGTGATATCACGAAAGAAACTTCCAACTGCAGCGCCGCAATTTTTTCGGACACCACTCAATGCGATCTCATCGCGTAAGTTACTGCGACGAGGGTCCATTCCAGCGATTCAAAAAGCCCATAATGGTGGAATCGGCTTCACTGACCTTGGAACGATTGCTCCTGAAAGAACATACCGATCCACCAGTGACAGACTCTTACTATGTTAATTGCCCCGTTCATCCATTCGTATCGCACCCTAATGGTGCAATTTGAAGACGGTAAACGTCACCACCGGGATCGCGGAGAGATGACACACCGATCTCGTCTTGAAAAAAGTCTAGCTGGGCCGTGTTCGTTGAATCTTTGTCTCGCCAAATGATCCGTAACTGGATTCGTTCTTTCCCGATCTTGAGCCGCTCATATTTTCCAGCGATCACTCGTTTTACCTCACCACGATCACCACCAAGCGAACCCTCCCAATCAAGATAAGCGATGCGGTGATCATTCAAACGCTGAGTCACCACCACTATCGGTTCGATCAATGTTGCGATGAGTGGAGTTTCCCAGGTTTCCAATGTCTGGTTGTCCTGTTCAAACATCCAATCAAGATGATCTTTGGCCGTGCGACCCAAATTCGGCCCCACTGTATGCTGCAGGACCACGAAACGTCGGTACCTTGTGTTGTCATTCAAGCGTACACGACTCCGTCAGTTGCCTACTGCCTGATACCGACGCCGTAGATCAAGTTGAAGATCAGGCTTGGTCAGTAAAATATATTTTGCACGCTGACGCGCCTGATCATTCTGCCCAGTAGCCGCCAGCAGTCGGATCGCAGCCAGCTTAGCCTTATGCCACACATCACTTCCAGCGGTGCTACCAGCGGCGAGTTGGTCCCACCATACAATCGCCTGTTTTCGGGCTTCTGGGTCTCGACTGGATCCAAGTAATTCAGCGACTCCCTGGATCGCTTCCGCTGAATCGGGTGATTGCTTGATCAATGAACTGGCCGCCCCAATCGCCTGGGGTATCTGGTTAAGCCAAAGCAATCGTTCAACCTGTCCGAGGGAGAGTGATGGCTCGCTATCGCGTGAATCAATCCATGCCTCAATCAACAATGCAATCGCACGACGTCGTGATGGCTCCGCACGTGCATCCAGCATTAATCGGCGAATGACATCAGCCCTCTCCGTTTCAGGGATTGTTGACAAAACCTGGTCTTCTTTACCTGCTTTTCGAAATTCAATCAGTGCTTCTATCCATGGCGGCTCTGCAGCGTTGGCAGACGGTACACCAAGCAACCAAGAACGATCTGCAACTAGGGCGAAAGTCAGTCGATGCGTATCAACTACGGCCGGATTTTTAGGAAGCGATGCGAACGCTTCCTCAAGCTGCGTGTTAAAGCCGGACGTTTGATCAGGCTCAATCAATCGAAATGCAGATCGCCATTGCGAAAGAATGCGGCTGAGTTGATTCGAGTCAAGATCGGCAGCTGCAACCTGGGTTGCAGCAACTGCCGCCTCTGTGGGACGTGACTGTGATTCAAGCAATTTGATAAGCCAGCGCCGTGCTCCATCAGCTGCCTTCCCTTGAGGCCATTGATCGAGATTCCTGCGGAGCATGGCTTCGACTTTTCCAACAAGACCTGAATCATTACCAGTAGCAGCCAAAACGATGGCCTGCAAATGCGCGGCAGCAGCGCCGAGCCCCTGGGGTTTGCTGAGCGCGATGTCAGATAGGACTTCCGCTGCTTTGATTGGAGAACCCGCCTTCTTCCAAGCGGCGGCCGCTTCAATGGCTCGCGAGATCGCTCGGCTCGTATCTGTTTCGGCAGCGGCGGCGGCTGACAACAACTCGGCAGCGCGCGACGCTTCTCCGCGCCGCAACCAATCTTTAGCTTGGGCAGCGATGATCGACGGATCGACGTTGGGACGATTGCTAACTGATGATTGCTTGAGATATTGAAGGGACCACGCTTCGGCACGACGGCGAGCATATGGACCACCACGCTTAGAAATTTCATCCAACCACGGACCAACAACGCCTTTTTGCGTGCTCTGCAGCAAGTACTCTAACCTTGCCAAGTCCATCTCGACTGATAGCGGTGCTGAACCGGGAGTCGTTCCGTAGAAGGCGGCCAATTGCGATTCCACTTGCGGGATCTTAGCCAAGGCTAAATCGAGACGAATTCGTAACGCGAGCCACTGCGGGGATCGCAAATCTGTTTCCTTCTCGATGGCTTGCTTCCATGCTGCATCAGCACGTTTGGGTTGGTCCGCGCGGAGAATCGATTCGATCCTCAAACGTTCAATTTCCCGTCGCGCTGCAGATCCATTTGGCAACTTCGATTCTGCGGCGACGGCAGCCCGCTCGGCGCTGACTGCTGCTGCGATTCCGTCTTGACTGCCCCGAGAAAATAATTCCGTTTGCAATAACGACAACGAAACAAGATCGACCTGCAGCGACTGCTCCAATCGTGTCAAGTCTGCGATCTGCTGCTGGCTGTCCGGATCACGGTTGCCGCTGAGGCGGGAACGCTCGTCAGCGATACGTTCGGACAAGGCTTCCATGTCACTAGCGGCGCTGACTAAGCGACCGGCGGCCGCCTCATTCTGAGCTTTGTCGCTTGGCGAAACAGCGGCCCGTAACACAGCATGCCTCGCTGCGTCTCGCTGAACACGACGCTGCTGCGTCTCGAGAAAGAAATTTCGTGCCTGATCAGGGTAGGCACTCAACAACTGCGACACGGGTTCTTGCGCGGCCTGTATGTCTGTGTCTGTAAACGTCTCGTTCACCAATTGTTTGGCGGAAAGAGCCTGAGACGTCCTGATGGCCCATTTCGCTGCCACGTCGCTTCGTGGATCGGCACCACGTGATCGGGCCTGACATAGCTCGATCGCATCACTAAAACGATTTGCATTCACTAATGCCTGAAACAAATCCTGATCGAGATCAGTTGTGCGGCGTCCTACGGGTGCTTGGCCCAGCAAATCCGGAGCGCAAGCCAGGAGGCTTGATGCGAGCAACATGGCGCACAGAAACCGGTTTCGCATGGTCTACTCCGGTTCGGCTGCAAACAGAACACGATCGGCACCGGCGTCGCGGGCCGCATCGTAGACCTGAACTGCCACGGCCATCGAGATCTGGTCCGCAGGATCCACAATGACCGGTGGTTGAACACCAAGTGACAAGATCTCTGTCAAATAGGTGCCCAACGCAGCGACATCAGGAAACGCTTGACTTCCGACCTCGATGACCAATTGAGCATCTCGTCGATCGAGTCGGACGACAATTTCATCAAACGCTTCAGGGGGCGGCGTATCGGTACTGATTTCGGTTCCACCAGCGGGCGGTTGAGCGATCGAACTGGGCAGATCGAATTCAGGGATTTCAAAACTGCTCGTCCAAACAAAGAAGACGAGTAGCAGAAAAACAACGTCAATCATTGGCGTCATTTTTAACTCCATCGATTCGCTGTCATGGACCTTTGGGGTTCTCACTGGGCGTCACGCTCCCGAACAGCGATCGCGGCGTCCGTGATCCCCTTCAATGCCGCTTCCCGCAAGATTGGCTCAACGTAGCGATATTGCACGGCACCATCAGTACGAATCCGAATTGCCGCAGCTGATCCTTGCCGCTCAACCAAATCAGATAACACGTCCTTGAGAGCTGGCACATCGACCACATTGCCCGCAACCAACCACTGTGCCTGACGATTCACGCTAATCGTCACCGGTGCCCGCTCTGGGTCGAAGGGATCAAAGGTTGCTGCGGTCGGTAAATCCAGCGGCAACCGATTCTCCTGACGAGCGAGATGACTCGACACCAGAAAAAAGATAATCAACAGAAAAACCACGTCGATCATCGGTGTCATATTCGCGCCGACGCTGCGACGGTGGCTAGTACTCGGAACTTGCATGCGTGCATGTTACCCTACCAGAGGCGAAGATGGATCCGTCCGCCCTGTCGATATCCGGTCAAAGTAGTAGAGACGCACTGCCTCCATGTCTGACGCCCTGACTTTCCTGAAAAATTTTGCTCGCCACCCAACTCAGGTAGGTGCTATCGCTCCAAGCAGCGAGGCTCTTGGGGAAATGATGGTAGACTGGTTCGACTGGGAAAAGATTCGCAATGTCGTAGAATTTGGTCCGGGCACGGGGGTATTCACCGAAAAAATTGCAAACCGCAAACACCCCGATTGCAACTTTTTCTCGATCGAAAGATCCGCCGAGCTAGCCGCCAAAACACGAGCGAGATGCCCTGACGTCGTAGTTTACGAAGATAGCGCCACGCGAGTGGCCGAGCTTTGTCGTGAGCAGTCGATGGAACAGATTGATGCGATTGTCTGCGGGCTGCCTTGGGCGTCGTTCCCCGAATCACTGCAACGCGAGATATTCGATGCGATGTTAACGATGCTCCCTCCGGGCGGCCAATTTGCCACGTTCGCCTATTGGCAGGGTGTCATCCTGCCTGCCGGGATCCGTTTTTCACGACGATTATCGGAAACATTTTCCTCGGTTGAGCGGAGCCCAACGGTTTGGCGAAATTTGCCCCCCGCATTCGTGTATCGTTGCACTCGCTAGCCCGAATTGAGTCCCAAAATGGCATAGATCCGACCATCAGATAGAATGGCGAATCGGGACGCCATCTGTATCTGGGCGTGCCTTTCTAAACCCAATTGATTGAGTTTCTAGTGCGATTCCTGTTGATCATTGCCGTACTCTGGGTCCTCGGACTCGATTTCGGCTTCGCCGATGAGATTTCCTTTAATCGCGATGTGCGTCCGATCTTGTCTGATAAGTGCTTCTCCTGTCACGGACCTGATGGAAAACATCGTGAAGCAGACCTACGACTTGATGTCGAAAAAGACGCAAAAGAATCTGCAATCATTCCGGGAGATGTCGAGCTCAGCGAAGTGATTCTGCGCATCATCTCCACTGATCCAGACTCGCAAATGCCGCCACCAGATTCTGGCAAATCGCTAACGGCTGAACAGATCGACTTGCTCAAAAACTGGGTTCGCGAAGGAGCGCCGTACCAAGCCTATTGGGCTTACTCAAAGCCCCTGCCACAACGAATTCCCGCCACCCAATCAAAATGGCCTCGCGATCCCATTGATCATTTTGTCTTAACCGCGCAAATCAATCATGGAATGGAACCCGCCAAAGATGCCGATCCAGTCACATTGATTCGACGCTTGGCGTTCGACCTAACCGGGTTACCACCAAGCCAGCGGCAAGTTGAAACGTACGTCGCTGACCCAACCCGCCAAACCTTTGCACGATTGGTGGACGAATTTCTCGACTCACCCGCCTTCGGTGAACGGATGGCGATCTACTGGCTGGATCTCGTTCGATACGCCGATACGGTTGGATATCACGGTGATCAAGATCACAACATTTCCCCCTATCGCGACTATGTCATCGATTGTTTCAATCGGGACGTCCCGTTCGATGAATTCTCTCGTCAACAATTAGCAGGTGATTTGCTGGCGGGAGCGGACGATAACGATCTCGTTGCCAGCGGTTACAACCGCTTGTTGCAAACGTCTCATGAAGGAGGGGTTCAGCCGAAAGAGTACTTGGCAATGTACGCGGCTGATCGGATACGTAATTTGTCCGCAGTTTGGTTCGGTGCTACGGTCGGATGTGCACAATGCCACGACCATAAATACGATCCCTACACAATTCAGGACTTTTATTCACTAGCAGCATTCTTTGCCGATGTTGATGAGGATCAGCATTTCAAAGTCGGTTCCAATGCGTTGCCGACTCGACGACCTCCTGAGATTGCCGTGCTGACTCGTTGGCAACGCGAACGGCTACGAACGATCGATCAAAAACTTTCCGAACTTCGCAGCGTTCCAGCCAAATCCGAGAATGCCAAGCCAAGCGAAAGCACGAACTCTAAAGCCGCCACCATCGCGCGATTGGAACAGGAACAAGCCCAACTACAGGCTGCGAAACGAACCACAATGATCACTCAATCGACGGAGCCTCGCGAAATGCGGGTGCTGCCACGAGGCGATTGGTTAGATGAAAGTGGACCAATCGTGACACCATCCGTTCCAGCATTTTTAGGAACACTGCAAACAGGCGATCGTCGTGCGAACCGACTCGATTTGGCAAATTGGTTGGTCGATGAACAGGAAGGTGTCGGTGGACTCACCGCTCGCGTAATGGCGAACCGACTTTGGTTCTTATTGTTCGGTCGTGGAATTTCATCTTCCCTTGCCGATTTTGGTGGCCAGGGTGAACCGCCGACACATCCGGAACTGTTGGACCATCTGGCAATCCAATTTGTTCAAGACAACTGGAGCGTCAAACGGATGATGCGGCGACTGGTTCTGACCCATACCTACCAACAGTCGTCACAAGCTTCGCCAGAGATGATCTCAGCGGATCCAAACAATCTCTGGTTCGCGAGACAGTCTCGGTATCGCTTATCAGCAGAAATGGTGCGAGATCAGGCACTTACCGCGAGCGGGCTATTTATCGCCGATGTCGGGGGCCCCAGCGTCCGACCTCATCAACCAGCCGGCTACTATCGTCATCTGAATTTCCCCCGCCGAGTTTATTCACCTGATCGTGGATCGGGCCAATACCGGCGAGGTGTTTATATCCATTGGCAACGTCAATTCCTACATCCCATGCTCAAAGCGATGGACGCACCCAGCCGCGAAGAATGCACCGCGCAGCGTCCTCGATCGAACACTCCGCTGGAAGCGTTGGTTTTGCTAAATGATCCATCCTTGGTCGATACTTCGATCGCGCTGGCGTCGCGACTTCTGAAACGACCTGCAATTTCAACACCCCAACGGTTACGTGAAATATTTCAAATCGTGCTCTCTCGGCCGCCCGATGAAACAGAGATGTCTGTGTTAACCGATTTCTTCACGAAGGAAATCGAGCATTATCGCACCGCTCCCCAAGCAGCGACCATGTTGCTCGAATCAGCGGATGATTTTGTCGATACCGAGATGGTCTCGCCTGTTGAACTCGCCAGTTGGACAGGCGTTGCCCGTCTGTTGCTTAACGCTCACGAAACGGTAACTCGCCAATGAACAATCCATTCACACCCGAATCGTCAATGGTTCAGCGACGAACGTTTCTAAAAGGAAGTGGAATCGGCTTGGGCCATCTCGCTTTGACCAAGATGCTGGCGAACGATGCAGCAGCCGCCGGTGCTGATGCAAATGCATCCGGCCGCTCGGATACGCCCCACCATCTACCCAAGGCGAAACGTGTCATCTTTCTTTGCATGGCAGGTGGCCCCTCCCATTTGGAAACCTTTGATTACAAACCAAAGTTGGCTGAACTCGACGGTCAGCCGATGCCAGATTCGTTTACCCAGGGACAGCCTATCGCCCAGCTGCAGGGAAAACAGCTGAAGTGCCAGGGACCGTTGACGAAGTTTGCCAAATACGGCAACAGCGGTCAGTTAATCAGCGATTTCCTACCATTCCATCAAAAGATGGCCGATCAGATTTGTGTGGTTCGCTCCTTGGTGACAGAACAAATCAACCATGACCCAGCTCACACGTTTATGAACACTGGGACCGCTATCAGCGGACGGCCCTCGATGGGTTCTTGGGTGACCTACGGGCTTGGCAGTGAAACTGAGAATTTGCCTGGCTTCGTAGTGCTGACCAGCGTGGGAGGCCGTAATCCTCAACCGATCGCCTCCCGACAATGGTCAGCTGGTTTTCTACCTAGCCGGTTTCAGGGAGTCGAGTTCAACGGCAGTGGACAGCCGGTCAACTACGTTCAGCCACCACCCGGCATTACGCGAAAGCAACAGCGACGCCTAATCGACGCAGTAAGCGCGTTAAACCAACACCAATTGGACAAGACGGGTGACCCGGAAATCGAAACCCGCCTCTCCACCTACGAGCTCGCCTATCGAATGCAAACCTCGGTTCCCGAGTTGGCAGATCTAGCAGACGAACCCCAACATATTCTGGATATGTATGGAGCCAAACCGGGTGATGGTACCTACGCATCGAATTGCCTGTTAGCACGGCGATTGGCGGAGCGTGGAGTCCGATTTATCCAGTTGTACCACCGTGGCTGGGATCATCACGGTGGCTTGGTCCAATACATGAACACTTGCTGTGGACTGACCGATCGCCCAACTTGGGCGTTGCTAACAGACCTGCAACAACGTGGCATGCTCGAAGATACCTTAATCATTTGGGGTGGCGAATTTGGTCGCACCCCAATGTTCCAAGGAAAAGGTGGTGCCGGACGCGATCACCACATCAAAGGTTTCTCCATGTGGCTGGCAGGTGGTGGAATCAAACCCGGCTACAGTCACGGCGGCACCGACGAACTGGGCTACCACGCGGTGGATGATGTCGTTCATGTCCGTGATCTACACGCCACCATGTTGCACCTGCTTGGAATCGATCATCGTCGCTTCACCGTACGGCACCAAGGGCTCGATATGCGGTTAACCGGTGTCGAGCCATCCCAAGTGGTGCATGACATCTTGGTTTAGTGGATCGATTGGTTGAGTGCTGCCGATCGCTACCAATCGACGATCGATCAATCGCCATAGCGAATCAGCCTGACACTCGTCGCCCGACCCAAAAAGATTCATCCGCATCAACACGTCGATCGGTTGCAACGGCATGCGACCTTTGTTGAACGCCTGACGAAGCGATTAGTAACCAGTTGCCATTCCATCTTTACGTGGTTCAGTTGCACCATGCAGCGTACCCCGTTTCCAATCAATCCGAATCGCTTGGTAACCACCGTAACCACCTCCGGCAACTCGTGCGATCCGGTGGCCGCGGGCAAGCAAACCACGAACGGCCTCATCTGGGATACCACTTTCTACGTTGACTGTTCCACTTCCATCCATTTCCGTTCCAGTCGGTTGCTGTGATCCAACGTGCCGTATCCGTGGTGAATCACCCGCCTGCTGCACGTTCATCCCGAAGTCGATCAGATTCACCAAAATTTGGACATGACCTTGCGGTTGCATGTCACCACCCATCACACCAAAGCAGAGCCAAGGCTTTCCATCCTTGGTCACCATCGCGGGAATGATCGTATGAAAGGGTCGTTTATGGGGCTCAAGCCGATTGAGGTGCTCTTCCTGCAAAGCAAATAAAGCACCGCGATTCTGGATCACGAAACCCACATCACCCGGGGTGACTTTCGATCCAAATCCGTAATAGTTACTTTGGATGAATGAACAACAATTCCGATCTTTATCCACCACTGTCAGATAGACGGTATCACCTTGTTGCAAGATAGGATCCCCTGCATCCACGTCCGAGGCAGCCTTGCGCAGATCGATCCGTTGTCGTTGCCGATCACCGTATGCCTTCGAAATCAATTCAGCGATTGGCAGTTCGTTGAAATCAGGATCAGAATAGAATTTGGCACGATCGGCGAACGCCAGTTTTTTAGCCTCAACAAATCGGTGCAAATACTCCGGGTCCAACGGTCCCATACTGGCTATGTCGTAGCCTTCTAGCACGTTCAGCATTTCCAACGCGGCAATGCCTTGTCCATTCGGTGGCAACTCCCAAACGTCGTAGCCTCGATAGTTCGTGGAAACTGGATCAACCCAGGTTGAGGTGTGATCTGTAAAATCTCTAAGACTAAAATAGCCACCATGTTGCTGGCTGAAATCAACGATCCGCTTGGCAATTGAACCCCGGTAGAATTCTTCACGACCTCCTGCAACAAGCCGGCGATAGGTGTCCGCCAGATTCGGATTCCGAAAGAGATCTCCTTCACGGGGTGGTTTCCCATCAATCAAATAGGTCGCAGCTGAGTCGGGGTAATCAGCGAATGCTTTGTCAGCACTGCTCCAGTAACCAGCAATGATCTCGCTGACAGGGAAACCGTTTTCGCCGTACTCGATTGAGGGTTGCAAGATCTTATCGAAACCGTGCTTGCCAAATCGTTGATGCAATTCAAACCAACCATCGACGCAACCAGGCACGGACCAAGAAAGCGGACCCGTGATTGGTATTTGTTTGAGACCCTGCTCGGCAAATACGTTTCGATTCAACCCATAAGGACTGCGGCCACTAGCATTCAAACCGTACAGTTTTTCAGTTTTGGCGTCCCAATAAATCACAAATAGATCGCCACCAATGCCACAACTCATTGGCTCGACCAAACCCAGCATCGCGTTCGTCGCGATCGCAGCATCAACCGCATTCCCGCCATCTTTTAAGACGTCCAACCCAACTGACGCCGCCAGCGGGTGACTGGTCGCAACCATCCCTTGCGTGGAGATCACGGTGGAACGACTTTGATGGGGATCACCTACAGGCCGATCGTAGGGACCTCCCGCAAAAACCGATGTACTAAACAAAGTCCAACCCGCGAGAATGGCCCAACCTGTCACGGTTCCCAACCAAAACCCAGCTGTTAATCGCAACACGAATCTCCCCTTCAATAGCAAGAATTATGATCCAAGGCGACTCGCTGCCGGTGGATCGAGTACGACTACGGCGTTGGCATGTCGCTGCAATGCGGAAGCAGGATTGCTCGGATCACAAACACCTTCCAAAGCATCAGCAATCGCTGCGGCTTTTGATTCCCCAGTCGCCATCAGAACAATTTTCCGAGCTTCCAATATTGTTCCGATACCCATCGTGATTGCACGACGTGGCACCTCGTCGGTGGATTCAAAAAAACGCGAATTGGCGTTGATCGTTTCCTCCGCAAGTTCCACCACCCGTGTGCGACTTTCCATCGCAGATCCCGGTTCATTGAAAGCGATGTGACCGTTGTGGCCTATTCCTAACAACTGCAAATCGATCCCGCCGCTTTGAGAAATCAACTGCTCGTATTGCTTGGCGTATTGATCGAGGTCAGCCGCCATCCCGTCGGGCACATGCGTATTCGCCGAAGAAAAACCCGCCTCTTTGAACAGATGCTGCTGCATAAAATAGCGATAACTTTGCGGATGAGCAGAAGGCAATCCGACATACTCATCGAGGTTAAAGGAAGTCACTCGACTGCAATCGAGATCTGCTTCGCGATGTTGCCGAATGAGTTCTCGGTAAACATCGACCGGCGTACCGCCGGTTGCCAAGCCAAGTATCATCTCGGGTTGGGACCGTATGGCCGAGGCCAGCAAATCTGCGACATAACGAGCCGCATCAGCACTACTATCGCAGACCACAACATTCGGTGAGATCATCGGCGTATTCATACCAATTCTTGTTCCAGGGATTCACTCACAATTAGCAATTGTTCATTCCACTGCTCGGATTCCATCACCGACTGCAGTGCCGCTCGAAGATCGGGCCGGACGAACACGCGAACACTTTTCACTTGATCGTCAAACTGCCGCTCGGCAAGTGCCGAGGCGACGGCCGACACATCACCCAGAGTTCGCACCGCCCCATCTCGTCCAATCACATCCATGTTGATGTCAACTTCCAGCTTGACAGGTGGTGCGTCAATTAGAATATCCGCTGCGTGGATTGCCAATCCAGTGACTTGCGTTAAGTGCTGCGCTAATCGTTCCGCGCACACTACCAACCACCAATATGGCTTTCTCGCTAAGCGTTGATGGACCAATCCACCATCAATAACGTTGAACTCGGCAATTCGTTTGTACAAACTTCGAGTCGGACCGAACAATCCTTCCACCAATGGTTCAGCAACACTTCCTTCGGCGCTTCGCCGTAACATTGCGATCCATTCTGCATCTGTCATACGCAAGGTGGAAATCAAATCCACGCGATTTTGCAGCAAGAAAATCGATCTTTGCAACATCGCTGTGGCCGAACGAACCGCATGATGCCAATACACCTCGCTGAACATCACGTACCGCGCAAACACCATCAATTCTGCTGCCGTTCGGCCCTTTTCATCAATCGCTAATCGTGCCGATTGGGGATTGATGCGAACCGAACTAATCAATCTGCCAACATCAAACTGGCTACCATATGGCACACCGGCGTGCAAACTATCGCGCTGAAGATAATCGAGTTTATCAATGTCGATTGGACCGCTCAGGCAACTCGCTAGAAAGCTCATTGCAAAGGTTGCTTGCTCATCTGCAAGGCCGTTGGGTTCCAGCAGATCGATTACTTGCTGCGAATTGCACCGCCAATCCTGCTCAATGCACTGGCCCAATTCGGAAGTATCGATCACATCAGCGATCCGCGTCTCATGTTCGCCCACCTCACCCAATTGCATGTCTTCG
Source organism: Rubripirellula sp. (assembly GCA_029213145.1). GTDB lineage: Bacteria > Planctomycetota > Planctomycetia > Pirellulales > Pirellulaceae > Rubripirellula. The sequence continues at coordinate 21,972 of JARGNK010000019.1, read as the reverse complement.
ATCGGATGGCAGAAGGGCCAATGACCAACGTCATGTAACAAAGCTGCCAACACGAACGCCTCCGCCATCGGTTGGTCGATGCGTGACGTGAATTCGTCATCTGCTGAAAATCTAGCTAGCAGGCGCAAGGCGTTGTGATACACGCCGAGCGTGTGCTCAAGGCGTGAGTGATTGGCACCAGGATAAACCAAGCTGACCATTCCCAGTTGACTGATCGATCCCAGTCGACGCAGTGGCGCCGTATCAAGTACTCGTCGCACTCGTGCAGACAACGGCACATCATCAGCGGGAGGAATCCGAACTAACGACCCGATTCGATGCAGCGAGTCTATTTCCGGCAACATCTCGTCAATTCTCCTGCCACAGGTTCTGGGCGGTATGTTGGAAAGGCGATGAAAATGAAATCATCAAATCAGCTGTCGATGTGGTCGTCTGGAAAGCGATCGCTGATTAACCTGTCGCCAATTGGAACCCACAAACAACAGCCAACGCAAGTGTCACCAGCAAGTACAAGCCGGCGTGGACCAGTCCGTTTAAAAATTCCAGTTCAAAGGTCCCCACTGAGGCAAATGCGCCCATTACCAGCATGATCGAAAAGATCACCCCAAAGACGACGTAAGACATCTCAGAGGCGGAATCGAGTTCCATGACATAGCTGGGGATGAAAGCGTAGACCAACCACAGCGCGGCCAAAATCACCGATAATATCAAGACGCGATTCCGTAGATCTGGACCAACGTAGGGTGCCAATTCAGAATCCCGAGCGAACGTGTATCCAGCCCACACTAATGGCGGAGCAAGCAGCAGGGCACCAACAACTTTCACTACCAATAAGCCGCCACCGCTGAGATCACCGCTACCACTCATGTACCGAACCACAAATGCCAACCCAAAGGCGACTAGGATGGCAGCTCCGGACAGCAACAGCCCTTTGCGGGTGACGTCCGTTTCCTTTCTTTTAAGGGGTTTGAGGACACTGCGGCCGGACCGATCCTTCGGAGCACCATCGTCCGGAGCATGGATGACGACTTCTTCAGACTTGTCCGGGACCTTAATCTGTTCCTTGCAATTGGGGCATGGACCCGTTTTGCCAGCGAAGTGGTCACTGACTTGAAATCGCTTAAGGCATTTCGGACAGGTTACTTGGATCGGCATAAATCAGAGGCAGCGCCCGCGGGGGCCCTAACAGGAAACAAGGAATGGGTGAATTAAGATCATCGACGACAAATCCGACACCCAACGAGCAGGTGTCCGACCCCCATCATAACGATCAGTCCGATCGATTTTCAGCACACGTGGTGTTGTATCAGCCCGAGATTCCACAGAATACCGGCAACATTGGGCGTTCCTGCGTTGCCGTGGGCGCAAAGCTCTGGATCGTTCGCCCCACCGCCTTTCAACTTGATGATGCCAAGCTGAAACGAGCTGGACTCGACTACTGGCAGCACCTCGCACTGGGAGATGCGGCTAACTGGCAGGACCTGTTGTCCCAATTAGCTCCGCGACGGATGTTCTTTTTTTCCCGATTTGCCGAGCGAACCATCTGGGATGTCTCTTTTGAACGCGGAGATACCTTCGTTTTCGGACGAGAGACATCGGGATTACCGGCAACAATCCTCGACCCAGCCGATTCCCGGGCTATTCGCCTGCCCACCAGCCAACATGTTCGGAGCCTGAATCTCGCAACCACCGTCGGAATTGTGCTTTATGAGCAGCAGAGGCAACTCCAGGCGTAAATCGATTTCTCATCAGCCATCAAAAACTCTGTCAGCTGCTACAATTAGGACATGCAGTCTGCAGTCACCCCGCGCCGACGCCCACCGCAAATGAGCCTGGGCTTCATGATGTTGATGATGGTCATCTTTTCGGTGATGTCGGCAGGCTTGTTTTACGCATCCCGGGTTCCCGCGATCCAAGACGAAATCAATGTGATCGTATCGGGTAAAACGGGCACCAGCGGGGAAGACGTCGGTCGGATAGCACACATCACCTTTATTCTCTTCACCTTCACCTCGCCGCTGCTACTGGCCAGTGCACTCTCGATGGTGATGATCTTTTTTCGATGGTTAGATCGCCGACGCGTCTAATCAATCAGCAGTCGCTCAAGGGTATCAGCGGAGCGGTTCAAGTTGCACCGATCGGTATGTCCGTCTGCACACCAGTCCGCATTTAATCGATCAGCCCGTTGATAAAACATCAGGTAGATCAACTTCTGCGATCTGAAATCGGGCCCCATCCACGGTCAATCGAGTTTCGCCTAATCGGTTAGTCCGTCATCACAGATCCACCGCACCACGTCCGCACCAACCGTTTGGGTGGGTTGGTAAATGTCGCAGACTCACGAAGTACTGCTAGACAGTTGCAGTCCACATCGAGGTCAGCCACCTGATTTGTCCAAAAATTTGACGCCGGCTTTTCCATTCGCCACGACGAAGTGTTTGAATCAACACGACGAAGTGTTTGAATCAACACGACGAAGTGTTTGAATCAAATAGTCTGCACGATTTGAAACAGATTTGGATTCGTTGTTTCATCGACGCTTCGCTTCGTTTCCACTCTGGACTCCCACGGTAAATCAACCTCATGTGTGGATCAGCGCTCGCCCCTTTGACTTGCCGCGTTGTTGTCGCCATCGCCTTGTCACTGACGATTTCAGTATTCAATGGCTGCTCAAAAGAAGAGGTAAAGCAAGCCTTGGATGAGGCAACTGCGAAAACTAAGCAATTGACAGAATCCGCGGTTGAAGCAGTCGCAGAACGCTTGCCTGAGAATGGCAATATTCAACTCAAAACAAATCCACCCACCGAACCAAGCAAGCAAGCGGATCTTGAATTGATTGTAATCGGTGATGGTCGACCAAACGTCGTTCAAATCATGACCTACGACACATCGACATCTCCTCGGTCGTATCCAGCGATTTTGCTACATGGCACGACTGACGCTTCCACGATCTCCTCACTCGCTGGTAAGACAATCCAATGCGATATGTATTTGTCGTCAGCCTCCTCGGCACCGATTGCGATGACCAAGCCTGGTAAATCGGTCTCTGTCACGTTTGGGCCGCTCGTCCCGGAAGACAATGCGATTCGCGGAACGCTCGGGATGGCCAGTTTGATCGGTTCAGACGATCAGGCCATTACGATTCTGGGCGGGGAAATTCTAGCCGTCACCCGGGAAGGGGAATAACCGATGCGAAACGGTTTGATACTTGGACTTTCGATGCTTGTCTTTTCACTTACCGCAAGTCAAGCCAAAGGCAACCCTTCCTCCAAAAGCCCCGAACGCCCGATCACAACGCATGGAGCCATTGAAGGATCCAACCAACTTGCTACGGAGCTCTACGAGCTTTACAACGCCGAGGAAAAAATAGTCATTACGTATCACGAATCGCTAGATGATCCGACCAGATGGTCAGATCGGCAGATCGCCAAATCAGCGGGTCGATTGTGGAAAGCCTGTCCTGACGTCAAGCATCTGAAACTCATGGGCGAACCCGCAGCGCATGACCTGGAAAGCAAACTCATGCTTCTCACCATGCAAGTCGATCGATTCGGGTTAGCTTATGCCACCACAACAAAAGGCTCGCAGTTGGTCGGCCGAATCCGAGGCAAACTCAACCGTGAAACCGCAGCACGAACTCGCTTTCTTGAGCAAGCGAATCGGGCACTGCAAGAATCTCGGTTCGAAATTTTTGAAACACGAATGGAAAAAAGGGAGTGGAGCTGTATGAGCAACTAATTTCTTTTCGCCCACCGCCCGCAAACCTTTCTTTGGGAATTTCAACACGCTTTTGAACCAAGGTGACCCGTTGCTCACTAAGCAACGAAAGGCGGAGTACCTGACAACCGCAAACTCCTTACTGACTGAACAGCTGGACGCAGTCAATGGCTTCGCCGCTGAGACAGCCCGCATCGCTCGTGAAATCACTGCCTCTGGCAACGCACAATTAACAGAGCAACACAGTGGCAACGCAGTGGAGTCCTTCGCCCACGTCGTGGCTTTGTGGCAAAAGGCCTCGGCGAATCTTGCGCGAGCGACGGCGATTCAATGGGCTTTTACCGATCGCAGACGGGTTGAATTGAAGCCCACGCCTTCCCAACTTAAAAAAGTTGCGACAAGCGGTCTCGCCGCGATCATCAAGGCAGCTGCCGCCTCAACACCGATCGATGAAGTTCCGGCAACTTATCAGAATCTCCTCAAGCAGATCACAATCGCCGATCGACGGATCACCCTAGATAGCCGGGATGTGATTCAAACCTGCCAACCGGCGCTGGACCAGTTAGTGGCGAAAGCTCCGGGGCTATCCGATCAGATCAAACGATACGACCGAGCAACCTCGGAAGCGCTCAAATGGCAGCGTTTGTTTGCCAGTCAACAAACCCGGAATTTAAAAGATGCATTCCCCACAGCTAGCTCCCAATTGCAGGTCAAAGAAAAACCAGCCGCTGGCATCTACCCCAATTTTGCTTCGCGGTTCAACGGGGAAAAGGTCGTAGCGGGCGCGAGCATTTCCGAAACAGCCAATTGGATGGTGCAGCGAGCATCCTCGTACTTGGTTGGCAAACAGGTATCAGAACAGACTGTGCTACGGCTTTCACCAACTAGCAAAACAGCGATCGTTCTTTTCGATTCACAGCATTTCGCCAATGTTCCAATCGGCATGCCGATCGATGTGGAATTTGCAGATCTAAAAAAGGCGATCTTGGTGGATGATCAGTACGAACCGTTAACGTATGAATCAGCCGATGCAATTTCCGCAGCTGATATGAACGACTTCTTGGCCATCGGCGGCATCGTTGAACAGGTGCATCTTGAAACAGTCGTCACTCGATTTACCTCGCTACCAGATCTCGCCAGCCCGCTCGTTCCATTGGGAAAGGTGCCAGAATTGAATGAAGGCGAATCTCCCCGGGCCAGTGTTTGTTGGCGACTGGACATTCAACCGGCATGGGCAAGCCAGCGTTTGTTTACGGTACGAAGGACCACGCAATAGCACTATTGATTGGCATCGGTGCCGTAATCTCACATCGGTGCCATAATCTCAATCGTCCAGTGAATCAGAACCTTCGGACCACTACTTTGCTGAGTCCTCCTGAGCCACGCGACGCATCCCTGCGCGCCGTGCCTGCTCAGACAACGAATCCCCTGCAGCGCGGGCCATCGCGTTGGGTAATATCTGACTCAGTGCATCGGTTGACCCACGTTTAAACGGGCTTCCTACCATCGAAGTCCATCGTTGCGCCTTACGAAGCCGTTTCCATAAGCGATCAACTTTCAAATGTTCACGGGCGATCTGAAGTTCATCATTAAGTTCGAAAGAATCTACGAATTGTGATCGTGAAGAATCGAACTCCGCTGCCCGAAACCGCTGAATTAACCGCCCCAGATCCTCCAGAAAATGGTAATCGTCTTGGGCGACCGAACTACGCTTTCTAGCTTGCCGATTGAGTTGCTCGATATCAGATTCGACACCAAGCAAAGTGGCAACAATTTGGTCGTCGGTGACTTCCCGAGTTTTCTTTGCTCTTCGCTTCAAGTCCCCAATGTTCATCCCACTGAGTACTTCACGGAAACGATCAATCGCCTCCCGATAAAAAGGACCCTGAGGATCCTCCATCGCATTCCAATCTTGTTGAAGCGATTCTGTTGCGACCAATAATTCATTCAAGTTTTGGAGCAGATGCTCTCGTTCACTGTCAAGTTTTTCGCATCGATCGGCGGCCGTGACCAAACCGACAGAATTGGCGATCTGATCACGTCGCCGCTCCAATTCGCCCATCACAGTTTCGAATGCATCTCGATCTTGGGCAATGATTTCTCGCATGTGCTCCGGAGTTCGCCGAAGAAACTCATAACTTTTTTTGGCGCGCTGGAAGTCTACCAATCGGGCCAACCAACGATCAGCATGTCGCGTCATACCGCGGTACTTGTACTTTCCCGAACCAAAATTTCGCTTGTAAAGGTAATGGAAAAGTGCGCTGCTCTCGTAAGCTGGCAGCTTCCTAGCAGCATCTTGGTCGATTTCAGCTAAATTGGCCTCCGCACGCTCGAGCGCTGCTTCAGCAAGTGCTGCACGATCCGAAAGCTCTACAAATTTCGAATCACTACGCAACGTGTCTTCGACTTGGGTGATGGCAGCTTGATGCTCTTGCATCGCCTCATCCAAATCTGTGTTGACGTCAGTTAATTGCTGCTCGTGATCAGTCCGCTGTTCCATCAGATCATCAAGACGCAGCTTGGTTTGGGATACCTGATCTTCTTTGTGACGCAGGATTTGCATCATCGCATCGCGAACCTCTGACCAAGTGTTGTCAATCGATTCGGATGTCAATTCTGGCAAATAGTGCTTGGCCAATCGGATCAAAGCATCGCTGCGATCTTGGTCTAGTTCCGCACGTTGGTCCCCTGATTGCAGGATGGTCGTACGATTGCTTGCCAACTCATCGTGCAAGCGTGTGTATGCAACCATCAGTTGTTGATGAACTATCGGACCGGGAATCGGCATCGAAACGGTGTCCTTCTCGATTGAGATGATTAGGTTGCCGACGATTGGGTCGCAGAATGGGCTAACGATAACATGACTTAATTACTAACACTTTTTAGGCAAAAAACCACCATCCAGCCGCCGCCAACGCGGTCGCGGCGACAAGCAGGCGGCCCCGCCATATCCAGAGATGAGCCAATGCTGACTTCAATCCAGGGGCTGGATCCTGATAGGTATGTAGATTTTCGAAATATTGGCGAATCGCGGCTTCAATTTCAGCCTCGGTGACGGTGTCTCTCGACACTCGGGCTGTCCTCAACAATTTTTCACGAAGCTTCCACCGCAGATCGTCTCGTTGGAACATCTCCTCGGCGGTCTCACGCTGATCACGCATTTGCCGCGCGACATCCATCACTCGCAGAGTTTCGGCGATCGTCAAATCTCCGCCCACTAAGCTACCGTCCCGATCCCGCTGAATTCGACCAGATTTCGCTTGGGCCTGCGACATTCGAGACATAGGTGTGAAGCTCTGGGAAATCGGTAGCGAAACTATGGCGAGCGCCCTGTCAGACGCCAAATCGGACCTCACTATCTTAGGCAATCAGATTGATTGGCGGAGCCAGATAGGAAACCAAACGGGGCTAAACCGTGAAGTTAGAGATCAAGTCATATTGTTGAAAAGCTTCACTACATACCGCCACTTTCTTTCAGAAAACACCTAGGCTTATCGATTCATGGCGGATTCCAGCCTGGCTCAGGAACAAAAGCCTTAGCATCATTGGTGGGGTGCGAATCAATGGACTGGTAAATCGTCACAATATTCAAACGATTGCGGACCAGTACCTTATCGGTTTACGTTATGTTCCGGCGGATTGCCTGACAGTAAACGCCGGACGGTTAATTCACTCATCTTCGGAGACGACTCGGCATGTCCGACCACGCACAAGCATCTGCCCCGCAGCAAACTGCACCGGCGACCCAAACCGGCTCAAAGATCACGAATGATTACCTGAACCGCGCCGTGGAGACACTCAAAAAATTTGGGTTTGATAACGAAAACACGGCGCCGCAAGAGCTGATCACCCTGCTCGAAGAAGTCAAACACATCGATGAGGCCAAGGTTTTGGCCATCGCGGATGTGATCCAACACATGAGCGCGTTCAATGCTTTGGTTCGCGAGAATGTCGAAGGAATTTCTGTGGGTAACCGTTACATGGACATTACCCAGATGTTCGACTCTGTCCGCGAAGACAGCAAGCGTCTGATCGCTCAATTGGATGACGGCAAAATCAGCGGCACCGAAAAAGTATCCAATTGGTGGATGAAAATTCGTCGGGGGACACCGAGCGATCGATTTGAAAAAATCGTTGATGTTTACAGCGAAGTTGCCAAAGCGACGAAAGATCAACTTCGTCGTGAAGAGGCAATCATGGAAGGCTACATCGATTTCAGATTTGCGCTCAAGGAATCTGAAATCCTGGCCCGCGAATTATTTGATATGCAAGTGCCGACTCTCGAAGCCGCGAAGGATGCATTAAGCCAATCACAAACGGCGCTGGACGAGTACACGGGAACCGACGAAGGCGGAAAAAGCGCTCTGGAACTGGCCCGCGATGAAGCTCGCCATCGGTACGAAAAAGAAGATCAAACTTATCAACTTCTGAAAGACATCGCCGAGAACCTTGAGATTGGTTACGACGTCGGAGAGACGTTGATCACGAAGCTCAAGCAAACTCATGATGTCAAAGATCGTGTTTACCGCCGAGCGGTCACATTTTTCACCACCAATGAACACGTCTTCACAATTTTGGGGACTGTTTATACGAGCCAACACGGCCTACACGAGGTCACCCAGGCGACCGAGGCGATGAAAGAAGGCGTCAATAAAGGTTTGGAAGATATTGCCGATCTCGGACGAGAATTGGAAAGAGCGGCTTTGAAAGCGGGCTATGGAAGCACCATCAATCCAGAATCTGTTCAAAAATTGGTCGACTCGATTAGCGACTTCCAAATTGAATCGCTCCAAATGGTCGCTGAGCTCAGAAAGGAATCGGAGGAAAGCACACGAGCCATCCGAAGATCAGTCGAAGAAGGCAAAAAGAAATATCAAGAAACACTCGCCCGGCACGCTCGTGGAGACAATCTCTCCAGTTAGCTCGGTTGAGCTAGCATGACGTTCGAGGAGACGTTTTCTCCATTGAAAAAGAAATCCAATGCTCCATTTGTTTTTTCGCTGGGCCGCACTTACAGTTTGCCTCGGTTACGTACTGATCAGTTCATCGTTTGTGATCGCCGAACGGCCGAATGTGCTGCTGGTCATCTGTGATGATTTGAATTGCGACATTGGATGCTACGGTCACCCACTGGTGCAAACGCCAAACATCGATCGCTTAGCTCAGCGCGGTGTGCGTTTCGAACAGGCGCATTGTCAGTATCCGCTGTGCGGACCAAGTCGCGCATCTTTCATGACGGGTCTCTATCCCGACCAAACCCTGGTAAGGCGGAACGCGATCTACATTCGCGAGCATATTCCAAACGTGAATACGATGTCCCAGCACTTTCGGGACGCCGGCTACTTCGCAACCCGGATCGGTAAGATCTATCACTACAACGTCCCGAAACATATCGGGACAAGTGGACACGACGATCCCTATTCATGGAATTACACCATCAATCCACGAGGTCGGGACAAAACCGACGAAGGTCAAATTTTTAGCCTCCGGCCCGGCTCTTTTGGAGCAACCCTCAGTTGGCTCGCCGCTGACGGAAGCGATGAAGAACAGACCGATGGGATTGCAGCAACCGAGGCCGATCGGTTGTTGAGTCAGTTCGCGAAGGAGGACACTCCTTTTTTCATGGCGGTTGGACTTTACCGCCCTCACACCCCGTATGTCGCACCAAAAAGTTACTTCGATGCTCACCCGCGTGGCGAAATTACTGTGCCCACGGTTCCCGCTGGCTATCTCGATTCACTGCCCCAACCGGCCCGTAAATCGGTCACACGTCGCAAGGAGGAACGCAATCTCGATCCCAAGCTTGCGAAGCAGGCGATTCAGGCCTACTACGCATCGATCAGCTTCGCCGACGCCCAAATCGGTCGCATTCTAGAATCCCTGGATAGGAACGAGCTGACGGACAATACGATTGTTCTGTTCACCTCCGATCACGGTTATCACATGGGCGAACATGGTCACTATCAAAAAACGACACTCTTCGAAAACGCAACTCGTGTGCCGCTGATCATCGCGGGACCGGGTGTCGCCAAAGGCAGCGTCGCAAAATCGATGGCAGAGATGGTCGATTACTACCCAACACTGGCCGATCTGGCGGGACTGTCGATCCCTGACTTTGTTTCGGGTGTGAGCCTAAAGGCCACGCTCGTCGATCCAAACGTTGTCACCCGCTCGTCCGCTTTGTCGCAATATAATGAAGGTTACAGTATTCGAACCGAACGATATCGGTATACCGAGTGGGGCGAGGCAGGGCAGGGCGGTCGCGAACTGTACGATCATCAGCAAGATTCGAACGAAATGCATAATTTGGCAGAAGATCCCGCAATGCAGGAAACCTGCAGTGAACTCGCTCGATTATTGCGCAAACGCATCCAAATAGCCCAAACTAAACCACCTGGAATTCAGCAAATTCAATTCGAGAATCGCCGTCGAGTTCCGCAGCCCCAGCCCCGACCTCAACCCCGTCGTTAATCGCGTCGCATGCGCATCTCGCGTTCAATGAGGTCGGCAGGCCTGCACTTGCTATCACCAAAACGATAATACGATCACGCCTGCGGAGTCGACCAATGAATGTGAAAAGTGGTGGCGGGTTTCGCGCCATTGTTTACACCCTTAAGAAGGGCCGTGAGGCAGGTGGTCTGTGGAAACTATACAAAGCCATGCGTTCAAAAAATGCGTGCAAAACCTGCGCATTAGGGATGGGTGGGCAGCAAGGGGGAATGGTCAATGAAATTGGATCTTTCCCGGAAGTTTGCAAGAAAAGCCTGCAAGCGATGGTCGCTGATATGCAACCGGCGATCGAGCCAAAATTTTGGAAAGAAAATTCACTCGATCACTTGCGCAAACTCAGTCCGCGAGAACTAGAGTCCCTCGGTCGCTTGATCCAACCGCTGCGATACCGTCGCGGTGCCAGCCACTTTGAACCAATCAGCTGGACCGAAGCGTTTGATGCCATCGCCGACAAATTCAAGCGGACGAAACCGGATCAGAGCTTTTGGTACTTCAGCGGACGCAGCAGTAACGAAGCGGGATTCCTGTTGCAGTTGTTGGCTCGTGTCTACGGAACAAACAATGTTAACAATTGCAGTTACTACTGCCACCAAGCGAGTGGCGTCGGGTTGCAATCGAGTATTGGAAGTGGCACCGCCACAATCGTCTTAGAGGACTTAGAACAAGCCGATTGTCTTTTCCTGATCGGTGGGAACCCAGCCAGCAATCATCCACGACTGATGACATCCCTGATGCATTTGCGTCGTCGAGGTGGGAAGATCGTCGTCATCAATCCCGTACGCGAAACAGGCCTTGTCAAGTTTCGCGTGCCTAGCGACCCTCGCTCGCTGATCGCCGGAACCAAAATCGCCACGCACTACCTGCAACCACATATTGGAGGTGATTTGGCGCTGCTGTGGGGAATCGCAAAAGCCGTCAAGAAACGGGGTGCGCTCGACCAAAGCTTCCTAGACGATCACTGCAGAGATGTGGACCAGTGGCTGGCATCGCTGGATGCCTTGACGTGGGAGGAGATCGAAACCAAGTCGGGAATCAGCCGTGGTGAAATCGAATCCATCGCCGACATCTACACAGCAAGTCAGCGTTCTGTGTTCGCTTGGACAATGGGAGTTACCCACCACGCTCATGGGGTGCAGAACATTCAAGCGATTGCCAATCTCGCCCTCGCCCGCGGCATGGTGGGACGACCGGGCTGCGGTTTGATGCCAATTCGCGGACACAGTAACGTGCAGGGAATCGGCAGTGTCGGTGTCACCCCAAAATTAAAACAGCAAATCTTCGATGCGTTGCAGGAAAAATATCACGTTCAGCTCCCCACGACCGAAGGTCGTGACACGCTAGCTTGCATGGAGGCTGCGAACCGATATGAAGTCAAAGTGGGTTTCTGCTTGGGCGGAAATCTTTACGGCTCAAACCCCGATTCAAAATTTGCAGCCGAAGCGCTCTCGCGACTCGAAATGAATGTGATGCTAAGCACCACATTCAACACTGGACACGTTAATGGATTGGCTGCCGATACAATCATCTTGCCAGTCTTGGCTCGCGATGAAGAACCCGAGCCGACCACGCAAGAGTCGATGTTCAACTTTGTGCGTTTGAGCGATGGCGGACCACGCCGGCTTCCCGGCCCGCGAAGCGAGATTGATGTCATCGCGGCAATTGCCGAACGACTGGTACCCAAAACACAAGGAATTGATTGGCAGGAGATGCGCAAGAGCAGCACACTTCGCCAATGGATTAGTGCCGTCGTGCCGGGATACGAAAACATTGCTGATATCGATCAGTCGCGGCAAGAGTTTCAGATCGGTGGACGCACCTTTCATCAACCGTCATTCGCGACAGCTGATGGCCGGGGTGTCTTACACACCCATGCAATACCACCACTTAAAGCGACCGGTGACCGCGAGCTTCGATTGATGACTGTACGCAGCGAGGGACAATTCAACACGGTCGTTTATGAGGAACAGGACCTGTACCGAAATCAGGACCGCCGGGATGTGATCCTGATGCATCAGGACGATCTCGACCGTTTGAACCTGAAGCACAATCAACCTGTCACAGTTTGCAATGAAACAGGGGAGCTAACTGGTATTCTCGCCCGACGATTCAACGAAATCCGTCCCGGCAACGCGTTAATGTACTACCCGGAAGCTAACGAGTTAGTCGCGAGGCATGTCGATCCAGGCAGTCGCACACCCGCTTTTAAAGGTGTTGTGGTCAACATCCGCCCAATGTGATTCGCATATTCAAAAATTTAAAACGATCTAACTCGATTTACGGAAAGACCAAATGCCCAATCAATGACCTTTCGGTCGAAGGTAGTTCATGCGAGCTGGAATGGATCGTCAATTGCCAAAAAATGGATAGGTGATTCCGGAAGTAAGGACAGTACGTCGGGCCATGGCAAATCCGCAATTCTGCTCGAGCAAAACCATGACCCACAATCACGCGTCTTTTACTCTGATTTTGAATCGCTTGGAATGTGAGCGGGTTTTCTGAGTGAACGGATCACTCACTAATGCTCACAAGCTTGGTTCTTGTGTATGGAGTTACCGTTGAAGCCGTGGCGGGTGTTCCGTCGCATGCTTGCCGCGCAAGGTCTGTTTCACAAGTGAAACTGGAGTTGACGGGGTTTTGTCAGTTTTGCTATCGCCAATCTTTGCTTTGTGGATCACTAGTTTCGCGGACTCGCTCCCATGACTGACTTTCTTGCGCTTCCTCTTTTTTCGCTGTTGCTATTTCTAATCGCGGGCATTCTGATTGGCTATTTGTTTTGGTATCCAGACCGGGCTGGTCAAAGAACCAAGCTAGCGGAATTAGAGTCTCGATACTGGAAAGCTCGTACCGCGGCCCGACAACGTAAGTCGCGTTACCGTGATCTGCACCGCCTGAGTCAGGCACAACAAGTGGATATCAATCACCTACGGCTCGAGTACGAGTCACTGTGGGTCAAGCATGTTGACGCCGACAATCGCCTCGCCAAAACGAAACGAGAACTGGCGATGCTGCGCAACGAGAAACAACCACTCGACGACGCGCTTGTGGCGGAGCAAAAACGCAGTGAAAACGTTGTGCGTCAATTGCAGGAGCTTTTGAAATCAAATGCGGAACTTGAGAAGCGGGAACAGCGTCAAGCGACAGAAATCTCGCAATTGAAACATTTGATCCTCGCGTTCCAAAAATCCTCCGAGCAATCACAAACTGAGTTGGATTTGCAGGTCGAGGTTGTTCGGGAACACCGAGAGACGATCGATCGACTGCAACAAAACTCGACGGTCAGGCTTGAAGCGGATCCTAATAAGCAGGACGCTGATCGGCAGCTTGAATTGCAAAACAAATTGCACGACACCGTCGATAAACTGAATCGCACCCAGCGGGACCTGGCAGCCCGTTGTGCAGACCTCGACTATCTTCGTGATGAAAGAGACTCACTGAACGATCAAGTCAAGCAAGCCCAACAGCAATCAAAAATCTTTGAGACTGAGTTAGCACGAGTGGGCAACGTCATCCGAGAGCAAGACGAGATCGCCAACCAGACTCAGTAACCGAGCTGGTCGATGTCTAGCCTCCAGTTCACTGCGAAATAATCGACTGTTCACTGCGAAATAATCGACCGACCACTGCGA